>JAVBOV010000076.1:0-9861 GCA_031550205.1 Alphaproteobacteria bacterium
GCCGCCGACACGAGCCCTGACTTCAGTCTCCTTATATCCTTTGGCGCGAGCCGGATATTCGGAAGAAAGAGGAACATTTTGGGGAGCGGCTTTTATAGCTTCAACCTCGGGAGCTTTGGTCTGTTTTTGAGAGCCGTCTCCGCAAGAAATTAAGGTAAATAACAATACAGGTGTGAGAAACAAGAATTTTTTATTAAACATCATCGTTTGTTCCTTATAAAATAATTTAAAATAGTCCGACTAGATTACTTGAGAATAAACTAAAGTGCAAGATATAAACGAAAAAAGCAGACTTAAAAAAGTCTGCTTTTTGGTTTTATCCGGCGTTTAGGGTAGTAAGTATGGGCTTGCCATATTCAACAATGCCGTTGCGGTATGTGATTTTTAATGCATAAACATTGCCTAACACATTTCCCGGATATGTAATCACAACATTTTCTCCGGAATTGATTTTTTGGTACATCAAGGCTCTGGTAAATTTAGGCTTTTCTCCCGCACAGAAACTTGCTCTTCTCAACTCGGATATTTTATTGGCCTTTCTGTCTTTGTAAGCATTATAGGCCTCTTGCGTTTCAAAAATATCATATTCATCTTCATCGGTGTATGAGAGTTCTCCGCGCGGAGAAAGATCTATGAATTTTTCCAGAACACCATGTGCATCGCGAAACGCCCAACCGAAACCTTTGGGTATCTCAACCTCATGATAAGGCGAGATGAAGAAAAAATATTCCAAAGAACATTCAGGAGACGGAATAACCAAAGCCTCTCGGTTAACAATCAGCGGACTTCCGTTGTGATAATCGCGGATAGCTGCATATCTTTTCCCGTTAATGCTGAATATAGCTTCGGCCTCCGTAATGTTTATCGGATTGTCCTTGACAATTTCAGCTTTGCCGCTGGAGAGAATCGGGATGATTACCGCTTCTTTGCCTTCATTGCCCCCTCGGTACCAGTTGGGGCAAACTCTTTGATACCAAACCAAACTTGACTCGGCTCCGCGGTAATATCTTTTAATTTCCGGATAACCGCGAAGTTCTTGCAAGGTTGCAATGCCGCTGCACTTAGAGTGAAACTCTAATTGCGTTGTAATTAATTTTGTTTCCATAATATATATAATAATTGTTAGTTTAGCGACTCTTGTAACATATATTTGACAAAATTTCAACAAAAAAAGAGCGAGATACTTCCCGCTCTCAAATTTTATGGCTCTTCCCCCTGAGAATAGGCATATTTTAGGCCGGTTCCGGTGAACCTTATTGTCAGCTCATAAGTTGAGCCAAAATCAATTCTGGCGTACTTAAAAACGAACTCATCACCCTGTTCGGCCCGGTAATATGTTTCTTGCTTGGTGAAAGCGGAAATTTCATCTCTTCCACACTTTATGGATTTTGAAACAATGGTAAAGCCGGTGTCATCAAGCTTTAAGCGGGGAGAAAGGTCTATAAACTCTTCCAATGCATCGGTTGCCGCATCTCTTTTGGCCCAGCCGAAACCAAGGCAATTTTCCGCTCCGCTTATGTTGAAGAAATGATATTCCAAATCGTATCCAAGCGGGCGTTCAAAATATTTTTCAGGCAGAAGAAATATTTGCCCGTTGCGATAATCTCTTACCACATTGTATGAAAGCTCATTTATAAGCAGAGGAGAACGAGCTCTGGTGACTGCGGTTTGATAAATATCAAGCTTTTCAAAAAAACCGCCTTCAACCGGCATTGCCAAGAAATATTTTCCACCGCCGGCCGGAGCAATTTCGCGGTACCAAGCAAGGGTTGGAACATCAAACTGTTTAGAATTGCGAAAACCGATTTTGCCAAACTTGGTTCTTTTGAGCAATAACCAGCCGTCTCCTCTGCACAGGGCGTCAAATTCTTCTCTGCTTAAAACCTGACCGTAATTTTGTTGTTTTTTCATAATATTTAGAATTAATAATTATATATTTGCTTTAATTCTTATTCTATTGTTGGCAAAAGTGCAAGAAAAAACCTCTTTATGAGGTTTTTTCAGTGGTCAGGGGCAGTGGCCGGTGGTCAGAAGCGGGAATCATCCGAGCAGTTTGCCGCCGTGAGCAACTTCCGATTTCTGAAGCACAACAAGCTTCATGTGAACATTTTCCAACGGAATGTTCAAATCTTCAGCCACCATATTGCTTAAAGTTTCAACCAGTTTATCGGCCTGAGAGTTAAACCCGACGGATTCAACCACAATAAAAGCCGTATCTTCGCCCTTATGATATGCGTGCTGGTTGTCTTGAAAGCAAACATACATTTTTTCCGTTGGTTTGTTTAAAAACGAAGCCGCTGTTTCCGCAATATTTTGCATAAGATTTTTGTCTTTAAGCTTGGCATTGGTCTGCACGGTGACAAAAGGCATATTTCTTACTCCGTTTCATTGCTGGTTAAATAGATTTCATCAGTTTCAACAGATTCAGCATCTTCGGCTGCGCTAAGGTCTTCGGTTCTGTCTTCGCTTTCCAGCTCCTGATTATCTTCCTCGTCGGCATCGAGCTTGGTTACGCTTACAACTTTTTCATTATCTGCGGTTCTGAACAAAATGACGCCCTGAGTTTTGCGACCGGCAATGCGGATATCTTCCACCGGCATTCTAATCAGCTTGCCGGCATCGGTTACCATCATTATCTGGTTGTTGTTCTCTATCGGAAAGGAACTCACAACCTCTTTGTTGCGAGCCGACATTTCCATATTGGCAATGCCCTGGCCGCCGCGCCCGGTTACGCGATATTCATATGAACTGGAGCGCTTGCCGTAGCCGGTGGAGGTAACCGACAGAATATATTGCTCGGCTGCCGACATTTCCTGGTATTTTTCAAGCGGCAAGGCATCCATTAAGGACTGGTCAATCTTAACATCAGCACACGGGCCGTCAGGGTCAACATCCTGGCGCTTGATTGAAGAAACGATTTTTAAATATGCATCTCTTTCTTCAGAGGTGGCGCTGATATGCTTTAAGACCGACATGGAGATAACCTCGTCATCTTTTCCGAGCCTGATGCCGCGCACGCCGGTTGAGTTGCGGCCGACAAACACACGAACCTCGGTTACCGGAAAGCGGATGCATTTGCCGGATTTTGCCGCCAGCATAATGTCTTCTTCTTCATGACAGATGCGGACGTTAACCAGTTTGTCTCCGTCATCCAGTTTCATGGCGATTTTACCGTTGGATTGAACGTTTACAAAATCCATTAAGCTGTTGCGGCGAACATTGCCTTGCGAAGTGGCAAACATGATGGACATGTTTTGGCATTCTGCCTCATTCTCCGGCAGTTTCATTACGGTGGTGATGGTTTCTCCGGCAACAAGCGGAAGCAGGTTGATAAACGGTTTGCCCTTAGAAGTTGGAGAACCGAGCGGCAGTTTGTATACTTTCATTTTGTATACCTGGCCTTTGGAAGAGAAGAACAGAACCGGCGTGTGGGTTGAGGCCACAAACAGACGGGTTACAAAATCTTCTTCTTTGGTGGTCATGCCGGACTTGCCTTTGCCGCCGCGCTTTTGAGCCTTATATGCAGAAAGCGGAACGCGCTTGATATATCCGGCTTCGGTTACGGTTACAACCATTTCCTCTCTCTGGATTAAAGATTCAACATCGGTATCCATGTCAATGTCTTCAATTTTGGAGCGGCGCGGAGTGGCATATTCATCTTTAACGTCGACAAGTTCTCTGCGCATGATGGCATATAATTTATCGCGACTCGCCAGAATTGAAAGCGCGTCTTTAATTTCTTCGCCGATGGAAACCAGTTCTTCGTGAATTTTATCGCGTTCCAAACCGGTTAAGCGGTGCAGTCTTAAGTCCAAGATGGCTTTAGCCTGAGCTTCTGACAAGCGGTAGATGCCGTTTTCAACTTTTCTATCCGGTTCATCAATCAGCTCAACCAACGGGGTAACGCTGCCGGCAGGCCATGCTTTGGCAAGCAGACGCTCTTTGGCCTCGATGGGGCTTGGCGCGGTTTTAATCAGCTCAATTACCGGGTCAAGGTTTTCAACCGCAATGGCAAGACCTACCAAGTTGTGGGCACGGTCGCGGGCGCGGTTAAGCTCAAATATGGTGCGTCTTCTGATAACCTCTTCTCTAAACTCAACAAAGGCTTTGATAATGTCTTTTAAGTTCAACATTACCGGGCGGCCATGGTTAATGGCCAGCATGTTCATGCCGAAGCTGGTTTGCAGAGAAGTGAATTTATAAAGCTGGTTTAAGACCACATCGGCCTGAAAATCGCGCTTAACTTCAACCACAACGCGCACACCGTGGCGGTCGGATTCATCTCTGATATCGGATATGCCCTCAATTTTCTTTTCTTTGACCAGTTCGGCAATGCGGGCGACAAGAGCGGCCTTGTTGACCTGATATGGAATTTCATGAACGATGATGGCTTCTTTGTCTTTTTTAAGCTCTTCAATGGTGCATTTGGCGCGCATCATGACCGAACCGCGGCCAGTTAAATATGCCGATTTGGCGCCGCTGTAGCCCAAAATTGAGCCGCCGGTCGGGAAATCAGGCGCCGGAACAATGCGGATTAAGTCTTCAATGCCGATTTCAGAATCGTCAATGTAGGCGCAGCAGGCGTCAACCACCTCTCCGAGATTGTGCGGGGGAATGTTGGTGGCCATGCCCACGGCAATGCCGCCGCCACCGTTTACCAAAATGTTGGGAAAACGAGCCGGCAGAACATTCGGTTCCATTAAGGTTGCGTCATAGTTGGGCGTGAAATCTACGGTGTCTTTGTCCAGATCTTCAATCATGCTGTGGGCGACTTTTTGCATTCTGGCTTCGGTATAACGCATGGCGGCGGCGCTGTCGCCGTCCATGGAACCGAAGTTGCCCTGACCGTCAATCAGCGGAACGCGCATTGAAAAATCTTGAGCCATGCGAACCATGGATTCATATACGGCGCTGTCGCCGTGCGGGTGATATTTACCCAAAACATCGCCGACGATGCGGGCAGATTTGCGGTACGGCTTGTTATAGTCGCAGCTGTTTTCATGCATGGAATATATAATGCGGCGATGCACGGGCTTTAAGCCGTCGCGAACATCAGGCAGCGCGCGTGAAACAATCACGCTCATGGCATATTCCAGGTAGGAACGCTTCATTTCATCGACAATGCCAATCGGCGCAATGTCGGAATCGGTATCAATGGTTTCAATATCAGTGGTATCTGTCATTTACTTCTCTTAAAATTTTAGATTTTTGATTGTGGGTTTGACCCACCCCAACCCTCCCTTAAAAGGGAGGGAGTTAATGATGCGTTATCTAGAACGGGATGTCGTCGTCGATGTCTGCGGAGGCAGCGGGAGCTGCGTCCCAGCCGGAAGAGGCGCCGCCGGAGAATACATCGTTGCCGCCGGCAGGAACGCCCTCACCGCCTGCCTTATCCAGAAGAACAAGGGTGCCGCCGAAGTTTTGCAAAACAACCTCGGTAGTATATTTTTCCTGGCCTTCTTTGTCTTCCCATTTGCGGGTTTGGAGCTGGCCTTCCAGGTATACTTTTGAGCCTTTGCGCAGGTATCTCTCGGCAATTTCTGCCAAAGATGAGTTAAAAATAACCACTCGGTGCCATTCGGTGCGCTCTTTTCTTTCACCGGAAAGTTTGTCTTTCCAGCTGTCTGATGTAGCCACGTTGAGGTTCACAATCTTTGAACCGCTTTGAGTGTTGCTGACTTTGGGGTCTGCGCCGAGGTTGCCGACCAAAATTACTTTATTTATACTTCCTGCCATAAAAAATCTCCGAATTAAAATGATAAATTGTCTGGAGATTATATAGGATTCGAAACAAGTGTAAAACAATAAATCACATCACTTGTTAATAAATATTGACAAAACGTTGTTTTGTCTTAGTATGGTGATAATTCAAAATATTATTAATTAAAAACATTATCATTATGAAAAACCTAAAACTACAAATTCTTGATGACATCAAAGAATATCTGGAAAGCCAAGGCTTTGTTTGCGACAAAGTTGATTTCAACACCAGTTTAACTAAAGATCTGCGTCTTGACGGCCTGGAACTGAGCGAGCTTTTTGCGCTTTTGGGAAAGACATATCAGGTCGAAAAACTTTTGAACATCTTCATTTGGGACAGTTTTGAAAAAACTACAATTGAAGAATTGGCATACGCCGTGATTAAGGCCACAATTTTTGAGGCCATGACAGAGCATTTGGAAACAAATAATTTTAAAAACGGTCAAAAAATTACGCTGCGTACCGAATTTACAAAAGATTTGAGTATGGGCGTGATGGATGTTGCCTCAATGTACGGCAAAATGATAACCAAATTTAATGCCGCACCTGGACACGTGGCAATCGTCAGGCTTGCCGATGTCGGCGGAATGCTGGAAGTTTTAACAAGAAAATAAAATTATTATGGAAAGAACACAGGACAATGTAAAAAAAGCCATTATCGGCTTCTTGGAAGATGAGTTTGGCTGTAGGTGTAAGCTCTCAGAACAAACAAAATTTTCCGACTTGGGGTTGGAAGCTCCCGAAATTTATGCCGTTGATAAATATGTTGCCGATTGTTTCGGCGTGGTTATCTCAGGCATGGCTTTGAACCAGGTGGAAACCATCGGCGATATGATTAAAACGGTGATGGTGGCCTAGCCAAAAGTTTTAAGTATAACCTTAAAGTCAGTAGAATATTTTCTACTGGCTTTTTTGTATGAAAAGAACTATATAGGAACAAATAAGAAAAAGTATCTTTGTCATTCTCGGGCTTGACCCGAGAATCCAGGTGGGAATATATAGCTAATTGGTTTGACCTGGATACTCCGATCAAGTCGGAGTATGACGAGTATGGATTGAATGGTGAAGAGGGATGGATAAATTTATTAGAATTAAAGGGGCTAGGGAGCATAATCTTAAGAATATTGATGTTGATATTCCCAAAAACAAATTAACAGTTATTACCGGGCTTTCAGGTTCGGGCAAGTCATCGCTGGCATTTGATACTATCTATGCCGAAGGGCAGCGCCGTTATGTGGAGAGTTTGTCTTCATATGCGCGCCAGTTTTTGGATTTGATGAGCAAGCCCGATGTGGACTCCATTGAGGGACTTTCTCCGGCTATTTCCATTGAGCAAAAAACCACTTCTCACAACCCGCGTTCAACCGTGGGCACGGTTACCGAGATTTTTGATTATATGCGTCTTTTGTGGGCAAGAGTTGGAACACCCTACTCTCCGGTGACCGGGCTGCCGATTGAATCGCAGACAATTTCGCAGATGGTTGACAGGACTTTGGAGCTGCCGATTGGCACCAAGGTTATGCTGCTGTCTTTGATTGCGCGCGGCAAAAAAGGCGAGTTTAAAAAAGAAATTAATGATTTGCAAAAACAGGGTTTTCAGCGTTTGAAAATCGATGGGAAGATTTATGATATTGAAAACGCGCCGGAGTTAAAAAAGAACTTTAAACACGATATTGAGGTGGTGGTTGACCGTTTGGTGATTAAGGACGGAATTATGGAAAGACTGACCCAGTCTTTTGAAACCGCCATTAAACTTTCTGACGGTTTGGCCTGTGTTGAAAGCGCCGATGGTCTACCTCTCCCCTTGCGGGAGAGGGCCGGGGTGAGGGGTTCAGACTACGCTTCCGAATCTTCTCATCGCGTTTATTCTCCATATATAAAAGAATTTGCCAGAAGCTTGAGAAAAAACAAAACGCCTCAGGAAGAAAAACTGTGGAAACTTATAAGAAACAACCAACTCGGATATAAATTTAGAAGACAGTATGCTATTGATAATAAATATATTGCAGATTTTGTGTGTCTTGAAAAAAAGTTGATTATTGAGCTTGATGGCGGGCAACATTCTGAAAATGCTAAAGATGCAGAAAGAACAACATATATTGAGAAGCAAGATTTTAGAATTGTGCGCTTTTGGAATAATGAAATTGACGAAAATATTGAAGGATGTCTTCAGAAACTTGTTGAGGAATTGAAGGATGGTTTTAACCCCTCACCCCAACCCTCTCCCGCAAGGGGAGAGGGAGCGTTTACGCCCTCCTCAAAATTAACTTTCTCTTCCAAGTTTGCCTGTCCGGAGTGCGGGTTTACGATTGAGGAGATTGAGCCGCGGTTGTTTTCCTTTAATAATCCGCAAGGGGCTTGCCCAAGCTGCGACGGCATTGGCGCAAAGCTGAGTATGGATCCGGATTTGATTGTGCCGAATCCTGAGTTATCGCTCAGCAAAGGGGCGATTGCGCCTTGGAGCTTTACCACTTCGCCGTTTTATCATCAAACATTGTCTTCACTGGCCGAGTTTTTAAATGTCTCAATTAACACGTCGTGGAAAGATATTCCTAAGGAAGCGCAGAACATAATTTTATATGGTTCCGGCAATGTCTGCGTGCCGATGGTTTATTCTAAGTTTGTGACCGACAAGCCTTTTGAGGGCGTGATCCCGAATATGGAGCGCCGTTTTTTGGAAACAGATTCTGCCTGGGTCAGAGAAGAGTTTGCCAAATATCAGTCCGCCTCTCCTTGCGAAACCTGCAACGGCAAGCGTCTGAAGGCCGAAGCTTTGGCGGTTAAGATTGATATGCTTGATATTATGGATGCTTCAGAGTTTTCAATTAAGAAAGCTTTGGACTGGTTTGCCGGTTTGGAAAAGAAACTGAGCCCCAAGAAACGCGAGATTGCGCACAAGATATTAAACGAAATTGTGGAGCGCTTGACCTTTTTAAACAGCGTGGGGTTGGATTATCTTTCTCTTTCCCGCCAATCGGGCACGCTTTCGGGCGGCGAGGCGCAGCGTATTCGTCTGGCTTCGCAAATCGGCTCGGGTTTGACCGGCGTGTTATATGTTTTGGACGAGCCTTCCATCGGTTTGCATCAGCGCGACAACGACAGATTGCTGGCGACCCTGAACCGCCTTCGCGATTTGGGCAATTCGGTGATTGTGGTGGAGCATGATGAAGATGCAATCCGCGCCGCGGATTATTTGATTGATATGGGTCCGGCGGCCGGGGTCTTGGGCGGCAAGATTGTGGCAGAGGGAACGGTTAAAGAGGTTTTGAAAAATAAAAACTCTTTGACTGCGCAGTATTTGAACGGCGAGAAAGAAATTTCGGTGCCGGCAAAGCGCCGCAAAGGAAACGGCAAAACTTTAGAGATTAAGGGCGTTAAAACCAATAATTTGAAAAATATTTCCGCCAAGATTCCGCTTGGCACCCTTACCTGCATTACCGGAGTTTCGGGCGGCGGAAAGTCATCGCTGATTATTGAAACCCTATTCAAAGCTTTAAACAAAGAGCTGAACGGTTCACGCGAGCCGGCGGGAATTTATGACAAGATTATCGGCATTGAAAACATTGACAAGGTGATTGACATTGACCAATCGCCAATCGGGCGCACGCCGCGTTCCAACCCGGCGACTTATACGGGCTTGTTTACCTATATCCGCGACTGGTTTGCCGGGCTGCCGGAGGCTAAAGCGCGCGGTTATAAGGCCGGAAGATTTTCTTTTAATGTGGCCGGCGGACGATGCGAGGCTTGTGTGGGCGACGGCGTGACCAAGATTGAAATGCACTTTTTGCCGGACGTTTATGTGGAGTGCGATGTTTGCAAAGGCAAGCGTTTTAACCGCGAGACTTTGGAAGTTAAGTATAAAGGCCATTCGATTGCCGATGTTTTGGATATGAGCGTGGATGAGGCTTATAAGCTGTTTGAGGCCATACCTTCAATTAAAAACCGTTTAGAGCTTTTGCAGCGTGTGGGTTTGGGGTATATTAAACTGGGGCAGAATGCGGTGACGCTTTCCGGCGGCGAGGCGCAGCGCATTAAGCTTTCTAAAGAGCTTTCCAAACGTGCTACGGGAAAAACTTTATATATTTTGGATGAACCGACTAC
>JAVBOV010000003.1:0-13544 GCA_031550205.1 Alphaproteobacteria bacterium
GGCTACGGCGGTAATGATACGCTAACCGGCGGGAATGGAAATGATTATCTGGACGGTGGAGCCGGGGTTGATTCTCTAAACGGTGGTAATGGTAACGATATTTTAACCGGCGGATTGGGCAATGATTCCTTAACCGGTGGAGCCGGTGATGATACGTATGTTTATAATCTCGGTGACGGGTTTGATACGATTTCGGATTATGAGGGGTCGAATACTCTTGGTAAAAATGACAAGATCGTTTTTGGGGAGGGAATTGGGTCGGATAGTTTGTCGTTTACCAAGAGCAGCAATGATTTGATTATTAATATCAATGGCGAAACTACCGAGGGCATGAAAATCAGCAATCATTTCAATTCCACCTATAATTACGGCTACAAAGTTGAGCATTTGGAATTCGCCGGCGGACAATCGGTTGATATTTCAGGATGCAATTCGGTTGACCAACTGATTGCCGCTATGGCGGCGTTTGGGGCGCAGAGTGCGGTTGGCTCGGATTTGAATATCAGTGAGTTGGAAGTGCTGGATAATGTGATTGCCGGCAACAGCATGTCGCAGAGCGCTTAGGTTAAGAGTTTTGCTTTCAGCAAAACCGGTTTGTGGATCCTGAATATGGCAAGTCCGGCGGGGCTTGCCTTTCAGGATGACGATGGATGGATGGTGAGAGAGGATATTAATTCTTACTCAGCCATTCTTCGGCTTCCAGGCTGGCGGTGGCGCCGCTGGCAGCGGAAATTACGGCCTGTTTATATTGTTGGTTTCGGACATCGCCGGCGGCAAAAACTCCGGGTACGCTGGTTTGGGCGGCACCGCAGACAACCTTGATATAACCGTGCTCATCCATATCAAGCTGGCCTTTAAAAATATCGGTTTTTGGCTGGTAGCCGATGGCTAAGAAAATGCCGTCGGTTTTTATCTCTTTAATTTCTCCGTTTTTTAAGTTTTTAATGCGGAGCCCGGTGACGTTTTTAGGGGTATCTGTTCCTAAAATTTCTTCAACAACCGACGACCATTCTAATTTTATGTCTTGGTTTTGAAGCAGTTTGTCCTGGAGATATTTTTCAGCGGTTAATTTATCTAAGTTGTGAACGATGGTGACACTTTTGGCAAAGTGGCTCAAAAGCAGGGCGTCTTGTACGGCAGTGTTGCCGCCGCCGATGATGCAGACGTCTTTGCCCTTGTAAAAAAAGCCGTCGCAGGTGGCGCAGGCCGAAACGCCGAAAGCAATGAATTTTTTCTCGGAAGGGATGCCAAGGAGCCTGGCAGTGGCGCCGGTGGCAATGATGACACTCTCCGCAACAAAAGTATTGCCGTTTTCAGACTTGCAAACAAAAGGGCGGGATTTGAAATTTACTTCATTAATATTGTCGGTGATGAATTCCACACCTAAGTTTTTGACCTGTTGGTGCATGCGGTCAATAAGCTCCTGACCGGTGATGATTTCCGGAAAACCGGGGAAATTTTCAATTTCGTTGGTGATGGTCAGCTGTCCGCCGACCTGAGTTCCGGAGACCAAAACCGGCTTTAAGCCGGCGCGAGCCGCATATATTGCGGCGGTGCAGCCGGCTGGCCCTGAACCCAATATTAAGAGTTTGGTTTTATATTCCATGATTATTTCTTTTTGCAAGACTTTTTGGTTTTACAGTTGTCTTCTTTTTTTACCGGGGTTGCCTTTTTGCTGTCGCCATAATAAGGGCAGCCGCTTTGGTCGTCCTCAGAGCAGCGGTTGTTGTCAAAGTCTTTTTCATTTATGGTTTTTGGTTTGGTTGCCATGTTTTTTCTCCTTTCCGTTCCTAATATAGGGAGGGAGAAAAAAATTACAAGTAAGCAACCTCTAAAATCTCAAAAGATTTTTTGCCGGCTGGCGCCACATATTCGGCAACATCGCCGACTTCTTTGCCGATTAAGGCTTTGGCCAGAGGAGAAGACAGGGAAATTTTGTTTTTTTCAATGTCCGCCTCATAATCTCCGACAATTTGGAAGGTGCTTTCTTTTTGGCTGTCTTCATCAACCACAACAACTTTGGCGCCAAAACGAACGGTGTTTCCTTTGATGGTGGAAGTATCTATGACCTGAGCGCGGCTGATTACGGCTTCAAGCTCTTTGATGCGGCCTTCAATGAAGCTTTGTTTTTCTTTGGCGGCAGCATATTCGGCGTTTTCAGACAAATCGCCGTGAGAGCGCGCCTCGGCAATAGCCTCAATAATGTTCGGGCGGTCTGTGGTTTTGAGCTGTTTTAACTCTTTTTCAAGCGCAGCAAACCCTTCCTTAGTCAAGGGGAACTTTTCCATTTTACTGTATCCTTAGTATTAGAGCCTGCTTTTCGGAATAGGCTCTTTGTTAAAAAATTAGACTGCGACGGGCGACCCCAATCACAGCCTTTAAAGTTGTTTAATGGGTGTAATATAGCATGTTTAAAAAATAATTCAAGCCCTTTTGATAAATTAAATTTAGTATGTACAAAGCATCTTTTTATGTTAGTATTCTTTTCGTATTTATTTTTAGGAGGATACAAAATATGAGAAAAATTTATTTGGGAACTATTGCCGGCGCGGCTTTGATGATGGCAGCAAATGCCAACGCATATGACTCTACAGGCTGCGGTTTGGGAAGTATGGCTTGGCGCGGCGAGAGCGGTCCGGCTCCGCAGATTTTGGCGGTTACTACTAACGGAACCTTCGGTACTCAGACTTTCGGCATTACTTCTGGTACTTCAGGCTGCGATCCGAACGGACGCGTTACCGGCGGAACTCAAAAAATGGTTTATAACTTTATTGAAAACAACATGGAGCAATATGCTCTTGATGCAGCTAAGGGGGAAGGTGAAACTTTGACCACTTTGGCCGGTATTTTGAATATGGATGAAGCCAAATTTGCAGAAGTTTCCAAGCAAAATTTTGCATCTTTGTTTCCAAACCAAGATGCCGATGCGGTTTTTGTGACTGAGAGACTGTTCCAAATTCTGAAGGCATAAAAAGCTGCTTTTTGGATTTCTAATACAGAAATTGCGGGGAGAAGAAAAATTCATGTAGTTAAGTCTACACTAAAATTTTTCTTCCCCCTTATTTCTTATTATAAACCTCAAAAATCAGCTTTTTATAGATAGTTGAGAATATGAGATTATTTCTTTTCTTTTTTTCTTTTTTTATTTGCTTTAGCGCTCAGGCTGATGAGTTTAATCGGCAGTGGCTGGCTTTGGTGCATTACCAGAGCTCGATGTTCGGCGGGTATAAAAGTTCGTTAGATTCGATAAATTTCTTTTTAAGTGAAAATGGCAAAACGTCTCCGGAAGCGGAGCTTTTGGCCACCATAGATTTGTTTAATTCTAAAGATGATGAGCGGAAGTGTTTTTTTCCGGCTAGATATAAGTTTTTGAAAGCTAAGGGGCTGGTTAAAACCAAGTTTCCCAAATGTGCGGAATATGAAAAATTTGTGGAAGACTTGAGCCCTGCCGGTGTGACGCTTTTGTTTACCGATGCGTATATGAACAACCCATCTTCTTTGTTCGGGCACACTTTGTTTAGAATTGACACTAAGCGCAAGGGTACGCAGCTTTTGGCACACGGGGCCAATTACGGCGCGTTTACCGGTGATGACGGCGGCATGATGTTTGCGGTTAAGGGGCTTGCCGGCGGGTATTTCGGCGGGTTTACGGTGAAGCCTTATTATGATGTTATCAATATGTATAACAATATTGAAAACCGCGATATTTGGGAGATGAGGCTTAATTTTTCTGACGATGAGCTGGATATGTTTGTGGCGCATTTGTGGGAAGTGGGACATTCTCAGGCCAGATATTTTTTCTTTACCAAAAACTGCTCTTATCTCTTGTTGGAGATGATTGATGCGGTTAGGCCGGATGCGGCTTTGGCAGAAAAATTTCCGGTGCACGCCATTCCTTTGGACACGTTTAAGGCCACGGCTGAGGCCGGTTTGCTTAAAGATATGAAATATCGGCCATCAAGGCAGGCAAAGATTATTAACCAGCGGCGGCAGATGAGCTTTGCTCAGACCGGGGCGCTTTCAAAAATTATTAAAAAAGACGAATATGATATGGAAGCTCTTAGCGAGACTGAGCAGGCGCAGGTGATTGATACAGCGTATCAATATGTGCAGTATCAGAATGTGGAGAAGATGATATCTCGCGAGGATTATCGCCAAAAGAGTTTTGAGCTTTTGAAGAGGCGCAACAGTTTGCCGCAGGGAGATGCTTTTAAGCCTTTGGAAAAAGGCGAATCGCCTTTAGACACGCACTCATCAATGCGGGCGACAGTTGGGCTTGGTTTTAGAAATGGCGAGGCTTTTGAAGAAATTTCTTATCGGCCGGCGTATCATTCTTTGACCGATAATAATTACGGTTATTTGAAAGGCGCGGAGATTAATTTTTTGAACCTGGTGGCGCGCCATTATGATAGTCAGGACAAATATGTTTTGGAGCGTTTGGACTTGGTGGGGATTAAGTCTTTGTCTCCGGCTAATGAGATGTTTTTTCCGTTTTCTTATAATATTAATGCCGGAATTAAGCGCGAGTTTGACCCCAAAGATGAGGATGGGGTTTATGCTTTGGATTTACAGCTGGGCAGCGGTTTGACATATGAGTTGACGGAGAGTTTTTGGGCATATTTGATGGTTAATAACCGCGCGCAATATGGCGGCGGAGAGATGCCGCACAACGGCTGGCTGGGGATTGGCCCGGTGATTGGTGCATATGTTAACATTGGCGATTTTAAGCTTTTGGCGGAAATGGAAAAGACTTTTGCAACCGATAAATTTGGCAGCAGGATGAGGTATAAGCTGGAGAGCGCATATTCTATCAGCAAAAATCAGAGTTTGGCTTTTGAATATTTATATGAGCATAATTATGGGAAAAATTTGAGCGAGCCTATGGTTAGTTTTAGGCAGAATTTTTAGAAAATTCGTAATTTTATTTAAGACGTCATCGCGAGCGTAGCGACGCGGCAATCTCATCTGAATCTTTTCTCGTAGTCTATTACCTGCATTGGTTTTTTGTTACTTTGAGGCGCCAAAGTAACCAAAGCGCCCTGCCTGAGTTTCGCTTTCTAAGATTTTGTAAGCGCAGCTTTGCTCTCTCGCTAATGTCCTGCCTTGGTGTCTTATTGTTCTTTGAGAGTCTTACCTTTTAAGTCGGCAAGACTCACGCTCGAGCGGAGACGCAAAGCTGCGCTAAGGCAGGAAGAGGAAGAGGGAATATGGATGGTTAGTTTTTTTAGGGGGGGTATTTTGTCATCTCGAGCTTGTCGAGAGATCCAGGAAAATATAAGGCAAATTTACCCTGGATTCCAGATAAAATTTTACAATTTTTTTATCTCTGCTCCTTGCAGTCGACAGAGAAAAATTGTAAAATTTTTCTGGAATGACAGGGGGTGTGGTTTTTTATATAAAAAAGACCATTGGCTTTGGGGCTGATGGTCTTTTTTTTTTGCGGTGTGCTACTCTTCTGATATTTCAATAGAAATAGATTCAAAGAGTTTTTTTAGCAGTTCTAAGGCCTCTCCTTTTTCAATAGTAACTTTAACAGTTACTGCCAGATTGCCATCATCTTCTTCGGTGATAGATAAGTTTACTGAGCCTTTGATGCTTCCTTCAAGATTGAGGTTACCGAGGTCAAAGTTTTTTTCTTCCATAAAATAATAGAATTAAAGTGAATAATTAAGTTGTCTTGCGTATGTTATTTTTTTTTTGACAAAAGTCAAGGAAAAACCGGTTTGTATTTTCATACAAACCGGTTTGGTTTTTTTAGTGGAGCGAATAGCCGGCGGTTCTGGCTGCTTTTTCGGTGAGCAGTTCCAAAACGGCTTGGTGATATTTTAGGCGCCCTATGCGTTCACTCAGTTGAGCTTGAGCTAAGATGTCGGCCCAGTGTTCAACTTCGGTGGCAGATGATATTTTGCCGCATCTTTCATCAACTTCTTGTTTTTCTTTTTCAGCCGAGCTTAACAAACCTTCACATTGTTCGGTGAGTTGTTGAAGCTTATGCGGGTTGGTTTCTTTGTTGATTGCGGTTAAAACCATTTCAATCTCAAAGCGGGTTTCTTCGCTGTTTGTGTTGTACTTTTCCATAATGATTTTTTTTATGATTAATAATTGATTTGTAATATGTAAGATGGGGGTATTATAAAACATTATTAGACAAAGTCAAGTGTATGTTTTGTCAAATTATAAGCGTTGCAATTTATGCTTTTTGCTTGTATTTTAGCTCTCAAAAGGAGAAAAAACATGTTAAGAGAAGATATTCAAAAAGCACTTACAGAAGCCATGAAGGCAAGAGATGCCGAGACCACTTCGGCGCTTCGTTTGATTGTGGCAAAAATCAAGGAAAAAGATGTTGATATTCGCGGCAAAGGCGGCATTGAAGCGGTTGATGCCGATGTTGTGGCTTTGATGCAGGGCATGATTAAGCAGCGTCGCGATTCAATAAAAATGTATATGGACGGCAATCGCCCGGAGCTGGCGGCCAAAGAAGAAAACGAGATTAAGGTTATTGAAAAATATATGCCGCAGATGATGAGCGAGGCTGAGGTTGAAACCGCATTGAAGGCGATTATGGTGGAAACCGGCGCGGCCTCGATTAAGGATATGGGCGCGGTTATGAGCAAGTTTAAAGAAAAATTTGCCGGTAAGGCCGATATGGGAATGGTGAGTGGAAAGATTAAGGCGCTATTGAGTTAACTATTGTGTCATACTCGGGCTTGACCCGAATGTCCAGGTTGAAAATAAAGCTATATTGTTGACCTGGATTCCAGCTTTCGCTGGAATGACAAGGAAGCGGGTTTTTTTATTAAATGTCTGATTTGCAGAAATTTTTGGATGAGCTCCGGGCTAAAATCTCCATTGTTGATGTGGTGGGAGATAAGGTTAAACTTGTTCGCAAGGGTAGAGAACACACCGGATTGTGTCCGTTTCATAATGAAAAAACGCCGTCTTTTACGGTTAATGAAGTTAAAGGCTTTTACCACTGTTTCGGTTGCGGGGCACATGGCGATATTGTTAAGTTTGAGATGGAAGCCAATAATCTGCCGTTTATGGAAGCGGTGAACAAACTGGCGGCCAAAGCCGGTGTTTCGGTGCCGCAGATGAGCCGTGAAAATCCGGCAGAGACCGAAAAGAAAAACTCGCAGCATGATATTATGGAAATGGCGGTTAAGTTTTTTGAAAAAAATCTGCGCTTGGTCGGCGGGCAAAAGGCTTTGGAATATCTTTATAACCGAGGGTTTGATGATGATTTGATTGCCAAGTTTCGTCTTGGTTATGCGCCAAGTTCAAACGGTTTGAAAGCGCAGCTGACTGCCAAAGGTGTGGCCGAGCATGATTTGATGGAGCTGGGCTTGGCCTCAATGTCGGAATCAAGTTCAGGGCGGATGTTTGATTTTTTTCGCGACCGCGTGATTATTCCGATTTTTGATAAAAAAGGCAGGCCGATTGCTTTTGGCGGGCGCGCTTTGGGCGATGCTCAGCCGAAATATTTGAATTCTCCGGAAACGCCGCTGTTCAACAAGCGCCGCAATTTGTATAATATGAATTTGGCCAGAGAAAAGGCATATGAGGCGCAAAAACTGGTGATTTGCGAAGGTTATATGGATGTTATGGCCTTGGATAAATATGGTTTTTCTTATGCGGTGGCGCCGCTTGGCACAGCTTTGACCGAAGAGCAGATTGTGGAAGCCTGGAAGGTTTGCAATGAGCCGGTTTTGTGTTTTGACGGCGATAATGCCGGCGTTAAGGCGGCAATGCGTTCGGTTGACCGGGCTTTGCCGATTTTAAAAGCCGGATATTCTTTAAAATTTGCCTTTCTGCCGGATAAAATGGACCCTGATGATTTTTTGAAAGCCAAGGGGGCTAAGGAATTTGAAAATATCTTGAATGCCACCAAGCCGCTTTCGGAGCTGTTGTGGCAGAAAAATATTTTGGATAAGATTTTTGACACCCCGGAGCAAAAAGCCTTAATTGAAAAAAACATTATGGAAGACGTGGCCAAGATTAATGACGAAAAGGTCAGAAGTTATTATCTGGCCGAGATGAAAAATCTGGTTTATAAAAATCTGGGCAGGTCTCAATATGTTTCAAACAAAAAGCCCAAAGCCAAAATCAACCGCCCGAACATATCTTTGGACAGCATGGTGGCCAGGTTTGTGGCGGCGGCAGTGGTAGCTAAGCCGGAATTAATCGGGTTTTTGGAAGAAAAACTTTCCATTTTTGAGTTTAAGGACGAGAAATTTAAACAATTGTGGGAGGCCGCTCGGGAAATTTATGCGCAAAACGACAAGGTTGTTTTTGCCGAAATGTATGAGAAACTGCAAGCTTTGGGAATGACTGCGGTCCTGCGGGGCATTGCCGACGATGTGAATTATCTGCAAAAGGAAAAAGATTTGGCATTAATTCGTGAAGGAATTGAGTTGAAACTGGTGGAAATTCAGCTAAAACAGGTGGAAGCCGAGATCAGGGAATGTTCAAGAAAAATGCAGGAAGACGAGTCGTGCATTGCAGAGGTTGGAAAGCGCTACGAATCGCTTAAGGAAGAGAGAAATGCGCTTCTTGACCATAAGTTAATTTAAATTTAAGGTTTTTGTTGTAAAATAAATAAATTCAGGCACTTGATTTATGGATAATGCCCATTATCTATGTTTCAAGTGAGGTTTATTGTTGACAAATTGTATACAAAAGAATAAAAGCAAGCAGGACTTTCGGAACTTTAGAGGAACTTAAATGTCAGATACGGATAATCAGGATTTGTACGACGGAGCGCCGGCTCAAGACGCCCCGTTAATTGACTCTCTCGGATCAGCGGTTAAAAGATTAATAGACAAAGGAAAAGTAAGAGGCTTCATTACCATTGAAGAGCTCAATAAGGCTTTGCCTTCAGAGCGCGAATCTTCCGAGCAGATTGAAGATATTATGAGCGGCATCTCAGATATGGGCATCAGCATTATATCTGAGTCTGATTCTGACAACTTTGAACCGGATATGGTTGAGGTTGAAGAAGATTTTGACGAGAGCGGAAATTTGGACGAGAAGGAAATGGGCCGCTCCGATGATCCGGTTAGAATGTATTTGAAAGAAATGGGCACGGTTGAGCTGTTGTCCCGCGAGGGCGAAATTGCCATTGCCAAGCGCATTGAGGCCGGAAAAACCGTGATGATTGACGGTTTGTGCGAAAGCCCGATGACCATTAAGGCCATTGCCCAATGGCGCGACGACCTTTTGGAAGGCCGCATGCAGCTGCGCGACATTATTGATTTGGAAATGATGTACGGCGATGATTCTGAAGCGATTGTGTTTGAAGATGAAGAAGCATCTGATGATGATTTTGAAAAAGTGGCCGAGGAACTGGCCGGTAAAGAAGGTCTTGATGATATTGACGATGATCAGGATTTGGAAATTGACATTGAGGCGCATGAAGAAGAAGCTGTCGACGAAGAAGATGATGATGAGGTAAAGGCCGAAGGTGAACCCGAGAGCGAAGGCACGGCTTCCGACGAAGAGGATGAAGACGGCAATGGTGCCAGAACTTCGGCCTCGATTTCGGCAATGGAAGATGCCTTGCGTGAGCCGGTTTTGGAGATTTTGACTAAAATTTCCGGGTATTATGACGATTTGAAAAAAATTCAGAATCAACGTGTTCAGGCGATTTTGAGCGGAGGATGCGTTACACCGAAGACCGAGAAAAAATATTTGCAGGTGAAGAAAGAATTGGTTGAGCTGATGAGCTCAATTTTCTTGAACTCTGTGCGCATTGAGCAGCTGGTTGAGCAGCTTAACGGTTTGAACAAGCGTTTGATGGGTTTGGAAGGAAAGCTTTTGCGCTATGCCCTTTCCTCCAAAATTAAGCGCGAAGATTTTATTGAGGTTTACCAAAAGTCCGAGACCGACCCGAAATGGCTGGAAAACATTGCCAAGAAAAAAGACAAGAACTGGCAGAACTTTGCCCAGAAATACGGCGCAGAGATTATAGAGCTTAGAGACGCCGTGGCGCAGATGGCTCAGGAGTGCGGCTTGCCGATGTCGGAATATCGCCGCATGGTGGACACCATTAAGAAAGGCGAACGCGAGGCCGAACGCGCCAAAAAAGAGATGATTGAAGCCAATCTGCGTTTGGTGATTTCAATTGCCAAAAAATATACCAACCGCGGTTTGCAGTTCCTGGACTTGATTCAGGAAGGAAACATCGGTTTGATGAAGGCGGTTGATAAGTTTGAGTATCGCCGCGGATATAAGTTTTCAACCTATGCAACATGGTGGATCAGGCAGGCGATTACGCGCTCTATTGCAGACCAGGCCCGCACTATCCGTAGTCCGGTGCATATGATTGAGACCATTAACAAACTGGTGCGCACTTCTCGTCAGATGCTTTCAGAAATGGGCAGAGAACCGGTGCCGGAAGAATTGGCGGAACGTTTATCCATGCCTTTGGAAAAAGTGCGCAAGGTACTCAAAATCGCCAAAGAACCGGTGAGCTTGGAAGCCCCGGTGGGTGATGAGGAAGATTCATCTTTGGGTGATTTTATTGCCGATGAAGGCGCTTTGCAGCCTTTGGATAATGCCATTCATTCAAACTTGAAAGAAACCTGCACCCGCATTTTATCCTCATTAACACCGCGTGAAGAACGCGTGCTGCGCATGCGTTTTGGTATCGGCATGAACACCGACCACACTTTGGAAGAGGTTGGGCAGCAGTTTAATGTGACCCGCGAGCGCATTCGTCAGATTGAGGCGAAGGCTTTGCGCAAGCTGAAACACCCAAGCCGCTCGCGCAAGCTGAGAAGCTTTTTAGACAGTTAAGAGGAGTACTCAAATGAGCGATATTATCAACCGCCGGCTCATTGACAATTTTTTTGAAAGCTTGGATGAAAGGTCTAAGCTTTCTGTTGTTGAAGCCGCAGACAAAATTATTGCCGCCAAGGAAAAAGGCGGAAAAGTTGCCGTGGTGACCGGTTCGGGTCCGAACATTCATGAAGGTGTGACCACTTTGATTGCAGAGTTAATGGACAAGGGAATTGTGGACGGAGTGACCACCAGTTCGGCCGTTATCGGGCACGAAATGGGCGGAGCTTTGGACAAGGTTCATGCGGTTGATGCAACAGGGCTTGGCTTAAATGAAAAAGACATGCCGCGCGGCAATGTTTTTGAGATTACCAAATTATCTCCGGCTGAAATTGAAGTTTTAAAAAAGGAAATGCTCATTGATGAAGAATTAATGAGAAAAGGTTTGGCCATGCAAGGCCGCGAGATTTTGAAGGCAGCCGGCAACATGGCCTACCCTATGGGTTTGCGTGGAGAGATGCTGGCTTTGGAGATTTTGGCGCTTTGCAAAACATCGGGCATTTATTTTGAGAGAGTGGCCGGGTTCGGCTGTGATGAAAAAACCATGATGGGTATTGCCGCCAAGAAAGGTCTTCCTTGTTTGGTTTCAGTTCCGCAACTGGTGGGCAGCGGCATGGTGGGAATTTCAATTGCCGACAGTATCTCTATGTTCGAGCGCTGCACCAAGGTGGCCAAGCTTTTGGATGATGCGGATGTGATTATTGAATCGGCCGTGGCTCTTACTCAGGAAATTCATGACGGGCCGTTTGAAAATTATACCGGACACGGAATTTGGTCAAACTGGCAAGGGCATTATACTTATAGTCTGCGCGAGAAGACTTTAATTCGTTTTGATTTGGATGAAAATTTGCGCAAGGCGCAGGATATTCAAAAAGAATCTAAGATGATTCAGGAAGCAATTGATAAGGGTTTGCCTAAGACCAAGCTGGCCAAGATTCCGTTTAGAATGGAGATGTCGGCTTTTGCCAGACACGAGGGCAGCATTCCGGTGATTGGCGATATCGGCAAAATTTGGCCGGTGGTTGCGGTGAGGGTGGCAGATAAGCTGGGTATTAAGCTTGATTTTATGAGCTATGCGCAAGACACTGAAGAGGGCAAAGCCATGCGTCAGTGGATTGTGGAAAATGTTAAGCCTTTGGATAAAGAGAAGATGGTGGCAAAGGTTAGAGAGATTTTGATGACGCAAAAGTAACACAAATGTCTCTACTTTTCCTCGTTCAGAATCCTCTAATTTTAAGCCCAATCCTTTTGGGGTAACAGATACTTACTTTCTCTGCCAACAAATGCAAATCTCACCGCCGGAATCATTTTAGTGCCGTTAAACACACAAGGGCAGATAGACCTTTTAGGAGCAAAATGGCGTCTTCTTTTGATGGGCATTTGTATTGGTTTAAAACTATCTTTATATATGTAAAATAATATCTTAATTGTAAATTTTGTAGGCTGTTTATAGCAGAAAAAGGGAATTTGTAAAGTGATTTTTGCCTTGAGGCAAAAACGCTCTTGACTATGAGAGCTATTTATTTTATCTTCGGGTAGCTTTGGGCCCTTAGCTCAGTTGGTTAGAGCAGGCCGCTCATAACGGTCTGGTCGCCTGTTCGAGTCAGGCAGGGCCCACCAATAAAAATACCATCCCAAGCGGATAGGTTTTTTTTATGATAAGACAAATATCTTGCAAACTTGTTTGAGAGAAGACATAATGCTTTAAGAAACAATGTGGAAAATAAGATGCAGATAACAAATAAAATTTCGGATAAGAATGCTTTGCAGTTGTTGAAGATGGCGGAGTTTTTTTGGTTTTTTCTGCTTATAGTTCCTGTTGCGGTCTTACTTTACCAAGACAAAGGCATATCTGTGGGTGATTTTTTCTTGATTCAGGGCTTGTTTAGAATAGCAAGTTTTGCGTTAGAAATTCCCAGCGGGTATATGTCTGACGTTTTCAGCCGCAAGAAAATTCTGTTTATTGGCGGGATTTTTTGGTTTGTCGGCAATATTGGTTTGTTTTATGCATATGGGTTTTGGGAAATAGCCTTTTGTGAAATGTCGTTTGGGTTTGCGGCGGCATTATTCTCCGGCACAAAGGAGGCATATGCCTACGATTTGTTAAAGCGAATGAATAGAGAAAAACAGTTTTTGAAAGAAAACGGAAGCATTGCCACATATGCTCAGGTTGCGTGTTTTATAGCGGTGGTTTTGGGCGGCATATTATACCCAATAATCGGAATGGGAATTATTGTGATTGAAGCATTGGCCGCTTTTTTGGCAGTTGTATGCATATATTTTCTACCCGAACTGCATGAAGCCCGCCGCAAGGTGGCTCCGGAATCAAGCCCGCTAAAAGACATGATGAAAATAGTAAAAATGACAGTTAAACATCCTGAAATTAAATTATTTATGTTATTTCCGGCAATGTTCGGCGCTTTTACCATTGTTTTGATGTGGATATTGCAGCCAACGATGGAAACGGCCGGAGTTGCGGTGGCAATTTTTGGTGTTTTTGTTGGGTTAAACCAGTTTTCAAGAATAGTTTTTGCAAAATTTACTCATAATATTTATGATGTTTTGGGAACAAAAAACACCCTTTGTCTTTGTATTGGCGCAATAGTTCTTGCAATATTTTGCGTATATGGAGCTTTGTATTTCAAGACAATGGCGGCCGTGTATTTGTGCTGTGCCATACTTGCGATTGTTCCGGCGATGCAAAAAAT
>JAVBOV010000041.1:0-4877 GCA_031550205.1 Alphaproteobacteria bacterium
GGTGCCGTTCCCCTTATTATTTTTTTAAATTGCTTGTTAAAGGTTCCTCCTCCGCTCACTGCGCTCGGGTCGTCGGAATGACGAGGGACGGTGCCGTTCCCCTTATTATTTTTTTAAATGGATGGTTGGTTTGACCCCTCCCGACCTCCCCGTGAAAGGGGAGGAGAAAAGAAGTTTTTTCTTGAAAGGGGAGGAGAACTACAGGTTTTTATAATCTAAAAATACGGCTTTGCGGCCTTCGCGAATTGCTTTTTGCTGGTATTTGGTTCTGACCCAGTCTTGAGGCTCAATTCTCCAGTCATCAGACTTTTTTGCAGTCCATTCAAAAGATGGGCATTCTTTTAATTGTCTTAATGTCCATGATTTGTAAACCTTGTGGTCGGTGGCAACTCTTAAAATGCCGCCGGGCTTTAAGATGCGGTGCAGTTCTTTTAAATTATCAGGATTAATAAAGCGTCTTTCGGCATGGCGTTTTTTGGGCCAGGGGTCGGGAAAGAGCAAAAAAACCATATCTACGAAATCATCGGGAATTTGGGCGAATAAAAAGCGCATGTCGCCGTCAAAAATGCGAATATTGTCGACTCGGTTCGGCAAAAGTTTAATTTCTTCAGGAAGTTCTTTGCCTTCCTTGATGCCGGTGATGATGGAAAGCAAATTAGCCACGCCGTTTTTGAAAACCTCTGCGCCGATGAAGCCGATTTGCGGATTTTTTAAAGCAAGTTCGGCCAAATGGCCGCCGTCGCCAAACCCGATTTCGAGATAAACCTTTTCAGGTTTGATGCCAAAGCTTATTGGGGAGTTTATTTTGATTTTGGGCAAAAACTGCTCCAGCAAAGCGGTCTTGGCTTTGCGAATTTTGCGGCCGACGGTTCTTCCGTAAAATTTTATTTTATCTCTATTTGATTCCATTTTTAAATTCTTCGGCTAAGTCGGTTTGCTCCCAGGTAAAGAATCCGTTTTCGGCTTTTCTTCCGAAATGGCCGTAAGCCGCCGTCGGAGCATAAATCGGCCTTTGCAGGTTTAAGCGGCCGATGATGCCTTTGGGGGTTAAATCGATGTTTTGTTTGATGAAGGTTAGAATTTTTTCTTCATCAACCTTGTTGGTATTGCTGCAATTGATGTATATTGAAAGCGGTTCTTTAATGCCGATGGCGTATGAAAGCTGCATTAAACATTCGTCGGCAAGGCCTGCAGCAACAACATTTTTGGCCAGATAGCGCAGCATATAAGCGGCAGAGCGGTCAACCTTGGAGGGGTCTTTGCCGGAAAAAGCGCCGCCGCCATGCGGAGCGTAGCCGCCGTAGCTGTCGACAACAATTTTGCGGCCGGTTAAGCCGGAATCGCCGTCCGGACCGCCGATTACGAAGCGGCCGGTGGGGTTGATGAGAATGTTGCGGTCGTTAAACTCAATATTTTGCGGCAGGGTTTTTTTGATATATTTTTTGACGATTTCATGAACCTCTTCTTGGCTTAAGGCCTCGCTGTGCTGGGTGGAAACCAAAACCGAACGGATTGCAACCGGAACGTTGTTTTCATATTGAAGAGTTACCTGGCTTTTGGCATCAGGCTCTAAGCCTTTGACTTCTTTATTGTTGCGGGCAAGCTTGAGGTTATAAAGAATTTGGTGGGAAAGACTGACGGCTAAAGGCATGTAAGCGCTTTCAAAGCCTTTTTCGTTTTTGGCATAGCCGAACATAATGCCCTGGTCGCCGGCGCCGTCTTTATCCACGCCTAAGGCAATGTCTGAGGATTGCTGGTGAAGCAGGTTTTCAATGCGGAGGTTATTCCAGTGAAAGCCTTTTTGTTCATAACCGATGTCTTTGACGGTTTGGCGCACGGTGTTTTCAACTTCATTTAAGGAGACGCTTTGAGAAGTGCAGGTTTCTCCGGCGATAATAACGCGGTTGGTGGCGGCCAAGGTTTCAATGGCGGTGCGGGCAAGCGGGTCTTTTGATAAGTATAAATCGGTGATGCGGTCCGAAATTTGGTCGCAGACTTTGTCCGGGTGGCCTTCCGATACGGACTCTGAAGTGAATAAATATGATTTCATTTTGCTTTCCTTTTCAGGGTTTGGAAAATGAATAGCAAAAAAGCCGGCAAAAAGCCAGCTTTATTTTTGATGTTGCGCTATATTACAGCTTGTCTTCAGGAGAGTTGTAAGATTTGGAAAGAGCAACCATGAGATCAAGCATTTGACGCGCGGTTTTGCGGTTTTGGATTTTGTAATATGCTCTGACCAGCTCAAGAGTTTCCTGACGGCTCATGGGGTCGGTGTTGAAATCTTCTTTTTCTTCTGCAAAGCAGGTGAGACCGCTTTCAGGAATGCTGAACATGCGCGGACTCTGGCAGGCCGTGTCAATGGGCATGTCTTCAAAAAAGAAACCCATGGGAACTTCAAGCACGCGGCTGATGTCCCACAAACGGCTTGCTCCGACGCGGTTTGAGCCTCTTTCATATTTTTGAATTTGCTGAAAGGTGAGCCCCAGCAAACCGGCCATTTTTTCCTGGCTGAGGCCAAGGAGAGTTCTTCTCAACTTGATGCGGTTGCCCACGTGGATGTCTATGGGATTGGGTTGTCCGGTGGGAGTTCTGCCGCGGCGGGATTTTTTTGAATCTTGAGTTATCATAGTTCTAAGTTCCTTAAATTTAATCCTCTAACAATATACTTTCGGATAGGATAAGATTTTGTATGATTTTGTCAATAGCTTTTTATATAACCGATTATATTGTCTTTGGCTTATGTAAATTTTTAGCATATTTTTTGTTAAGAATAAAGGCTAAAATTATGCAGAGGATGCTGATTGATAACGGGATGAGGTTGCCAAACAGGCCGTAGATGGTGCTGACTTTGGGTTGAGAAGGAAGATAAAAATCTAAGACGGCGCACCGGTTTAGAGGGATTTCAGCCAATATTTTTCCGGTTTTGGAGATGACTGCGCTGATGCCGGTGTTGGCGGAGCGGATGATGGTGATGCCTTCTTCAACAGCCCTCAATCGAGCGGCAGCCAGATGTTGATAAGGGCCGGCGCTTTGTCCGTACCATCCGTCGTTGGTAACATTAATCAGCCAGTCGGGCGGGTCTTTTTTATTTATGATTTCAGAGGGAAAAATAATTTCATAACAAATGGAAGCGCCGAAAGAAGGAATGTCGGCAAGCCTGAAAGTTTTGTGTTTTAAACCGGCTTTGAAGTTGGACATTGAACCGACTATGGGGCCGACAAAGGAAGGCAGGTATTTTTTTAGGGGAATGTATTCGCCAAACGGAACCAGGTGGGCTTTGTCGTAATGGCCGATAATCTGAGCCTGATTATTGATGATGAACATGGAGTTAAGCGGTTCAGGCCGGTTTTGTGCGTCAAGCTCGTAGCGTACGGCTCCGGTAATTAAATATCCATTTTTGGGGGCCGCAGATGCGGCTTGGAGCAGGCGGTTGGGGTCCATGTCAAGCAGGAAGGGTGAGGCGGTTTCGCCCCAGATGACAAGGTTTATGTCTTCAAAACCGTTTTCCAAGCTTAAATTTATATAGGCGTTGAAGTTGTCTTCAAAGTCGTCTTGGCTCCATTTCAGGCTTTGCGGAATGGCCGGTTGAACAAGGCGGATTTTGAGTTTTGAAGGGGTTTCAAAAAGCGCGGAGGTGCGGTATAGGCCGAAAGCATAAGTTAAAGGAAGCAGCATCAAAAGGCCGAAGGCAGCCATCTTGCTGTGTTTGTAAAAAAGCGGAGATGAGGCAATGATGATGACCAGAAGCGACAAGCCGTAGGTGCCGATTATGGAAGCAGGCTGCAAAAGGTTGGTGTTAAAGGCCAAGGTTGAACCTAATAGATTCCAGGGGAAGCCGGTGAGGATGAAAGAGCGCAGCCATTCGAAGATTACAAACAAAGCGGCAAAGCTTAAGACTTTGGCTTGGAGAGGTTTGAAATATGTACTCAGGCAGGCAGGAATGGCGATGAAAAGACCGAAAAAAGCACCGGCGGCAGCCAAGGTTATGGGATATAGCCAGCCGAATCGAGGGGCGTCGATTAAAAGAGCATTGCCAACCCAGGAAAAACCTAGGGCGTAAAAACCAAAACCGAAAAGATAACCAAGGGCAAAATTGGTTTTATAGGGCATCTGATTGCAAAATCCGGTGCTCGAATGCTTACGTACTAACAGTGTACGCTCCGCTTCTGCGCTCCGTGTTTTGCTTCCATCTGCTCCTCTAAAACCAATTTTGTTGCTATTGATGGTTTTATGGGGCATCTGATTATTAAGCAGCCAGATTAAGCCGGGAATGGTGAGGAATAAAACCGGGAAAAGATAATATGGCGGCAGGGCCAGGACAGAGAGCGAGCCGAGGATAAAGGATAATGTTTTTTGATATTTTAATATTTTCATGGGTTTAATTTAGCTGAAAATATGGGTTTGGCAAGAAAAATATGGGGATTTTTGGGAGAGTAGATTGTGGCAATTTCTTCTTTATTTATCTTTTAGTCTTTTATCTGCACGGAGTTTTATTACTTTGGCGCCCAAAGTAACCAAAGGCTCCTGCATGAGTAAAAGCATTAAGACTTTGTAAGCTCCGCCTTGCTTTCTCCGCTAAAGTTCTACCTTCCTCTATTATTGTTCTTCTGCGCTTTTACTCTTCTTTCGGTAGAACCGCTGCGAACCGAAGGACGCAAGACTACGCTAACAAAGTCTAAATACTTTTCCTAAGGCAGGAAAGAGGAAGAATAATAAGGATGGTTTGTTTGTAAATGATCCTTGTCATACTCGGGCTTGACCCGAGTATCCAGGTTAACAATATAGCCGATTTGCTCTGGGTTCCGGGTTCATTTTTCAGTTTTTTTATCTCTGCTCCTTGCAGTCGACAGAGAAAAATTGAAAAATGCCCCAGGAAT
>JAVBOV010000002.1:0-5537 GCA_031550205.1 Alphaproteobacteria bacterium
AAAAACAACTGGAACCCAAAAAGACGATTTCCATTTGGTATGCTGTAGCGGCAATTGCGGCAATTGTTATGCTGAAATTGTGGGGACGGATGGATGTGGCTTTGGCTATATTTGCCGATCTTCTTATGCTGGCGGCGGCGGTCTTGTGCGTTTATGCCTTTATGTATTTCGGGTTTAGGCTCGGGGTATGGATAGATAGAAAAATTATGGCTTCTTTTTTGAAGAAGGTTTGAGTGTGTGGAAAAGCAGGCATTTTGCCTGCTTTTTTGTTGACTTTTGTCTAAGTAAGGTGTAGAGGTTGAGGTAGAAAAAAATTATTAATTTAAAACAAATATAATTATGAAAAATTACAATGAAGAATTATCTATGGCGGAATATGGAAGATTTTTTGCCACTGAAGAAAAAGTTAAAGGCAGGCTTGTCAGCATTTCAAATAATCCTCTTAGTGCCGGGTATCGTGAGGTTACTAAACGGCTTAAATTTGATTTTTTGACCGGCGGTTATGGCTATTTGGATTTACGTAGAGATGCAGAGATAAATATTGCCGTTGGCGATATGGTTAATCTGTATGTTTTTTGCCGCCCTGATTGGGATAAGCATGCAACTGACCCAATGGTTATGCCAAGCAGAAGAGAGTTTTCGCGGCTTGGGTTAAAGACTGAGAACGTGGAAGGTTTTGTGGTTTTGGCAACGTCAAAAGCTGTGGTGATAGATTTTCCGTCTCTTGGCAGAAAAGGGTATTATGAAAATGACAATTCCCAATTGTTGAAAAGTTTACAGCAAGGTTCAAGAGTGGTTTGTGAAGTTGCAACGGATTTTCTTGGTGTTTACTTTGTTTATGGCTTCAAAGAACTTACGGTGCAGGGGAAAAATATTGTTGTTTTTGACCAGCAAGTGTTTGATGAAGGAATCGCCAGAGGATCTTTGGTGACAGATTTAAACAGAGGGCTCGGGTATGTACAGACAACTGTATATATGGGCAATTGTCGTGGCCTTCTTTTTGAGGCTCTTACATTTGATGTTGAGCCGAAAGTTGAGGACATAATTCTTGTGCGGTGCACGCATATTAATGAAGGCGGGCACGGAGCCGTGGGTAAGGTTGAACTCATTTTGGATGAGGATTGATAAAAAAGCAGGCATTTTGCCTGCTTTTTTTATGGTTTTGCCATATGTTTGACTGGATTGCTTCATCCTTCGCTGAAGCTACGGCGGACAGGTCACTGTGTTCGCAATGACGGGCACGGGTTTAGGTCGGAGGTCGACCTGCGACCTTTAGGTGGATTTATGGAGTTTTTTGTTGGTGTTAACCAATTGTTGAATAAATCAAATTAATGTGCTATATAAGTAGGAGTTTTGTTTAATATGGCTGAGATTGCCACGGGCTAAAGCCCTCGCAATGACGTTGATGGAGGAAAAATGGCTGAGATTTTTGACGGGGCGTTGGTGCCGATGGTGGTGGAGCAAACTGCCAAGGGTGAGCGTTCATTTGATATATATTCAAGATTATTAAAAGAAAGAATCATTTTCTTGACCGGTGAGGTTAATGATGATGTTTCGTCTTTAGTGTGCGCGCAGCTTTTGTTTTTGGAAGCCGAAGACCCGAAGAAAGATATTTTCTTTTATATTAATTCTCCGGGCGGAGTGGTTACCTCAGGTATGGCGATGTATGATACCATGCAATATATTTCTTGCGATGTTAACACCATGTGCATTGGGCAGGCTTGCTCCATGGGTTCGCTTTTGCTGGCCGGCGGCGCCAAAGGAAAACGCTTTTGTCTGCCGAACTCGCAGGTGATGATTCACCAGCCTTCAGGCGGGTTTAGAGGTCAGGCAACCGATATTGAGATTCATGCCAAGAATATTTTGGAGACCAAAGACCGTTTGAACAAGATTTATGCCCACCACACCGGCAAAAAGATTGATGTTATTCGCGAGGCGATGGAAAGAGATAATTTTATGACGGCTCAAGAGGCCAAAGCATTTGGGCTGATAGACGAAGTTGTTACAAAGAGGAAATAAAAAACTTTGCTCTATGGTCTACTACTTGTGAAAAATTTTCTCATGTACTAAGGTGTACACATCGAAAATTTTTCCCGGCGTATTAGACTCATATATCAAAGTTTTGAAAGTAAGGATAGAGAAATGGCAAAAGAAGATAAAAAAGAAAATGCTTTGTGCTGCTCTTTTTGCGGAAAGAGTCAGGAAGAAGTTAAAAAGCTGGTGGCCGGGCGCGGAGTTTATATTTGCGACGAATGTATTGAGGTGTGCATTAATATTGTTTCAGACGAGATGAAGGCTGAAGACAAGCCGGAATTTTGTTCAGAGGAACTGCCCACACCTTCAAAGATGAAAGAGTTTTTGGACCAATATGTGATTGGGCAGGAATTTGCCAAGAAGGTGCTTTCAGTGGCGGTTTATAACCATTATAAGCGTTTGAACTGCATGAAAGAAAAGAAAGATGTTGAGGTTTCCAAGTCTAACGTAATTTTAATCGGCGCGACCGGGTGCGGCAAAACGCTTTTGGCGCAGACTTTGGCCAAGGTTTTGGACGTTCCGTTTGCAATTGCCGATGCCACTACCCTGACCGAGGCCGGTTATGTGGGCGAAGACGTGGAGAACATTATCTTGAAACTGGTGCAGGCCGCCAATTATGACGTTGAGAAGGCGCAGCGCGGCATTGTGTATATTGATGAGATTGACAAGATTACCCGTAAGACCGACGGGCCTTCAATTACGCGCGATGTTTCAGGCGAGGGCGTGCAGCAGGCGCTTTTGAAGATTATTGAGGGAACAGTGGCCAATGTGCCTCCGCAGGGCGGAAGAAAACACCCGCAGCAAGAGTTTTTGCATGTGGATACGACCAATATTTTGTTTATTTGCGGCGGTGCGTTTGCAGGACTTGAAAAAATTGTGGAGCGCAGAGGCAAAGAAACCTCTATTGGGTTTGGCGCCAAAATTGCTGCCAAGGAAGACAAGAATATCGGTGAGATATTGAAGAATGTGCGTCCGGAAGATTTGTTGAAGTTTGGCCTGATTCCTGAATTTGTGGGACGTCTGCCGATTATTGCCACGCTGGTTGATTTGGATGAGGCGGCTTTGATGAGAGTTTTGGTTGAGCCCAAAAACGCCATCTTAAAACAATATGTGACGCTTTTTGATATGGAAGATGTGAAGCTGACCGTGACCGAAGATGCGCTGAAGGCAATTGCCAAGAAAGCCATTGAGCGCAAGACCGGAGCGCGCGGGCTGAGGGCGATTATGGAAGAGCATCTTTTGGAGCTGATGTATGAAGTTCCGGATAAGAAAAATGTTGAGGAAATTGTGATTAATGAAAAAGTGATTAATGACAATGCCGAGCCGATTTTTGTTTTGAAAAAAAGCGGGAAGTCTTAGGGAAGTTAGAAAAAAGGCTTCTCTCTCGAGAAGCCTTTTTTAGTAGTCAGTAGTCAGTAGTCGGTGATGGATAAAAATGTTGAAGCATCTTATGGAAACTCTTGCATTGTTTGTGTTTCTTGGTGGATCCTTCGCTGCACTCAGGATGATTAGGAGAAGAAGTGAAAAGGGTTAGATGTTTTTTAAGATAAAATCTATTAAAGACTTTTCGTTTTGCCATTTAACTTCGATTTCGAGGACGTGGAAGTTATCGCGCAGGTCGGCGGGGATTTTGACGAAGTCTTTGGAGGTGGTGAATACCGGGTGGCCGTTTTTATGGGCTTTGGTTAGGATTTTTTCTAAATCTTTTGGTTTGTAGTTATAATGGTCGGGGAAGCTGAATTTTTTGATAATGTTAAAGCCCAATCCTTTTAAGGATTCATAAAACTTCTGCGGGCGGCCGATGCCGGCAAAAGCGTAGATGTCTTTGTTTTTGATTTTGGGGTCAACGGCTTTGATGTTTGCATAAAATACCGGCAAGTCTCCCAATAGTTTGGCGGCGCCGTAGGTGTCTTCGCCGATGATGATGGCGGCTGTCGCGCGCTTTAAGCCTTCTTCAATGTTTTCTCTTAAAGGGCCGGCGGGAATGCACCAGAGGTTTCCGAATCCGAAGCTGCCCTCAATGACAATAAATGACAGGTCTTTTTCCAGGCCGGGGTTTTGGAAACCATCGTCCATAATAATCAGCTCGGCGCCGCTTTTAACGGCTTTGAGGGCACCAAGGTAACGGTCGGGGTTAACCACAGTTGGGGCGGTTAAGGAAAGAAGCAGAGGTTCATCGCCGGCCTGTTCTGCCGTGTGTACGCGGTTGTCAACCAAAATGTCTTTTAAGGTTCCGCCATAGCCGCGGGATAAGAAAAAAGGGTTTTTGCCTTTGGCTTGCAGCAGTTTGGCAATGGACAACGATACCGGGGTTTTGCCGGTGCCGCCGGCAGTTAAGTTGCCGATGCAGATGACGGGGCGGTTTAACTTATGTTTTTCTCCGTGTTTTAAACGCCAGGCAGTGCCAAAGGAATAGAGCGTTCCCAAAGGATATAGCAGCGAGGCAAGCAGATTGCGTTTTTTCCAAAACCTTGGGGTTTTCATTATTTCAGATACCTTTTAATCTGTTCAATGATACCGTCCAAAACGGCAGATTCTTTTTCCGTCCAGGCATAAGCGTTTTCTCTTTTTTGGTTTAAGAGTTTTTCATTGCCAAGAAGTTTTTCAACCATTTCCACCACTGCTTTGCCGTCTTTAACGCTGATTACGGCATCAGCTGCAGCTGCTCTGTCCATGGCATCGCCGAAATTGTGCATATAAGGGCCGCAGATGGCGATGCATTTTTGTTTGGCCGGCTCAATGAAGTTGTGGCCGCCAAAGTCGATGATTGAGCCGCCGATAAAGCACATGGGGGCAATGGAATACCATATGCCCATTTCGCCGATGGTGTCGGCAATGTAGACGTTGGTGTCTTTGGAGATTTTTTCTTTTTTAGAGCGCAGGGCACATTTGACTTTGCATTCTTTTTCCAGAACTTTTTTAATATCTTCGCCGCGGTGAGGATGGCGCGGAGCAATGATGGTTAATAAATCCGGATGTTTTTTTAACAGGCCTTCCATATGGCGGAAAATGCGCATTTCCTCATCATTATGGGTGGAACTGATGAGCCATGTCGGGCGTGAGCCGATTTGTTTTAAAATATTGTCTTTTTCGGTTTGGTTAATGGGCAGCGGCATGGAAGCATATTTTAAGTTGCCGAGACATTTGATGTTTCTGGCGCCCATTTTTTCCAGCCTTTCGCGGTCGATTTCAGCCTGAGCCAAACATAAATCAAAAGGTTCTAAAACCCGTTTGGATAAGAATTTGAACCACTTCCATTTGCGAAAAGCGCGGTGAGAAATGCGCCCGTTAATCAGAACCAGAGGAATTTTTGCTTCTTTAATGGAAAAGATCATGGCCGGCCAGAGTTCGGTTTCAAACCAAAGAGCAATGTCGGGTTTCCAGTGCTTGACAAAGCGTTTGGTGAAAACAGGGTTATCTATGGGAAAATATTGGTGAAAAGCCCTATCCGGCAGGCGCTTGGACATTAACTCGGCAGAAGTGACGGTGCCGGTGGTTACCAT
>JAVBOV010000064.1:0-3292 GCA_031550205.1 Alphaproteobacteria bacterium
CACCAGGGAACGGGAATGGTGCCGGTGGACTTTATTGTGCCGGCGATATCAACAAACGAAATTGGCGAGCATCATGAGATTTTGCTGGCCAATGTTTTGGCTCAGGCCGAGGCTTTGATGAAGGGGAAAACCTTGAAAGAAGCCGTGGAAGAGTTGAAAAAAGCAGGGCTTGATTCAGCAGAAATTAAGGCTTTGGCAAAATATAAGAGCTTTTCAGGCAACCGGCCTTCAAATATGCTGGTGTTTAAGAAGATGAATCCGTTTACGCTGGGCATGCTGCTTGCGGCTTATGAGCACAAGGTTTTTGTGCAGGGCGTTTTGTGGAATGTGAACTCTTTTGACCAGATGGGCGTGGAACTGGGCAAGCAAATGGCCAAGGGAATTTTGCCCGAACTGCAGGGAGTTTCTTCTCCGCTTAAGCATGATGCATCAACCGCGGCGTTGATAAGGCATATTAAGAGCTTACGCAAGTGATTTTAGATTTTGGATTTTAGATTTTTGATTATGGATGAGTTTTTTGTTTTTTTACAATGTGAGCGGTTAGTTGACAATACGAATTTTACCATCAAATTTAGTTAATCAGATTGCGGCCGGAGAGGTGATTGAGAAACCGGCCTCGGTGGTTAAGGAGCTGGTGGAAAATTCTTTGGATGCCGGGGCAACCTCAATTGAGGTGATTTTGGAAGACGGCGGCAAGAGTTTAATTGCCATAATTGATAACGGCAAGGGCATGGACAAGGACGAGCTGGCTTTGGCGGTGGAGCGTCATGCAACGTCTAAGCTTCCCGATGAAAATTTGTTTAATATCAAATATTTGGGCTTTAGAGGTGAAGCTTTACCTTCAATTTCTTCAGTTTCAAGGATGAGCATCTTTTCAAGAAAAGAGGGGGCGAAAGACGCTTTTAAGATTGAGGTTGAAGGCGGCAAAAGCTCAGGGGTGATGCCGGCGTCTTATAATAAAGGCACCAAGATTGAAGTTAAAGATTTGTTTTATGCCACGCCGGCACGCTTGAAGTTTTTGAAAACGGCAGTCGGTGAAAATTCGGCGGTTTTAGATATTTTGGAACGGATTGCGATGGCCAACCCGCAGGCAGCGTTTAGCTTGGTTGCCGATGGCAAGAAAAAGTTTTCTGTTTTGCCGGCCAAAGACAGACTGCAGCGCCTGTCCGAGGTGATGGGCAGGGATTTTGCCGATAATTCGGTTTTGGTTATGGCAGAGCGCGACGGGGTTAAGATCAGCGGATATGTCGGTTTGCCGACGTTTAATAAGGCCAATTCCTTGTCGCAATATTTGTTTGTGAACAATCGTCCGGTCAGAGATAAGCTTTTGCTTGGGGCAATCAGGGCGGCGTATCAGGAAGTTTTGGCGGGAAACCGCTACCCTGTTTTGGCGTTGTTTTTTGATGTTGAGCCGAGTTTGGTGGATGTTAATGTGCACCCGAGCAAGTCGGAAGTGCGGTTTTATGACGGCTCCAATGTGCGCGGTTTAATGATTTCAGCAATCAGAAACGCTTTAAGCGTCGGTTCGCAAAAAACGGCTAATATTTTGGATTTAAACGATTTTGTGCCGAGTTTTGAAACAACCGAAATTGTCAGGGAGCACGTTTTGCCGATGCGGAGTTTTAACCCGCCCTCACGCCAGGTGAAACTGCCTGAATTGGAAAGAAAGTTTTCGGTTAAGGCGGAAACTGAGGTTTCTGCGAGCGACGAAGTGGGCGATTTGGGTGTGGCGAAGGCGCAGTTTCATGACACATATATTATCTCTCAGGTGGAAGACAGCATTGTGATTGTTGACCAGCACGCCGCGCACGAGCGGATTGTGATGGAGAAGATGAAAGAGAATCTGCTCTCAGGCAAGGCGGCCAGTCAGATGCTTTTGATTCCGGAGATTGTGGAGCTGGGCTCGAAAGAAAAAAGCGCTTTGCTGGGGGCGGCGGAAGATTTGAAAAAGCTGGGTCTGGTTTTAGAAGAGTTCGGACCATCAGCAATAATTGTCAGAGAAGTTCCGGCTTTGGTTGCCGGCGGTAATATAAAAAATATGATTTGCAATTTGAGCGAAGAAATTGCGGAGTGGGAAAAAGGGTTTTCTTTGGAGCAGCGGCTTCATGATGTTTGCGCGACGATGGCTTGCCACGGTTCAGTCAGAGCAGGGCGCAGGCTGAATGTTGAGGAGATGAACAGGCTGCTTCGGGATATGGAGAAAACCGAATTCTCCGGTCAGTGCAATCACGGACGTCCGACTTATATTAAACTTTCAATCAAAGAGATTGAGAAACTTTTTAAACGGTGATTAAGTTTTCTGATTCGGTTGAAAAATTTAAACATTGGCTTTATATTGGTCTGGTATTTTAAATTTTAGGAGAATTATGATGAGAAAACTTTGTGCAGAGTTAATTGGCACTTTTGCATTGGTTCTGTTCGGCTGCGGATCGGCGATTATTGCCGGAGAATATATCGGCAATGCCGGAATTGCTTTGGCTTTCGGTCTCAGCGTTTTGATTATGGCATATTCAGTCGGCCATATTTCCGGCGCGCACTTTAACCCGGCGGTTACCGTTGGTTTGTGGGTGGCCAGAAGGTTTGAATGCAGAATGGTTATTCCATATATTTTGGCTCAGCTTTTGGGCGCTGCCATTGCGGCCTGCGTGCTTTACAAAATTGTTTTGGGTTCGGGCGTGTTTGACGTGGGCAATTTTGCCGCCAATATGTATGTTGAATATTCAGCATGTTCGGCTTTCTTGACAGAGGTTGTTTTGACTTTCATGTTTTTGGTGGTGATTTTAAGCGTTACCTCTAAGGAAGCCAATGCCGGCATGTTTGCCCCAATTGCAATCGGTTTGGCTTTGGTTTGCGTGCATTTGGTGGGCATTCCGGTTACCGGAACTTCGGTTAACCCGGCCAGAAGTACTTCGCAAGTGTTGTTTTCAAGTAATCCGTTAGCATTGCAACAATTGTGGATGTTCTGGGCGGCTCCGCTGGTCGGCGCAATTTTTGCCGGTTTAATGTGCCGCTCCTGCTGTCATTGTTCGGGCGAATGTGCCTGCGGCAGTGTTTGCAAATGCGGCTGCGTTGAAGGGCAATGTGAGTGCGGATGCAAGGACGGCAATTGCAAATGCGGCAGTGATTGCAACTGCGGATGTTCGCTTAAAGCAAAGGTACCGGCCAAAAAGGTAATGCCGATGAAGAAAAAATCCAGAAGATAGGATTGATTCTTGATGAAAAACGGCCTCTCTAGAACAGGGGCTGTTTTTTTTACTTGGTGTCATTGCGAGGGCTTTAGCCCGTGGCAATC
>JAVBOV010000022.1:0-13408 GCA_031550205.1 Alphaproteobacteria bacterium
CGCCATTGGTAGCCGTAAACCGGCCCCAAATTTCCGTCCTTATCAGCCCATTCGTCCCAAATTGTAACACCATGGTCGTTAAGATACTTAATGTTGGTATCACCCTTAATGAACCATAACAACTCATAAATAATTGACTTCAGGTGCGCTTTTTTGGTCGTTACCAGCGGAAAACCCTTAGATAAATCATAGCGGCTCTGGCGGCCGAATACGCTGCGCGTTCCGGTGCCGGTACGGTCGCCTTTATCAACACCGTTTTCCATAATGTCTTTAAGCAAATCAAGATATTGTTTCATAAGCAAAAACCTTTAAAAATTAATAATAGAAACAGACTTATTTTTTATGTCGTTCTTATAAGCCCGTTTCCATCAATTGTCAAACTCAATTGCATCAATAACTCTTTTAACAGCCTTCTCATCAACTTCTGCATCATTCTTGGCCCAGACCGTGGTTTTGATATTGTCTAAAAAATATTCTTTAGAAATTTTATGATAGTCTTTTTTCATAATTTCCACACAAGCCGTAATGTCAACCTTATCGCCGACCAAGGCCTGGTTAACTTCGCCCTGATATTCGCAGTCAACAATAATATCCGGCATCAGATCTTTTCCGTTTACCATAAACAGTTTATATACGCTGGCTCCGCCGGAGATGAACAAATCCTGTTTAAGTTTTTTAACATCTTTAAAATCGTTCAAAACAAAATGCCGCCTGGGGTCGGTAACTTTATAATTTTCATCAAAACTCAAAATATAAATATCGCGGTTAGGCAGAGTTTTGTTCGGAAAACTCTCATAAGTTGTCTGCCCGGCCACAATCGCCTGGTCTTCGGTCAAGCGTCTGAAACGTTTAAAATCCGAGGGCACATACCATGGAATGTTCATTCCGATGCCGATGATGTTATCTTCCTTATGTCTGCACCAAACCGCCGTCTTTGTCATTTTTATTCTTTCCATTTACAACAAACTCCGTCATACTGAACTTGTTTCAGCATCTCTCTGCAATTGGATGAGATCCTGAAACAAGTTCAGGATGACGTTTGGATTATACAATTCTTTTGCAATTTGCAAAACCCCCAAGCCTGACTTATCCAATAGAAAAACAAAGACAACATAAGAATAATGTCATTTCGACGACCCGACCAACGGAAGTGGAGGAGAAATCTTATTTGCCGCAAAGAGATTTCTCCTCCATTCGCTATGCTCAGGTCGTCGAAATGACATTGCAATAACAAAAAAACGGTGTCTGTGAAAGACACCGTTTTTTTAACATTAACAAAGCTTACTTCTTATATTTTTTAATAAGCTCTTGCTGGCCATATTTCTTAAGCACTTTCCAGCGTTTTTCGCTGCCGTGTTCGGCCAGGGCTTCGAATTGTTTGTTTTCCGCCAAAAATTCATCAAAATCGCGGTCTACGGCAAAAGATCTGCAATAAAACTCAAGCTCAAGCCATTTACAATGCTTAAATGCGATTTCTTTGCCGTTGGGAATTTCGCTGATAATGAAAAACCATTCATAATAACCGAGATAGTCAAACTGCTCATTTTCCCAAAAGGCCATAATAACCTCTTTGTCATGAGATTTTTCACTCCAGTTTTTTTTATTGGCCAAAGGCTTCCATAACTTGCGTTCAATCAGAACCTCATTCGGCACTTTGTCAAACTTATTGGCTGCAATCAAATCATCCCATCGTTCGCAAAGTTCAAGCAGCTCGGTTTCTTCTTTGGTTAGCTTTGCCAAATCTAAGGATGCCCAGTCAAAGTATTCTTTGACCAAAGCCACCTTTTCCGGATATTTTTTGCAAAGCTCAACCAGTGGCGAAAGACGCTTTTGTTCAATGTTAAATAAGAATACAATGTTTCTGATATACGTATAAGTATCGTCACAAACAACACCTTTCGGGTAATCCTTGCTTAAAATTTGAACATAAAAATCTTGTCCCATGTGGAAAAAAAGCAACTTTGCAACAAATTCATCAAACTCAAAGTCCTCCTCAATAAGCGCTTGCACAACTCCACTGTACTTATTGGCCGCCATAAGCGAACAAAGTATTTGTCTTTGTTCTTCTTTTGATAATGTTTTTCCCATAATAATATTATATTTAATTAATAAAAAAATTAGTTTTCTACCGCTACCTTAATTTAAATAGACAAAATTGTCAATCAATTTTTCTCTTGCCAAAGTCTCGCAAAAACACTATATTACCTCTTGCCGAGCAATCGGCTATGACACTAGAGGCACTATGAAATAGGCTCTTTGGACCCGGGGGCAGTACCCGGCCGCTCCACCATTTTCAAACAGAAAGTTTGATATGTGAGGCTGATAATAAGAAATAAGAGGCGAGAAAATTTTAGCGTAGACTTACTACGTGAATTTTCTCGCTCTCGCAATTTCTGTATTAGCAACCCACAGAGCAAACTTTCTTATGGGGCGGAAACAGGATCGACAAGGTGCAGTAAAGATGGATCGCTGTGTTCGGTGAGATACCACCGTTATCGGTTCAAAATAAATGAACGCAAATGATAATTTTGCGCCAGTTGCAGTAGCTGCTTAGTGTAGTTCGCAACGAACAAGATTCTTATGATATTGGTTTATTATAAGTGGGGTCAGGGGCACCCAGCAACAGAACGCCCCATAACTCACACCGTCATCCTGAACTTGTTTCAGGATCTCCTCAAACAAGATGAGACGCTGGATATGATAACCGAAATAAACTACGATAAATTAATTGAAAAATCTCTAAAAAACGTGGTGGTTGAAGCCTTAAAAATCGCCCGCGATTCCGGCCTTCCGGGGCAGCACCATTACTATATCACCTTCAAAACCAAACACCCGCAAAACAGCATATCTCCAAGGCTGATTGCCAATTTTCCGGCTGAAATGACCATTGTTTTGCAGCATCAGTTTTCAAACCTTCTAATTGAACCTGAAAGTTTTTCCATAGACTTAAGCTTTTCCGGCATCAAAGAAACTTTGAAGATTGCCTATGACGCCATCACCAACTTTGCCGACCCCCATGCCAAGTTTGCCTTAAACTTCAGCGTGGCCGAACACGTTGCGCCCAAAGCCGCCGAACCCAAAAAAGAAGAGAAAAAAGCGGAACCGGTTGCAGCCAGTGTAATCTCCATCGACTCATTTAGAAAAAAGAAAAAATGAAAAAATCCGTAACCATCGCCGGCCGCCACACCACCAGCATTTCGCTTGAACCTGAATTCTGGCTTGAGCTTGTAAGCATCGCCAAAGAACAAAACATATCCGTAAACCAGTTGGTAACCAACATAGATAAAGAAAAAACCCTAGACAACCTCTCCGCTGCCATCAGGGTTTATATCTTAAAAAACCTAAAATCAACCTCTGTCCACTGACCCTGAACACTCTTTTTCTATTTTTCTCCGCTGTTCTCCAGCAGCTCGGTCTTTTTCCTTCTGCCGCGGCGTTTTTTCTGCGGCGCTTTGCGCTTCATCGCATTAATCACATAATTGCCCACAACTTTGTATAAATCAACCAAATGGTTATTATACATATGGTCACCGTTTTCAATCAGCGCAAAATCCACCTGCACGTTTCTTTGTGCATTAAGCCTTTTGGCAAAAGTTGCCACCGACTGCGGATTCACAATCTCGTCCAAGCCGCCCTGCACCACAAGCCCTGAAGTCGGGCACGGCGCCAAAAATGTAAAGTCTTTTTCATTGGCCGGCGGAGAAACCGCCACAAAATTATTAATATCCGGCCGGCGCATTAAGAGCTGCAAGCCGATCCACGCGCCGAAAGAATAACCGGCAATCCAGCATTGTTTGGCCTCGGGATTAACCGATTGCAGCCAATCTAAAGCCACGGTAGCGTCTGAAAGCTCGCCCGGACCGTCTTCAAATTCGCCCTGAGAACGCCCCACACTCCTGAAATTGAAGCGCAAAACCGAAAACCCTAAACTCTGAAAACATGAAAACAAAGAATAAACCACCTTATTATTCATGGTTCCGCCATATTGAGGGTGCGGATGCAAAATCAGCGCAATTGGCGCGCCGGGCTTGGAACTTTGGTGATAACGCCCTTCCAATCTTCCGGCATGACCGTTAAACAATACTTCAGACATTATACTTTTCTCTTTTGTTTTAACAATATTCTGCTATGTTTAACACAAAACCGAGTCAGAATACAAGCTAAAAATATGAAAAAGCGAGAAAAAATTTGCGTTTTAATGTCCGGCGGCGTCGACAGCTCCGCCGTTGCTTACCTGTATCAAAAACAAGGATACGAGGTTATCGGCCTGACCATGGACATTTTGCAAAAACGCCTGACTGATGCTGAAAAAGTGGCCAAAAAACTAGGCATAGAGCATCATTACGTTGACCTTCACGCCGAATTTAACCAAAAAGTGGTTGAATATTTCATCCAAAGCTATCGCCAAGGCCTGACCCCCTCTCCCTGCATCATGTGCAACCAGGAAATTAAGCTTGGAATTTTGGCCGAAAAAGCCTTTGAGCTTGGTGCGGATTTTATTGCCACCGGTCATTATGCCAAAATTAAAGATGGCAAACTTTATAAGGGCTCAGACCCTAATCGCGACCAGAGTTATTTTTTATTCGGCGTCAAAAAAGCAATATTCAAAAAACTGCTCTGCCCGCTGGCCGACTTGTCTAAAGAAGAAACCCGCTCTTTGGCCTTCGAGGCCGGGCTGGAGATTCATAACAAAAAAGACAGCCAAGACGTCTGCTTTGTGGAAAACGGCAAATATCAAACCCTGTTCAACCCGCCGCCGCCTTGCGGCAATATTGTTGATAAAAACGGCAAAATCTTGGCTAAGCACAACGGCATCATCAATTATACCATCGGCCAGCGCCGCGGCTTAAACATCGGCGGCGGAGAAATTTTATATGTCACCGGCATCGATGCCGATAAAAACCAGGTTGTTGTCGGCTCAATCCCCGATATGATAAAAACCCAAATCACCATCAACAACATCAACTGGCTGGGCGATGAAGAACCGAAAGATTTCACCTGTGAAGTCAAACTCCGCTCTCGCCAGCAGCCCATTCCTGCAGATATACATTTCTTGGATAACAATACGGCTGAAGTTATCTTCAAAGAACCGGTTTCTTACGGCATTGCCTCCGGCCAGGGCTGCTGCTTTTTTGCCCAAAACCAAGTCCTCGGCGGAGGCTTTATAATATAAAAAATAATCCTTATTCTCTCTTCCCTGCCTTGAGTCGTAGCTTTTTAGATTTTGTTTGCCCGTTCCACTTTTTCGCCACATTGCGAGACAGCCTCAGCTTTGCTAACATACCAAAGAGAAATTTCATTTTTAGTCTTTAGCTAAAAATGGAATTGATGCACTAAAAAGAAGAACAATATTTGTATGAAAGCAAAGCGCTAGGCATCGAGCCGTGGCAGGACTTTTGGTTCCTTTTGGTCTCAAAAGGAACATAAAACCCTTGCAGGTAAAAGACCAGAAGAAAGATTCAGATGAGATTGCCACGTCGCTGACCCCACCCAACCTCCCCTTAAAAGGGGAGGAGAATAATAAAAACAATGACGGTTAGCGTTTTTCCACATTTTAACAAAATTGTAACTATTATTACTTATAATCCATGCTAAAATAAAGGTATATAAGGGGGTAAAAGCCATGAAAAAGTACTTATGTATATTAGCTGTATTGCTGGGTTTTATGGCCTCAAATGCATATTCCCAATTGCCTTCAAACCCTTGGCAGCCCAAAGCTCCAACCCCTAATGACGGCTATTTCGGAGATAATCTGCCCGAGGCCGGTCCCAACCCTGCCCCAACTTCGCCTGAATACCAAGAAGGCCCGACCGACGGTTACATTCTGCCGGTTGACCCGTGGTCAAGAGCCCGCGACCGCACCAACACCCGCACTTGGCGCCAGAGCGGCAGCCACGGCCGCCTAAATTATGTCGGCGAAGGCACAACTTATACCGATGCCCAAGGTCAAGAAATGATTGCCCCTGAAGTCAACCGCCATAACATGCTGATTATGACTGAACACCTAAGAAGAATGGGCTATAAGATTCCGGCCAGCTATGACCAAAAAATCAGAGACATGCCGCAAGCCTACGGCCGCATGTTAAGAGAAAACTATAATAAGGTTCAATCCGCCAACGACCCGTTCGGCCGCATCTTCAACAATTTTATGACCGACGTTGAACAAGGCACCGGCTTAGACTTTGAAAACCTTTTGTTTAACAGTGTGGATTTGCTTTCTACGGATTAAGGATTAAAGCATTGAAAAAAACATTAACCGTTTTATCTCTTCTTTGTGCATTTGTCTCATCGGCAAATGCACAAACTGCTTCACAAACCGCAGAACCGGAAATTAAATTTAATGAAGTCACCATTGAACAGCGCATTGCGGCGGAAAAGAACTTTAATCAAAATATCGATTTTATTGCCTATCAATCCGATGAAAGAACCTTAAAAGAGTTCATCAGAAATTCTCAAATGCTTGATGACGCATATGCCAAATCTCAAGGCCTGCCGGCTCCATATCGCCGCAAAATAAACGTTAAAGACCGCGCCGCCGTAAAAAGATATTTGGAAACCCTAAGCCCTGAGCATATGGATTTACTCAATCAATAAACCTTTTGTTAGTATTTTTAATATATCTTATAATCTGAAGTTTTATTTGATTCTAGGATTTTTTAAAATGCCACATACAGCTACCGCCATTTTCGGCATGAACCCCATGGTTTTATCCAGCGCCATCTTAATTGTCAGCTATATCATTTTGTTCACTGAAAAGTTAAACCGCGCTGTTGTTGCCCTGCTTGGCGCCAGCGTCATGATTTTTGCCGGCATCTTAACCCAGGAAACAGCCATCCAGGGCATAGATTTCAACACCATAGCCCTTTTAACCGGCATGATGATAATTGTCGGCATATCCGCCAAATCCGGCATGTTTCAGTTTGTGGCCATATGGTCTGCCAAAAAAGTCAAGGCCAACCCGCGCGGACTGCTGGTGGTCTTATCTGTTGTCACCGCCGTTTTCTCTGCTTTCTTAGATAATGTCACCACTGTTTTGCTGGTGGTACCCGTAACTTTCCAAATTGCCAGAGAATTAAAAGTCAACCCTTACCCGTATTTGGTCTTAGAAATTTTTGCCTCCAACATCGGCGGCACCGCCACCCTCATCGGCGACCCGCCGAATATCTTAATCGGCTCTGCCTTGGGCCTTTCTTTCACCGACTTTTTGCTGCACTTAACCCCGGTCTGCATTGTCACCATGATAGTGCTGATTCTCGCCTTTGACTTTATCTGGGGACGAAAGATTATCACCAGCAAACGCTTCCGCGTCACCATCATGCAGATGAATGAAATAGAATATATCACCGATTGGAAGCTTTTGAAAAAATCTCTTTTTGTGCTGTTTATGGTAATTTTCGGCTTCATTTTGGCTGAACATCTCCACATTAACAATGGCACCATTGCCATGTTCGGAGCCTCTGTTTTGGTTCTGTTATACACGCTGGGAGACAACCACCAGGAACGCGACCACAAGGTTGAGAAAGCCTTTGCCTTGGTAGACTGGACCACCATCTTTTTCTTTGCCGGCTTGTTTATGATTGTATACGGATTGGAACATTCCGGAATATTGGAAGTTCTCGGCGCAAAATTTGTGGAAGCAACTCAAGGCAGCATTGAAAAAGCGGCTGTTCTGGTAATGTGGGTTTCAGCCTTTGTTTCCACCGCCATAGACAACATTCCTTTTGTTGCCACCATGATTCCGATTTTAAAATCCATGGAACCTTCCATGGGCGGCCGCGAGGCCATGATGCCGGTTTGGTGGTCATTATCGCTGGGCGCCTGTTTCGGCGGCAACGGCAGCTTAATCGCCGCCTCAGCCAACGTCATTGTGGCAGGCATCGCCAGCCGTGAAGGCTATCCCATCAGCTTCCTTGGTTTCATGAAGTGGGCGCTTCCCACCATGATCGTCAGCGTCATCATCGCCACCGGATTCATATATTTAGAATATTTCATTTAAAACAGGTCGACTGGCAAAGCCGGGCGACTACGGAATGTCATCCTCGGAGTAAACCGTATGAGGCCTGCCGAACTATGTTTAACCCGGGGATCCAGGTTTTAATAAAAAATCAATAGAAAAAGCCCGCTTAACAGCGGGCCTTTTTCTACAACCTGGTTCCGAAATTAAGTCTAAACACTTGAGTCTCATCAAAGTCTTCCTTAACAATCGGGAAACCGAAATCAACGTCGATTTGTCCCATCGGCGACTGCCATTGGAAACCAAAACCGGTTGCCGCACGCAGACTTGAAGAATAGTTAATATCGGCCGCATCATAATTATCCGGCTTACCCACTGTTCCCACATCAAGGAACGTGCGTCCCTTAACGCCCATTTCATCCAAACCGATCGGGAAAGACATCTCCGCACCTGAATAAAGCATCCAGTTGCCGCCCAAAGCGTCGTTTGTCGCCTTATCTCTGGCTGAAATACCGGCCACATCAAAACCGCGCATGGTGTTGCCGCCCAGATAATATCTCTGCGCCAAACGCACGTCCTCGTCGCCATAAGCCGTAATATAACCGGCGTTTAAGAAAAACTTGAAGGTATAATAGTCTGCCAGAGTATAATATTTATAAGCTCTGGTATCAAACTTCAAAAACTTCTCATCGCCGCCAAGACCGGCAATATCATGCCCGGCGGAAACAAAATAACCTTCCTTGGGGTTAATGGCGCTGTCGCGCTTATCATAGGCCAAAGTCTGGCCGATAATTGAGCCGGTGGTTTTGCCCTCTTCTTCCTTAATATATTTTGAGGCGTTGGCATCAACGTTCTTAATCTCATCCTGACGAATGGTATAACGCGTATAATGCGCCAAATCATCAGTGTATTTCCATCCCAGTCTGCCTCTGGCGCCAATGGTGTTTTCATCATAAGACGCCTCGTCCTGATAGTCTTGCGTGGTTCGATACAAATCCACGCCGGCGCTTAAAGGTCTGCCCATAAAATACGGCTCGGTAAAGCTGGCTTCATAAGCGGAAGATTTTTGCGACAACGAAGCATCCAAACCAAGCTGCTGACCGCGCCCCTGAAAGTTGTTTTCCACCACTCCTGCTCTGATTAAAGCGCCGTTAACCGTAGAATATCCCACGCCCACATTAAAATATCCGGTAGATTTTTCTTCAACCTTAACATTAATGTCAGCCTTGCCGCTTTCTTCGCTTGGCACGGTTTCAATATCAACCTTGCTGAAATAGTCCAGATTTTCAACATTCTTGCGCGAAGCTCTAATCTTAGAGGCGTTGAAAGCATCGCCTTCCTCAATTCTGAACTCGCGGCGGATAACTTCCTCGTCAGTGCGTTCGTTTCCGGTAATATTAATGCGGTCAACAAAGATTCTGGCACCTTCTTTAATGTTGAAAATCACATCAATTTCGCCGGTTTTGGTGTTTTTATTAAGCCTTGGGCTCACATCGACAAACGCAAAGCCGCGCTTGCCCAGCTCATCGGTAATTGCATAAACCGATTTTTCAATCAAATCGGCATTATACCAGTCGCCGACCTCAAATTCCACGTTTTCAGACAACGGCGCAATTTCAACGCCCTTAACTTCAGACTTAATGTCAATGCTCTTAATCTTATAACGCTTGCCTTCGTCCAGCACATAGGTCACGGTAAAAGACTTTGAATCCGGAGAAAGCTCGGCAACGGCTGAAACCACCCTGAAATCGGCATACCCGCGCTTGGTATAAAAACGTCTCAAAAGTTCCTTGTCATAATTGGTCTTTTCGGCATCATAATTCTCGGAGCCTGAGAAAATTCTAAACCAGCGGCTTTCCTTGGTCATAATCTCGCTCTGCAGGTCATTGTCGTCATAATGCGTGTTGCCCACAAAGTTAACCTTGTCAACCTTGGCAAGCGGTCCTTCGTCAATTTCATAAACCAAATCCACACGGTTTTGCGAACGTTTAATAATCTTCGGTTCAACCACCGCCGCATAACGTCCGGAGCGCTTATAAACCTCCAGAATGCGGTTTACATCCTCCTGCACCTTGGCGCGGTTATAAATCGAGCGCGGAGCAAGCTGCACTTCCGATTCCAGCATCTTGTCGTCAATTTTATCATTGCCGTCAAAAGCGCGCTTATTAATAATCGGATTCTCAACCACCTTAATCAAAAGACCGCCGTCATTCTGCACGTCAAACACCACATCGGCAAAAAGCCCTGTGGAATAAATATGCTTTAAAGAGTCATCCAGCTTTTCCTGAGAAACATCGTCTCCCATCTTAAAATCAAGATAAGAAATAATGGTTTCTTTTTCCACTCTTTCCAAACCCTGAACCTCAACCTTATTAATGATTGCCGCATTAGCCTCAAAAGCCAGCAAAGAAGTGGTGGCCATTAATGTCAAAAGTGTTTTTTTCATACGTTTAATCCTTTAAGAAAACCAGCGGTTGAAGAGTCTGGCAAAGTCATTCCAGGTTGCAAAAACCATCAGCGCCAAAATCAAAGACAAGCCGATCTTAAACAAAATTTCCTTCAGCTTAGCACTAATTTCTCTTCTTGCAACAATTTCTATTGAATATATCACCACATGCCCGCCGTCCAAAACCGGAATTGGAAACAAATTAATCAGCCCCAGATTAACCGACAGCAGCGCCATAAACACCACAAAATCAAGCCAGCCCTGTTTTTTGGAAATATCGCCGGACATTTCGGCAATGCGGATAATTCCGCCGATTTCATCGCCGCTTCTTTTACCCGTAACCATCTGCCCCACACCGCGCAGCGTTGCATAAGTCAGATTATAAGTTTCCAAAGTCGCCAGCTTAACAGATTCCAATAATGACAAATTCTGCTTGGAAATCTCAATCACATTAACCGATTTCACGCCGAGCATCGGGCGCTCTTCGGCATTTTCATCGGCCTTCATCTTTTTCAAAACAACCTTAAGCTTCAAAATTTTGCCGCCTCGGTCAATCTCCAGATTGGCCTGATTATCATGAATCAGCATAATTTCTCTGGAAATCTCGTCAAAACTGTCGATTTTAACGCCGTTAATTTTCAAAACCCGATCATTAGCCTTCATTCCGGCCATTTCAGCCGGACTGCCCTTCATCACTTCTCCCACCACCGGCGGAAAGGTGAACTTGCCCATAAAAAAGAAAATGGAGGCAAAAACCAAAATTGCAAACAAATAATTTGCACCCGGACCCGCCAAAACAATCGCCAATTTCTTGAATGGATTCTGAAACGCAAATGCATATTTCTTATCTTCTGCCGAAATGCTTTGCAGAGCCTCATCTTCAGTGGAGGAAGTGGCGTCTCCGTCGCCCAAAAATTTGCAATATCCGCCCAAAGGAATGGCCGATACCTTCCAATGCGTGCCGGAACGGTCGTCAAACCCCCAAAGCTCTTTACCGAAACCGACCGAGAATTCGTCAACTTTCACGCCGGAAAGTTTTGCCGCCAGATAATGCCCCAGTTCGTGCACAAAGACCAAAACGCCGAGCAGAACCAAAAACGGAACAACATAATAAACCGTATTAATCAACCAATCCATAAACTTATCTAACCCAAATAAAGTGGAACATGGCCAGCGCAAACGGAGCGGCAAAAATCAAACCATCGATTCTATCAAACACACCGCCGTGTCCGGGAATTAAATCGCTGGAATCTTTAAGCTTCAATCTTCTCTTAATAAACGATTCTAGCAAATCGCCAATCTGGGCAATTGTCGCAATCATTGCGCCCATAGCAAACATCAGACTTGCCGCATTGAAGTTGCCGACCACCAAGCGGTCAAACAGCACGCTTAAAGTGCCGGCCAGAATTACGCCGCCAAACAGTCCCGACCAAGTTTTGTTCGGGCTGATTTTCGGAGCCAGCTTCGGACCTTTTAAGTTGGAACCGACCAAATATCCGCCCACATCAACGCCCCAAACCACAATCAAAAGCCACAATACATGGAACATGCCGAAGAACAAATACATCCAAATCAAAGAATTCATGCCGATAATAATATATGGAATGCCCCAAACCAAAAACGCTTTTTTAGACTCTTTTCTGGCCTTATACCACACAAACATCATGGCAAACAACATCACCACAAGCATTGTCTCAATCATTGAAGAAAGCACCACAAATGTCGTGGCCAGAGTGTAGGCAACCGCATAGGTCTCGGGTTTTTTGGAAGGCACCATCTTCACCCATTCCCAGCAAAGCATTGCTCCCGCCATCAAAACAAACAGCTTAACATATGGCAGCCCCAAAAATAAGACGCACACGGTAAGCGGAATTAAAATCAAAGAGGTAATAATTCTTTGCTGCAGAGTTGTTAACTTAGGTTTTGCCATATCTTCTCTCCCTTGTGTTAAATTCTTCAATAATCTTTTCCAGCATTTTCGGCGTAAAGTCGGGCCATAAGGTGCCGGTAAAATAAAATTCCGAATAAGCAATCTGCCACAAAAGATAATTGCTTACTCTTTTCTCGCCGCTGGTTCTAATCACCAAATCCGGATCCGGCATGTCTTTGGTATATAAAATATCAGAAAAAGACTTGATATCAATATCTTCTAAAGAGATATCACCGTTTTTATACATTTCGGCCATTTTCTTAACACCATGCACAATCTCTTGGCGCGAACCGTAGCTCAGTGCAATGCACAACGTCATTTTTGTATGATTTTCGGTATCTTTCTCAAGCTTTTCCATTTTTGCAGCAATATCTTCGGCCAGCATATCTCTCTCGCCGATAAACCTTATGCGAACGTTGTTTTCCTTAAATTCTTTTAGATCTGAATCCAGATGTTCGCGCAGAAGCTTCATCAAACCGTCAACTTCTTCTTTTGAGCGGTTCCAGTTTTCGGTGGAAAAAGCATAAAGCGTCAAATATTTAACGCCCAAATCTCCGGCGGCGCGGGTAATTTTCTTAACCGTCTCCGCCCCTTTTTTATGCCCCATCGACCGCGGCAGTCCGCGTTTTTTAGCCCAACGGCCGTTGCCATCCATAATAATAGCAATATGCTGCAGGGAGTCAGACATAATCTAATCCCTTCACTGATTTTTGATTTTTGATTTTTGATTTTGGATTTTGGATAGTTTTTTGCGAAGCCACAAATATAGCAGTCAATTCATTTGCTTCATCGTACAATTTTTTTATTTTACCTTTTTCCATTAATCCGGCTTCTTCAATAATTTCCAACCAATAACAACACTCATCAGCCTCTTCAACCACCATTGACAGCTTAAATGCAAAGTCAGCAATCGATTTTGACCTGCAAGCAGCCCTATAATTAGCTCCGACTGATGTTCCTGCCCTCAATATTTGCTTTGCAATCACATTCCCAACATGGCTTTTAGGCAGCTTATCTGAAAGCTTAATCACTCTCAGAGCAAAACTCTTTGTTCTTTTCTTAAGTTCAGTCTCATCCA
>JAVBOV010000081.1:0-27827 GCA_031550205.1 Alphaproteobacteria bacterium
CACATCTGTTCCGGCGCCGCCAAACAAAACCGGCCCGGTTGCATATCTGACCGGCTCATTGTCGGCTGAAATAAACTTGCCGTTGCTTTCCATATCCAGCTGCTGCAAATATGCCGGCACCAGCTTCAAATATTGGTCATATGGAATAACCGCATAACGCGTAACATTAAAAAAGTTATTATACCAAATGCCGATTAAAGCCATCAAAACCGGAATATTGCGCGAGAAATCGGCGCGGTAAAAATGCCTGTCCATGGCATATGCGCCTTCCAGCATTTTCTCAAAATTATCCATGCCCACGGCAATTGCCACAATCAACCCGATTGCCGACCACAAAGAATATCTGCCGCCCACAAAGTCCCAAAACTCAAACATATTCTCCACATCAATGCCAAACTTTGCCACCTCGGCCGCATTGGTGGAAAGTGCAACAAAGTGCTTGGCCACGGCATGCTCGCCCAAAGCATCCACCAGCCACTTGCGGCAGGTTTTGGCATTGGTAAGCGTTTCAATGGTCGTAAAAGTTTTGGAAGCCACAATAAACAAAGTGTTTTCCGGCTCAACTTTAGAAAGCACTTCCTCGCAAGCCGTACCGTCAATATTGGAAATAAAAAAGCAGTTGATATCCTTGTTTTTATATTTCTTCAAGGCCTGGACCGCCATCGCCGGCCCCAAATCAGACCCGCCGATGCCGATGTTAACAATATTAACCAGCTTCTTGCCGGTGTGCCCCTTAAACTTACCCAAACGCACTGCATCGGAAAACCTACGCATTTTTTCCAAAACGCGGTTCACTTCCGGCATAACATCCGTGCCGTCAACCACCACCGGAATATTATCGCGGTTGCGCAAAGCAACATGCAGAACCTGACGTTTTTCCGTAAAGTTGATTTTCTCACCCTTAAACATGGCCTTAATATGCTCTGAAAGCTTGCGCTCGTTGGCAAATGCCAGCAAATGTTTCATTGTCCGTTCATTAATAATGTTTTTGGAATAATCAAACAGCAAATCATCCAGCTTAACTGAAAACTTGGCGGCGCGCTCGGCGTCTTTGGCAAACAAATCGCGCATATGCGTTTTTTTCATCTTGTCATAATGAGATTGCAGCTTTTTCCAGGTCTTAAGTTTGTTTATTGCTTTGCTCATGGCTTACCTACCAAAATCAACGTTCCGTTATCCTTAAAATATTTGCGCGCAGCGGCATTAACCTCGTCCAAAGTAACCGCCTCAATATATGAGTTTCTTTTTTCCAAAAAATCGCGCCCCAGGTTTTCTTTCTGCATATATGCCAGCATCTCGGATATTCCGGAAATGGAGGCAAAGCGCAGATTATAAGAAAACAGCAAATAGTTTTTGGCATCATCCAGTTCCTTTTTGCTCACGCCTTTTTTGCCCATCTCATGCCATTCTTCTTTAAATATCCTGATTGCCTGAGGCAGCTTATCCGGCGTGGCGGAGACTTTGCCTTTAATCAGCGGAGATTTATCCTGCAGGCTCATAACGCTGTAAACGCTGTAAGCCAGCCCCTTGTCTTCCCTAACCTTCACCATCAATTTCGAGTTTAAGCCCGAGGCGCCGAAAATATGGTTGGCAATATATAACGGATAAAAGTCCGCATCGCTGCGGCCAACGCCTTCTGCGGCAAACAGCGCAATCGCCTGAGCCGCCTCCAGCTTCACATCTTTCATGCGTCCGTCAAAATTAATCTCCGGCTTGGAAAGCTCCACAATTTTACTCTCCGCCTTCAACCCCGCAAAAATCTTATCCAAAACAATTTTTGCTTCGTCTGCGTCAATATCTCCGGCAATTCCCACCACCAAATTGTCATAAGCAAAATGCGCATTCATATAATCAAGCAAATCTTTTTTAGAGACGGATTTAATATTTTGTTCAACGCCCATCGGATTCCATGCATAAGGATGATTCTTATACATCTCTTTCAAAAGCTCCAAATTCAAAACCGTTTCCGGCTTTTCGTTCTGCAGCTTTAACACCATCAAAGCCTCTGCTGAAACTCTTTCCAAATCTTTGGCGTCAAATCTGGGCTTGGTCAAAACCGCATTAAGCATCTCATAAGCTTTGCCTGCACTTTCAACCGTGGTCGCCATCGCCCCGTTAAAGTCGTCATAATCGGCGGCAAAAGAAAGCTTAACGGCCTTTTCTTCCAAAAGCTCTTTAAATTCTGCTGAAGAATAATTGCCTGCGCCTTCCAAAAGAGCGGCGCTCAAAATCTGCGCCAATCCCTGCTTGTTTTCTGGAGCATATGCCAGACCGGAGTTCTTAAAAATAAAGCTGATGCTGATAATCGGGTTGCTCTTTTCCTGCAGCAAATATGCCTTAATACCCCTTGGAGACACAATCTCCAGCACTTCGGCCTTCATCTTTTTTTCTTTAATCACCGCACCTTTAAGCACCTCTTCGGGCTGAAACTTATAAACATGCTCATAAACAAACATTCCGGCAAAAAACAGCGCCGTAAGAGCCAAAAGCAAATTCACCAGCGGGTTTGTAGAATTTTTTCTTCTCATTTGCCTTCTCCCTTAAGCGGCATAATAACCGCTGTCTGCACTGATGAAACCTCAACCATCTTTTGCAAGCCTTTCTTAACCTCATTTGCGTTGATGCCGTCCATTTCATCAAAAAATCCTTCAACTTCATCCACACTCATGCCCACGCTCAAAAGCGAGCCGAACAAATATGCCGCGTCATTAGGGTCGTCCTTGGCATAAACCATTCCCGCTTTGAGTTTCACCTTAATTCTCGCCAAATCTTTTTCATTAAGTTCATTAATGCTCTCAAGCCAGGCCTTGTCAAAAGCTTTCACAAACTCCTCAAAACCAACTCCTTTGGCCAGAACGCAAGACACACTGAAATCACCATACCCCCTCAAACCGTAGTTATAGTCGACGGAAACCGCCGCAGCTTTTCTGGTCTCCAAAACCAGCTTCTTATAAAGCTCCGAGGTTTCTCCGCCGCCCAAATATTCGGCCAGCAAGGCATAAGCATACAAAGAGCTCTTATCCGTCAAATTTTTTGGGAAGATATAGTCCTTATAAAAGCGTCCTGCTTCAACTTTTGGTTCATACATCACCAAAGATGTTTCTTTCTTGTGAAAAACGTCGCCTGCATTTTGTTTGTTTGAAACTTCTTTTGCCTCAATTCCGCCATAATATTTTTCGGCCAATATCTTAGCCGTTGCCAAATCAATATCCCCGGCCAAAACCAAAACCGCATTGGAAGGCTTGTAATACTTATCATAAAAGCGCTCAACATCCTTAATCTTAAGCGCTGAAATCTCTTTTTCCAAACCGATTACCGGGCGGGCATACGGATTCTCCTGCCACAAACTCCTGCGCATGGATTCAAAAAAATAAGATTTCGGGTCGTTTTCAACCATCTGCTTTCTTTCCTGAAACACAATGTCTCTTTCTTTCAAGAAATCTTCTTTTTTTATCTCCAGATTTTCCATGCGGTCAGCTTCCAAAGCCATAGCCAGTTCCAACTTGGAAACATCCAAAAGCTGATGATACGCCGTATAATCATAACCGGTAAAAGCGTTGCTTTCTGCACCAAAATCGGCCATTACCTTGGAATAATCCTTAACCCTTTTGGTGCCTCTGAACATCAAATGCTCAAGCAAATGAGCCGTGCCGGCTTTGCCGAGCCTGTCATTCGTTGCGCCCGACTTATACCAGAGCATATGTTTCACAATCGGCGCTTTGTGGTTTTCAATCACCACCACCTGCATGCCGTTTTTCAAATAAAACTCTTCTGCATTAAAAAGCTTTGCATTAGCCGGGCTAATGCAAAAACATAATGCCAAAATTGTTGAAAATAACTTATTCATTGATTTCCTTATTTTCTTTTTCAATTATATCTTTAATGTTGGCTTCAGATTTCTGAGCCTCAATTTTTTTCATCATTCTTTTTTCGCCTTCGGTCATGCCGTCAAAGCGGTTAAGCTCGGTCACTTCCTTTGCATTAACCATGCCTTCGTTCACCGGCAAAAGATTATAATCCGGCGGCAGACTTAAGGGCGCTCGGGATATAATCATAAATTCATCCGGAGCTTCCTTAACCAAACCCAGTTTGGTTCTGCTCTGGCTGCTGCAGCCGGCCAGCAAAGCCAGCCCCATTAAACAAATTGCTGTTTTTTTCATTTTACCACCTCTTTTTTTGCCAAAATGCTGCTAAGCACCACCATCACCGCTCCAATGCAGATAAAACTGTCTGCCGCATTAAAAGCCGGCCAGTGCTTGTCATATATATGAAAATCCAAAAAATCAAACACGGCGCCAAAACGGAGCCTGTCAATGATGTTGCCGATTGCTCCGCCCACAATGAAGCCGATTGCCGTCTGCAAAAAACGGCTTTTTTCAGATTTAAGCCACCATAACAGCAAACCGACAATAAAAGCTGAAAGCAAAGAAAGACCGACAACCCCCAAAAGCCCGAAATTGCTGAACATTGAAAAGCTGACGCCGGTGTTCCACGCCCGTACCAAATTAAAAAACGACGTATATTCAATCACCGACGTTTCATTCACCATATTTGTCATTATAAATATTTTACTGGCCTGATCCAACATCAAAACCAGCGCCGCAATAAGCAAACCTAATCTCAAAACCTGTCTCCTGATTATTTAATTTGCGTAGACTATAACATCAATAATCCAAAATCCAAAATCTAAAATCTAAAATAATAACAGTTTTGCCAAGCCCAAAAAGATGAAGAAACCGCCTGAATCGGTAATGGCAATTAAGAATACGCCGGAAGAAATGGCCGGATCGGCCTTAATTTTGCTGAAAAACAGCGGAATAAGAATGCCGGCAAGGCTGGCCACTGCCAAATTAACCAGCATGGCAATGCCTATGACCAGCGCCAAAGTATGATATTCCGGAAACCGGAAATAAGTAATGGCCGCAATTAAGAGCGCAAACAGCAGCCCGTTGCAGATTCCCACCATAAATTCCTTAAAAATCATCTTAATTGTGTTGCCCGAGGTCAGCTCCTTGGTGGCCAAAGCCCTAACCACCACCGCCAGCGTCTGCTGGCCGGTCGTTCCGCCCATTGAGGCCACAATCGGCATCAAAACCGCCACCACGGCAATCTGCCCGATGATATCCTGAAAACCGCCCACCACCATCGAGGCCAGAATGGTGGCAAACAAATTGGTCAGCAGCCAAATTGAGCGTGAGCGGAAAATGGAGAACACCGAGCGGTAAACATCACCCTCTTCCACGCCGGAAAGGTGCAAAATGTCCTCCTGCGCCTCTTCATGAATAATGTCCACAATGTCGTCAATATTAATCACACCTATAAGCCTGCGGTTGTCATCAACCACCACGGCAGACTTCCAGCCATATTCGCGAAACATATGCGCCACTTCTTCCTGATCGGTGTTCACGTCAATCGGCACAATTTCGCCGTCCATAATATTTTGCAGCATTGAAGAAGACTGAGCCCTGAGCAGCTTATCCAGAGTAATTTCACCGGTCGGATAGCGTTTTTCATTCACCAAAAACACCGTATAAAAGTTGTCGGGAAGTTTTTCATTATCCAGCAAAAACTTTTTAGCCTGCCCCACGTTCCAATCGTCCGGCATGCATACAAACTCGCGCGACATCACACGTCCGGCGGAGTCCTCAGGATAAGAGAGAGAAGATTTAACTTGGGTTTTTAACTCCGGAGACAGACGTTTAATAACGTTTTTCTGCTCCTCGTCGTCCATATGCTCCAAAAGTTCGACCGCATCGTCAGAATCAAGTTCGTTAACAATGTTAACCAGCTGGTTCTCATCAAGCGATTCAATAATCTGCCCCTGAATAACTTCATTTAATTCGGGAAAAACTTCCGGGTCAATGGCGCTGCCAAGAATTTCAATAAGCTGCTTACGATGTGCAAAATCTAAAGATTCGATAAGTTTGGCCAAGTCATATTCATTCAGGCCGTCAACAAACTTACGAACGTTAATCACGTCGTTTTCATTTAAGGCTCTGGCCACGGATTTAATCATCCGAGGTCCGAGACCTAAGACGATTTCCTGCTTTTTCTTCTTTTTCTTGTGAAATTTGCGGCGGGGTTTGTGGTTTTTGTTATGTTTTTTATCAAGTTTCATAACCCCTCCTGTGATTTTAATTTTAGATTTTAGATTCGCAACTGCCGATTATAAATTTCATAATTAAATATATGGTTAACCGCCTGATTTTACTTACCGCTGTTTATTGACATTTTTCACTACAAAAAGCAAAGCTTTTTGTGTGGTGCGGATGGAGAGACTCGAACTCTCACCAGTGTTAACTGACTAGTACCTGAAACTAGCGCGTCTACCAATTCCGCCACAACCGCACAAAATGCCATTTCTAAGAACGGCCTGCCAGCCGGAGCCCTTTAGGGCGCAGGATGGTGCGGTTGAAAAGACTCGAACTTTCACGGGCTGAGCCCACAACGACCTCAACGTTGCGCGTCTACCAATTCCGCCACAACCGCATCTAAAGCGGCAAAATATATTAAATATAAAAAATAAGCAAGAAAAAAGAACAAGAACTTATAAAACTTGAAAAATGAGCCTGATAATAAGAAATAAGCGGCGGTAAAAATTTTAGTGTACACTTTAGTACATGAATTTTTAACGACCGCGCAATTTCTGTATTAATAGACCATTATGCAAGTTTTGACCGCAGAGCACTGAATTCCATAAAGTTTGATATGCGAGTCATATAATAAGATTCAAATGGTGCCAAAAACTTGAGCGTAGACTTAAACTACGTGAGTTTTTGGCATCCATGAAGAATCTGTATTAGATGACCACAGAGCAAACTTTATATAGGCATAGACATAATATCTTTATATGCCTTCACGGCAGTATCTCTGATTGCAACAACCGTCTCCAGAGCAACTTCGGCATTGGCCACTGCCAAAACCACGTCTTGAATATCGGCCTTGCCGGCCACGGCCGCAATCGACATGCTTTCAGCCTGTTTGTTCAAATCAGCGGCGTTGGTCACCACATCTTTAACCAGATTCTTAAAATCTTCGGTGGAAGATTTCGGCGTTTCCACCTGAGCCGGAATTTGCCCGCCGATTCTCGACAGTGCCTGCTGATAAGCGCCGAGTGCGTTTGTAATATTGTTTACCATCGTTTAATTCCCTATTTCAAAATATCCAAAACTTTAGAGTTCATATCTCTTGATGTCTGCACCACCGAAAGATTCGCCTCATAACTTCTCTGTGCTTCTTTCATATCCATCATTTCCACCAACGGATTCACATTCGGCATAGAAACATAGCCGTTTGCATCGGCCGCCGGGTGGTTTGGCAAATATCTCTTCTCAAACTGCGATTGGTCTTTGGCCACGCGGTCAACCTTAACCATCTTGGCGCCGGTTTCTCGGTTAACATATTCCTTAAACATCACCACCTGGCGGCGGTATGGATCCTCGCCCGGACGTCTGCCCACAGAGTCGGCATTTGCCATATTTTCGGAAATCACTTTAAGGCGCTCCGATTGAGCCTTCATCCCTGAAACCGCAATATCTGCGCTAACTGATAAACTGTTGGCCATTGTTTATTTCCCCTTAAGCATTAATCTTGGTGTTGGCAGTCTGCAAAAGCTGCTTATATTTGCCGTAAATGGTCAGCATGCGGTTATGTTCGCTTTTGTTTTTGCTAACCTCGTTCAACTGGTCTTCCAAAGAAACGCCGTTGCCGTCCAAGGTCAACGAGGTGGTGGGCTTTGGTGTATAAAGCTTGCCGCCGCCTCCTTGTGAAGGAAGACTGGCAATGTGTTTTTCATTGGTAACTCTAAGACCGGTGGTTGTGCTGCTTTTAAGCATGGAGGAAAAATTCGGCTTAGTTAGATCTTGCGCCACATAGCCTGGCGTGTTCACATTGGCCACGTTTGCAGCCAACACCTTTTGCCGCTCAGAAAGATATTTAATATTCTGAGTGGCTGCATTAAACAATGTAAGATTATTCAAGTCCATTTTTTCTCCCCTAGACACGATGCCACATATTATGCAATAATCATGCCATCCCTAAACAGACAATTTTCCCTAACGGAATAATACCACAATGAGCAATCCAAACAATAAAGATGAAAAATTTTCCACAGAAGATTCTCCTAGCTCCTCTCATTGGGCTTTTAAGGAGGCAGATGGAAGTAAAACACGGAGCACAGAAGCGGAGCGTACACTGTCAGTACGTGAGCATTCGAGCACCGGATTTTACGATCAGATGCCCCTTAAAAGTCCAATAGAAGCTAGGAGTGCTGTTGCGCTAGGCTATGAAATAGGCAAAGACAACGCGCCCAAAGTTTTGGCCAAGGGCGAAGGGTTTATTGCTGAAAAGATTATTCAAATTGCCATTGATGAAGGCATTGAGATACGAGAAGACGCCGACTTGGTGCAGATTTTAAAAGCAGTTGATATTGAAAGCGAAATTCCGCTCGAAGCCTTCACCGCCGTAGCCGAAATTATCTCTTATATATATAATATAAACAGCAATCCAACACTTGCCACTGACCACTGACACTTTTCACTACAAAAGAGACCTCAGGTCTCTTTTGTTAAAACTGCCATAAAAAATCCATCGGTATTGGTTGTCAGCGGCGATAATCGCAAATAATTTTCAGATACTGAAATATTAAAATGTTATTTATCCCATTCTGCCCCGCCTTAGCGCAGATTTTTAGATTTTATATGCGAAATTTTGCGTCCTTCGGCTCTGAGCGTGTTCTGCCGAAAGAATAATGATGGCCTGAAAGAATAGTAACTAAGAAAGGCAGAACTTTGCGAAGAGAGTAAAATGAGCAAATGTAAAATCTTATAAAGCAAGCTAGGCGAAAGCCTTTTGGTTACTTTTGGGCTCAAAAGTAACATAAATTCTTAATAAGCGCCACATTGTATCACTTACTCAAAACTGCCATAAAAAATCCATCGGTATTGGTTGTCAGCGGTGATAATCGCAAATAATTTTCAGATTCGCCAACATACGGCTGATTAATTTTTCTTTCCCAAATCTCTTTTATATTAACAAGGCGCATTTTTTTGTGCTTATGCAAAAACTTTTCAATAATGCTCTCATCCTCATCCCTTAAAACTGAACAGGTAATATAAACGATCCTACCCTCCGGCTTCAAATGGTCATAAGCAAAATCCAAAATCTGAGCCTGACTCTTATTAAGATTTTTCAACTGCTCCAAAGTTAAGCGAAATTTAGCATCAGGAGAGCGCCGCCAAGTGCCGGTTCCCGAACACGGTGCATCAATAATAAATTTATCATACAAGTCATCATCAGCCAGTTGTTTAATAATCTCAATGTTGGTCGCTTTCAAGCGCTCCGCCCGGTCTTTAATCGCCTCCAGACGCTCCCAATTAATATCATGCACAAAAATATTGCCTTTGTTTTGCAGCAAATAGGAAATGGTAAGAGCTTTGCCTCCGGCCCCGGCGCAATAATCAATCACCTTATCTTGCGGCTTAACATCACATAAAATGGAAGCAATTTGCGAAGCCTCATCTTGAACGTCAATCAACCCTTCCTGAAAAACAATGCAATTGTTCAAATTAACTCGTTCAACAGACCTGATGCCGATTGGTGAATATGGCGTAGGCTCAAAATCAAGTCCCTCGCCTTTAAGCTTCCTAATCACCGTCTCGCGGTTTTCGGCGTTAATCCTGAAATCAGCCGGAGCTTTATTGTTAAGCGCTTTGCACAATGACGGATTCTTAATTTTCTCAAACAACCACTTCGGCGTCTCACACTCCACATCCAAAGGATATATAATCCCGTCATGCTGAACTTGGTTCAGCATCTCCTCCAGCCATTCTTCTTCATTAACACTCAAAGGATACGGCGCATATTTCCCGCCGGCAAAAACCTTATACGCATCATCTTTCACATAAGCCATTAAAATCCGCCTGGCGTCAACATTTTTGGCATCAAACTCCAGCTTGCGCCGGTTGCGGATAATATTCCAAATCTGCTCGGAAATAAACCGCCGGTCAGAAGAGCCGATATATTTCCTGCTTCTGAAATATTCATTAATAATATTGTCAGCCGGGCGCGTGTCTTCAAACACTGCCGAAATAAGCTCTAAAACCGCCTGCCAGCGCGCATTTTCCTGCATTATAGCTGCTCGATTATAGAAAAATCAAGCCCGGTGTGAGTAGACTTTTCGTTTAAAATATATCTCAAATTGCAGCCCATATCGACAAGAATTTTATAAGAGTCTTTTCTCACCTGAGTAAGCAGATTATCTTTGGCTCCTTCCACCCAGTCTATTGGCGCATTTTTATAATTAAGCACAAACTTTTCTTTCAACTCATATGGAATGGCGCTGCAAAGAGCAACCGCCTTTCCGCCCAAGCGCAAGGCCATATAAACCGCCATAAACCCGCCTTGAGAATTTCCCGCAAAAATAACATCGCTAAATTGCATTTTTCTTTTATTTACTTCTGCGTTAATTAAATCAACTGAATACATAACCGATTGCTCAAACTGATCTTTTCCGATTGAAGAAACGACCCCGTCCGTTGCATCCAGCCACTGATATCCGCCCTCATATTCAAATGGCGCATTAAAAGAAAAAACTTCGGCATCAAACTTTTCCGCCAGATTTGCTGTAAACACTTTCAAAAAATCCTTATTTTCCCCCCTAGGATGGAAAAACACCAACAACTTTTTCATTTTATAACCTCATCAACGGTTTTAATTTTAGAAAGCTTATCTTCGCCCTTAATGTATGCCATGTTCACGTCATATTCAATCTGAAGCTTAAGAAAATGCCCCGGCTGCAGTTTAAAAAAAGTGCAAAGCCTAATATCCGTATCCGCTGTAATCCTACGCTTGCCGCTAAATATCTCTGATAGCCTTGGTGTGTGCAACATTGTGTGCAGCGCAACATCCAAACCGCTTAACTCATATTTTTTCATAAACTTCTTAAGCTCTATAACAGCCTTATTTTCAATTTCCAAAGTTTTCATAAAAAGCCCCCCTCAGATGCAATCAGATACACAACAACAATAACCCTCCCTCAACATTCAAATACACAACAACAATAACCCTCCCTCAACATACTGTCAATATTTATATTACCAATTTCGGAGAATGCTCTCCGAAATTGGTAATATAAATAAATCAACAAAAACCATAAGCAAAACACAATTTATCTGCTCTGCTTATTATCTGTTATTATTTCTCAGAAACTCATCCGGATAAACAACCTCTCCGGCTGCATCAATCAACGCGCCGGGGCTTAATTCCACAACTTGCAAATATTCTTCAATGCCCTCAAACTGCGGAGAATATATGCCCAAATCTATCGCCTTAACAAACCCAAACCTGGCATAATATTCCGGCTCTCCGAGCACCACCGCCGCATCATATCCCATAGCCGCGGCCTTAGTCAAAGCCGCTTCCAGCAAAGCCGAACCAATCCCCTTCCCCTGATACAAAGGCAAAACCGCAAGCGGTGCCAAAGCCAAAACCCTCAAATCATTCAGCTTAATCTCTGTCAACATTACATGCCCGATTAACTCACCGCCGTCAAACGCAACCAAAGACAACTCAGAAACAAAACCAACAGTCTCTCGCAGCCTTGCCACCAAATTATGCTCGTTGCCGTCAGAATGCCCGGCGCAAACAAAAGCCTTTTTAACAAGTCCTTCTACCGCTTGATAATCTTCCGGTCTCTCGCTCTTTATTTCCATATTTAATCCAAAATCTAAAATCAAAAATCTAAAATACCTTCTTAAACCCCGTTGCCACCAAATATGTTTCCGGGCTTTCCTTGCGGCTGGCATCGGGCTTAAAATGCGCCACCTTGGCAAAATGTTTTTTTACATCGCTCAAAAGCTCACCTTCGGCGCCGCCCTGAAAAACTTTGGCAATAAATGTGCCGCCTTCCTTCAAAACTTCCTTGGCAAACTCATAAGCAATTTCAACCAAAGCAATGGTGCGCAAATGGTCTGTCTGCTGGTGCCCGGTGGTGTTGGCCGCCATATCGCTCATCACCACGTCTGCCTTTCCTTTCAAAAGCGCCTTCAAATCTTCCGCCGCTTTATCCGTGGTAAAATCTTGGCATAATATGGTCGCGCCCAAAACCGGCTCGGTTTCCAAAATATCAATCCCGACCACCTGCCCGGCGCCTTTGTTTCTGGCCACCGCCACCTGCAGCCAGCCGCCCGGCGCGCAGCCCAAATCGACAATGGTTTTTCCTTTGCCCAAAAACCTATATTTCTCATCAATCTGAACAAGCTTAAACGCTGCCCTGCCGCGATACCCCTGCCGCTTGCTCTCTGCCACATACGGGTCATTAAGCTGCCTTTGCAGCCACTGAACTGAAGATTTTTTCTTTTTTGATGCAGTCTTAACCCTGACCGTCAAACTTCTGCGGTTTCCGCCTATTGCTTTTGCCATTTTAAAGCCAGCTCCTCAATAATGCCGTCTTTGGCCGAACGCAAAGACACCACCATTTCCTTAATGTTCAAATCATCATAAATTTGTTTAAAAATAATGCATGGCGCCACAAACATATCGGCTCGGTTTTCAATATACGGCGAGGCTAAACGCTCTTTAAAAGTTGTCTTATATACCTCTGCAACAATCCTGTCAAATTCCCTCACATCTATCCTCAAACCGTCCAGCCCCTCGCGGTCATAACTTCCCTTGTCCAGCGCCATGGCCGCCGCTCTCAAAGCCGTCCCTGAAGCGGCAATAAAAGCCGTCTGCGGCAAATATTTCTCATATCCCAAACCATGCAAAAACTCTGCGACATATTTCTTTATCTCCGCCCTAAGCATGGAAGCGCCTTCTTCATTATAATCATTAATCTTAAACGCTTCAGACGAGTTTCTGGCCCCCCACGGAATAGACACAGTCTTAATAATTTTCATTTCATCATTATTTTCTGCCAGCGTAATCTCGGTAGAACCGCCGCCAATGTCATATATCAAAATATATTTGCTCAAACCCCTAACATGCGACGCCGCCCCTTTTAAGGTCAGTCTGGCCTCTTCTTCTCCATCAATAACCTCAAGCCTAATTCCGCTCAATGCAAAAACCTCATCCAAAAACTCTTTGCCATTTTTAGCGGTTCTGCAGGCGGCTGTTGCCACATAACGGCTGTCTTTCACCTCATATTTATCCAAAACGCTCTTTAAAAACTCAAAATGCTTCAAACCTCTTTCCATGGCATCAACGGTAAAGCGCATGTTCTCATGCATGCCTTTTCCCAAACGAATTGCGGATATATCCTTGCATATCTCTTTGCCGTGCAAATCTGCAATCAGCAGACGGCAGGAGTTTGTGCCCAAGTCAATAGCGGCAAGCACTTGTGGTCTATTTGCGGTTTCTGTCGGCATAGTGTTTATTTCTTTTCTTATGGCGTTTTTTATAAGGTTTTTTGTGCATCATATCCAAAAGAATTCCTTCTCTGATGCCGCGGTCGGCCACCGTAATCTCGGAAATCGGCCAAAACGAGCAAAGCGCCTCAATAATTGCGCAGCCGGCCATGGTTAAATCTGACTTCTGCGCCCCGATGCACGGGTGCTTTCTGCGCCCCTCTTCTCCCAAACGCTTAATTTTGGAAATCGCCTTCATCAAATCATGGTGGCTCATTGCAATCCCGTCCACTGCCGAACGATTATAACGCGCCAGATTAAGATGCACCGCACCCAAAACCGTAACTGTTCCGGAAGTGCCGATAACTTGAATCTCGTGATTTTTAATCGCATCCATCAGCTTATATTTGTCTTCAAATTCTTGGCAAAGCTTATGGGTGCGTTCAATAATCGTATCATATGCCAAACTGGTCATTTCCTTGTCGGGAAAAGCCTCGGAGATTGTCACCACGCCGTAAGGAAGCGAAACCAAACCTTCAATAAACGTATTGCCGCTGTTGGAAATTCGCGCCAGCGATACTTCTGTCGACCCGCCCCCAATATCAAAAACCAACGTGCGCTTAATATTGCGGTTCAAAAGCGGCACGCAGCCGACCACAGCAAGCCTGGCTTCTTCTTTTGAAGATATAATCTCCATATTCAGCCCGGTTTCTTTTTTAACCGCATCCAAAAATTCTTGAAAATTGGTGGCCCTGCGGCAGGCGGCTGTGGCCACATAGCGCGAACTTGCAATCGGCGCATATTCGTTAATCACGCCGGCGCATATTTTAAGTGCCGTCACTGTTCTTTTAATGGCGGCACGCGAAAGCTGGTTGTTTTGAATAATTCCTTCTCCAAGACGGGTAATCTTGGAAAAGGTCTCAACAATTCTAAAAGAAGTGGGTGTCGGCGTGGCAATCACCAAACGGCAGGCATTTGTTCCAAGGTCTATGGCCGCATAATTAGGATGAAACTGACTTTCATTCCTAACAATCTCGCTGGTCTTTATCTCACCTTCCTGCTGCCATTTATTCTCCATAAATCTCCACTCGCAACTCTTGCCTTAACTCATCAATGCAAATCATTTTGCCTTTTTTATCTTTATAATGCCAATATACCCAGCCGTTGCAGGCAGACTGGTTTTGCGCCGCCGCCCCAATCTGGTGAATTGAGCCTTCGCCAAACTTGGACTTTAACGTTCCGTCAGACCTGATCTGCGCTTCCTGCTTGCCTGATGCATCATAAAGCGTATCTCCGACTGCAAGCATTCCGCGTTCCACCACAGCCCCGAACGGCACTCTCGGCTGGCGTTTTTTAACAGAATACTCCAAACAAACCTCATCTTCAACCCGCAAAATTTCATCAATGCGCTTTTGCGCACCCTTAACATAAACCGCATCTTTTTCAATGCCGATAAAATTGCGGCCGATTTTCTTGGCCACGGCTCCGGTTGTGCCGGTTCCGAAAAACGGATCCAAAACCACATCGCCGACTTTGGTTGAGGCCATCAACACCCTATACAGCAAAGCCTCGGGCTTTTGCGTCGGGTGCAGCTTGTTGCCATCCTTGCCTTTAAGTCTTTCTTTGCCGGTGCAAAGCGGAATATTCCAGTCTGAACGCATCTGCGTATCTTCGTTCAGCGCTTTCATCGCTTCATAGTTAAATGTATATTTCGAGTTAGGGTTTTTCACCGCCCAAATCAAAGTTTCATGCGCATTGGTAAAACGGGTTCCCTTAAAATTAGGCATCGGGTTGGTTTTATTCCAAATAACATCGTTTAATATCCAAAACCCCAAATCCTTCAAAATATATCCTACGCGAAAAATATTGTGATAAGAGCCGATAACCCAAATCGCGCCGTCATCCTTCAAAACGCGGCGTGCGGCCTTCATCCATTCCATTGTATATTCGTCATAATCATTAACCGATTCAAAGCTGTCCCATTCCTCATATACGCCGCTCACGCTGGTATTATCCGGTCTGGTCAGCGATTCGCCCAATTGCAAATTATACGGCGGATCTGCAAAAATCACATCCACCGAATTAGGCTCCATCTCGTTCATAATTTTAACGCAATCATCATTAATGATTGTATTCAATACTTTCTTAGTTTTTATAGAGGCCATTTCCCACCGTTTCTGGTTTTTTATAGTTATAACATCTCATAGCTACAATATTTATACAATAGCAAGATTATGCCGTAAAGATAGTTATAAAATTATTAATATCTTTTTTTATTATATCAGCATAATGCTTTCTGTATCGCATTTGTCACATAACAGGTTTGGTAAACTTATGTTTTAATAACTTTATCCACCTACGAATTGGTCTTTTTTTCTTGATACATTTTCAAAGTGCTAAAATCGACCTTTGATATATTTTGATTTGTTTTGTTTGGAGCTTTAGTATCACATTTGCTTATTCTGTTTCTTAATGACGAAATTCTTTCAGATATGTTTTGCTTTTTCTTACTTTCTGTTTTATTAAAAGCTCTTATCGTACGCATAATTGTTTTTGCTCTATATTGTCCGCTAGGACTATGCTCTGGGTCATTACCGTTTTTAGATGACTGTCTCATAAACATTGCCCACGGCATACTGGTGTGTCCTGCATTTCTAGCTATCATTTCGCCTGAAACATCTGCAAAGCTCTCTGCCCCATCCATATATTTTGTTTTTACGGAGTCATCGTTGGGGCGCTGCTTAAATTCCAAAAGATGTCCCATTTCGTGGGCTAAAAGACCAGGCAGTTTGTCTTTATGAGCTTCTGTGAACATAACATCTGCAACAAACAGAACGGCTTTATCGTTTTCACCATTCTCCCCTCTCTTAAACACCATACCACCGTTAGGATTTTTCCATTGGTCAGGGGGGCGTATTGCAATGACTAAGTCAACATTGCCTAAAATTTCTTTTAAATCTTTATTAATTTTGGAATTACCATTTTTAAAATCTTCTAAAATTTTATTTACTGTCGCAATTTTCTTTTCATCTTGGCATTCTTTAGGAGCCTTTTGTTCCCTTTCTTCATCTGTGGGAAACCACTCCAAATCTCCCAAGTCATAAACTTCTTTAGGGTTGTTCTTTTCTTTGCGCATTCTGGAAATAAGATAATCTTTATCCTTTGCATCCATCTCATCGCACTATTTACTCACTAAATTTGTCAAGTGTTCAGGAAGGCTAAACATTAAAAATAGTTCTTTAAACTCCGTTCCTGTTGCTTTAAACTCAGTTTTTACTTCTTTAGCAATATCTTTGAGATCTTTTCTTGCTTTATCAGCTTCTTTTTTTACAAGATTTAGTAATTTATCACCCCATCTGCCCAAAGTGCTTTTCTTTTTGGTGGGCGCTACATTTTCAACTTCTTTAATTTCTTCTTGCTCCACAGCATTTTCAGCATCTAACTTGTATTTAGCAGCATAATTAGGGTTTGACTTAAGTTCATTTTTTTGAACATCTTTTCTTTTAGACATATAATCATTGATTTCTGGGCTTGAAACTTGAGACAGTTCCTTAAACTTTTGCCAACGCGGATCATTTTCATAAACTTTTACAAGGTAGCTTTCAAGGTGAGAACCTAATGCAATGTATGAATCTTTAAGTTTATTTTTGTGAGGAAATACCGGAGTCTCACTTTTTGTGTGATTAGCTTGATGCTCATTAAGTTGTTCAGCACCGTTTTCCATACCATAATCTCTATAAAAGCGTTGGCCGTCTTGAGATTTTTCATATTGATGAAAAAATCCTACACCAATTCTCTCACCATTAACCTCGACAGAATTACCACTGTACCCACTTGCTCCAGGAATAAAGCTATTGTTTGTGTAGGACAAAGCCTCATACGCAGAGACCGTTGCATAGACACATTTCTTGTTCTCAACATTAGATGTAATAGCGTATGCATCAGCAACACTTGAACCTCGGTAGATTGTGTTGTCGTCAAGTGTTAAAGCGGATTTAGCTGAATTTTGTAAATTCCTTCGTTTCATAAATGCATCTTGAAGTCTGTCTGTATCTGTTATCATCTGGCCATTGCCGTTTTGATAATTTTCTTTATATTGTTCATATTCTGCTCTGGTATCAAAACAGTAGGCATCTGTAGGATATAGACCAGCATCATAAGTTTTATCTTTTACAAACTCATTTCTAAAATCTTGATCTTCTTGTGATAACTCAGGAGCAGAGTTCGAAGCCATTTGTTCGCCTAACTCAGGATAAGCATAGGCGAGGTTATATGTGTCGTTTATGCTCTCATAGACATCATTTGTGAAGTTTTTTGCATCTTCTGCAGATAGAACTGGAGATTGGATGCCAGTGGGAGTTAAGACAGTTTTACTGCTATCTTGAGCTTCAGGGGTGTTATATAAAACAGTATCTATTCCTTTTTCTTTAAGGAGTTTGGCACAATTTTCCAGTTCTTCAGCAGAAAGAGTTTTGTTTTCTCCGGCAAATCCGATGTTCACAACACAAGACTGGTTAAGCCCTTCAAAGTTATTTGCCATAATTTTACTGTTTTCTGCCACCATAAGCTATTCCTTAAAGAATACAAAGTTTTCTAATAATTATAATACCATAACCTCAAATTTGAGTAAAGCCAATTTTGACGAAATTTATGACAAAATACATGAAATTTCTGTTACAAGAATAACCCTATTCATACCTTAACGCATTAATCGGATTCAAAAGCGATGCCTTATATGCCGGATAAAAGCCGAAAAACAGGCCGACCAGGCCGGAAAAAGAAAACGGCAGCAGAATATAAAACAAATTAACCTTGGCTGAAAAGCTGCCGAATATCTCAATCATATAAACCCCAAACAGCCCCACCAAAATGCCGATAATGCCGCCAATTAAGGAAAGCACCAAAGCCTCCGTCAAAAACTGCAGCCGAATATCCCAGATTTTGGCGCCGATTGCCATCCTAATGCCAATTTCGCGGGTTCTCTCGGTAACGGAAACCAGCATAATGTTCATAATGCCGATGCCGCCCACCAGCAAAGAAACTCCGGCAATTGAGCCCAGCAAAATGGTCATCACCTTTGTTGAGTTTTTCATCATCTCCATAAACTGCGTCAGGTTTCTGACCGTAAAGTCATCTTCCTTGGTTGCGCCCAAACCGTGCCTCTGGCGCAAAAGCTGCGTAATCTCACCTTCAGCCTTATATGTGCTTTCCATATCCACCGCCTGCACCATAATCATCTTCACCAAATCCGGAAAAGGCATGCCCATAACTTTTTTCTGCGCGGTTGAAATCGGAATATAAACCGCATCGTCTTGGTCTTGCCCCATGCCGCTCTGGCCTCTGGTTTTGAGCACTCCCACCACCTCAAACGGCATTCCTTTCAGGCGGATTGTCCTGCCGATCGGGTCAATATCGCCAAACAGCTCCTTCACCACGCTTTGTCCCAAAATTGCCACCTTGGAAGCGTTTCTGATATCACCGTCGGAAAAATAGCGGCCATATGCCAGTTCCCAATCCCTAATCAAAAAAGCCTTGTTATTTGAGCCGGTAACCGAAGTTGACCAGTTGCGGTTGCCATAAACCACTTGGTTAACTTCGCTGAGCATCGGCGCCGCCATTGAAACGCTCTTTAGTTCTTTTTCAATGGCCGCTGCATCGCCAAGCTTCAAGGTTGGCTGCGAACCGCCGCCCATTCTCGCCCCGGAAGAAGTACTGGCGCCTGAGAGCACCATAATCAGGTTTGATCCCACAGACTTTATCTGCTCGGCAATCATAATCTGCGCCCCGTTGCCGATTGAGAGCATCACAATCACCGCCGCCACGCCGATAATAATGCCAAGAGAGGTGAGCGTTGAACGCATTTTGTTGGCCTTAATTGCCCGAAGTGAAATTGAAAAAACGGTATCAACGTCTATCATCAGAAAAAATCTCCCCATCTACCACTTTAATCACCCTCTTGGCATATTTTGCAATATCTTCTTCATGCGTCACCAATATAATTGTCCGCCCCAAATCATTGTTCAGTTTGGTAAAAAGCTCCATAATCTCAATGCTGGTTTTTGTATCCAAATTTCCGGTCGGCTCATCGGCAAAAATAATCGGCGCCTCGTTCACAATTGCTCTGGCGATTGCCACACGCTGCTGCTGCCCGCCTGAAAGCTCGTTTGGCATATGGTCTTTGCGGTCTGAAAGCCCCACCTGGTGCAAAGCTCTGATTGCTTTCTTATATCTTTCATCTGCTGAAACATTGGCATAAACCATCGGCAGCTCCACATTTTCTGCCGCCGTGGTTCTGGCCAATAAATTAAACCCCTGAAACACAAACCCGATTTTTTGGTTGCGGATAACCGCCAGTTCGTCGGAGGAAAGCTCGCTCACGTCAACTCCGTCCAAAAAATATTTTCCCGCAGTCGGCTTGTCAAGACAGCCCAAAATATTCATCAAGGTGGATTTACCCGAACCTGAAGGCCCCATAATCGCCACAAACTCACCTTCTTTAATTTCCAAGTTAAGCCCCTTTAGAACCTCTAAAGCAATCTTCTCCATAAAATAAGTCTTCTTAAGGCTTTCTATTTTTATCAAAACCATAATCAAAAATCCAAAATCAAAAATCAAAAATCATCGTGGCATTCTCATTCTAACCGGACTGGAAGTTGTTTGAGCACTGCCGTTTTTCTCCACAATCACACTCACTCCTTCTTTTAACTGGTCTGAAATCACTTCCGTATGTTCCTCATCAGCCACGCCGGTTCTAATGCTGATGCGCTTTGGCTGCCCCCTCTCCAAAACCCAAATTCCCCTGTCTTTATAACGCTTGGTTTGGCCTTTTTCATCGGTCATAAAAAACCTCAAAGCCTGATTAGGAGCCAAAACCACATTGGTCTTTTCTGCCGTAATAATCTCAATATTTGCAGTCATGCCCGGTTTAAGCAAACGGTCTTTGTTGTCAATCTCAACCACCACATCATAACTCACCACGTTCTGCACCGTAATCGGAGAGTTGCGCACCTGCGAAACCATGCCGAAAAACATTGTATCCGGATAACTATCCACTCTGAATTCAACCACTTGCCCCACCATAACTTTGGCAATATCTGCCTCCACAATCGAGGCAATAATTTCCATCTTGGTCAAATCTTCCGCCACCATAAACAGCGTCGGGGTCTGAAAGCTTGCGGCCACGGTTTGACCCACTTCAACTTCCTTAGAAATCACAATCCCCTCAACCGGAGAAACAATTTTGGTATATTTCAGCTCGGTTTCGGCAGACAGCAATGATGCTTCTGCCTGCTTAACCTGCGCCTGCTGCAGTTGCAGATTAACCAAAGAATTGCTGTAATCTCTCTGTGCCGATTCCAGCTCCTTATCAGCCGAATATTGCGAACTGTGCAGCTTTTTAATGCGGTCTAAATGTTTTTTATTAAATTCAATATCGTTCTTAACCACATCCACCTGAGCCTTTGCCACATTAAGCGCCGCGCGTCTTTGTTCAACGGTTGCCTCAAACAAAGAGGGGTCAATCTGCGCCAAAAGCTGATTCTTTTTAACCGGTGTATTATAATCCACATAAATCTCGGCAATTGTGCCTGAAACCTGCGTGCCGATATTAATGGTTGAAATCGGGTTAATAATGCCCGAAGCGGTGATTCTCTCCGTAATATCACCTTTGGTAAGCTTCTCTAAAACGTAGCCGTTTTTGCTCTCCGCTCCGCCCAGCCACCAATAGGCAGCCCCAATCAAAACAACAATAATCGCAGCAATAATCTTTTTCATCACAAACTCCTTAAATAATCTGTAAATTATAACAGCAAATTTCTTTAAAATACCTAAATTTTTACTTGCCAAAAGCAATGTTTTTGTCTATGCTATTCATGTTAAAAAATTATTCGCATTTATTTACATTAAAAACAAATATTATTATGGCAGCAAAAGATGCAAAAGAATTAAGCGCAGAACTGCGAAATTTAAGATTAAAAGCCCTCCCCGGCAGAAAGACCGTTAAGGTTGGTGATGAATTTCTCGAACAAATCCGAGAATGCTTCAAAAAATATACAGCCACCATGTACTACAGCTATTTAACTCTTGAACTTATGATGTTTCCCAATAAAGAGGTTAATCATCTGATCAATGAAGAAATAGAAAGAATTGGCGTAAAAGACTTCCTTGATACCAACTTCATAATCACCGGATTGTCTCTTGACTTTGTTCCCAACGATTTTTTAAGATTTTTAATCAAGCGCAAAGATATTATCAACACGACAATATACGCGCTGAATATAAAAAAACATATCGGAGGAATTATTGAAAGAGAAAAGGTCAGAACCGGAGAAGTTGAAGTTGAAATTGCCAATGCTCAAGAAAAGATGCTGATTATTGAAAATCTGGTTGAGCAAATGGAAAAAGCGTTGCAGGATGCAACCGAGACCTGCTCTCTTCGCCCAGCAACGGAGCAAATGCTGAAACAAGCCAAGCTTCTTGAAAAAGAAGAAAGAGAACACGTTAAAAAGCTGTTCAACGCCTTAAAACGCAGACAAGAACGCATAATTCTAATGCAAACCGTACAAAAAGAGTACAGCTAAACAAAAAACCGCAGAATTCACTTCTGCGGTTTTTTTCTTCTTATTGTCATCCTAATAAAGTTCGCCTTAGTACAATTTTTATATTTTGTTTACCCCTCTCCCCTCGTCCTTCTTTCCTGCCTTAGTGTAGCTTTTTAGATTTTGTTTGCCCGTTTTGCGTCCTGCGACGAGCCGTTTTGCCGAAAGAAAAGTAAGGCAATATAAGAACAATAATGGAGACAGGTAAAATATTGCGAGGAGAGCAAAGCGGGCATTACAAAATCTTAGAAAGCGAAACTCAGGCAGGGTCCTTTGGTTACTTTGGGACGCCAAAGTAACAAAAAACCTATGCAGGTAAAATACCAGAAGAAAAATAAAAATGAGATTGCCACAATCTAAAGCCACAGCTCATGACATTTATATTACTTTTCAAAAGTAATCCCTAAAACTTCATCCCTCTCAACAACTCCTCCATCATCATCTTCTTTTTCCCCTGGCGCTGAATCTCCAAAATTTCCAAAGCCTTGTCCCGGCAGCCGATAAACAACCGATTTTCCTCCTGCTTAACCTCACCTGCAGTTAATTTTAAACTTGCAATTTGCGCCCTAAATATTTTAAAACGCTCATTATTATATTCAAAATAAGCCGCCGGATATGGGTTAAACGCCCTAATTTTTCTTTCCAAAACCTCCGCCGGCAAATTAAAATCTAGCTTTGCCTCAGCCTTATCAATCTTGGCTGCATAAGTCACCAAATTCTCATCCTGAGGAATTCCCTCAAAATTCACCATATCACCCAAATATTCAACAATCAGCTTGGCGCCCATTTCCGCCATTGCATCGTGCAAAGAGCCGCCGGTGGTGTCCTTGCCAATCTCAATCTCACCTTTTAAAAACATTTTTCCGGCATCAAGCGCTTCAACCATTTCCATAATCGTAATTCCGGTCTTATCATCCCCGGCTTCAATCGCACGCTGGATTGGGGCTGCTCCGCGCCAGCGCGGCAGCAACGAACCATGAATATTAATGCACGGAAAAACATCCAAAACCGCTTTCGGCAAAATCAAACCGTAAGCCGCCACAATTGCAATATCCGCTTTAAGGTTTTTATATTTTTCCTGCTCTTCTAAATTGCGCAAAGTCTTGGGCGTGTGCACCTCAATGCCTTTTTCTTCTGCAAACAAATGCACCGGAGATTTATGAACTTCCTGTCCGCGCCCGGCTTCTTTCGGCGCCTGCGTATAAACGCAAACCACCTCATGCTTCTCGCAAAGCGCCCTCAAAGCAAAAACCGCAAACTCCGGCGTCCCCATAAACACAATTTTCATCACTTCTCCAAAATATAAAATCCCCCTCCTGATTTCAGGAGGGGGTAATCATCACTCTTCTTCCTCTTGTTCACCCTTGCGCAGTTTTTCCAGTTTTTTCACCAGCATATTTCTCTTCAAACGGCTGATGCGGTCAATGTATAAAACTCCGTTCAAATGATCCAGCTCGTGCTGCACAATGCGGCTTAACAAACCCTCGGCCACAAGCTCTTGCGCATTGCCGTCATAATCCAAATATTGAACCCTGACACTCAAAAAGCGCTCAACCTCGGCAACCAGAGAAGGCACAGATAAGCAGCCCTCCTCGCAAATAATTTTTTCCTCGCTGGTCCAGATAATTTCCGGGTTCACCAAATGCAAAATCTTCGGCTCTTCGCCTTCTTCTTTAGCATAATCAATCACCACAATGCGCTTTGAAACGCCAACCTGCGGTGCCGCCAAGCCCACTCCGGCAGCCTCATACATCGTCTCCAGCATATCATCCATAAAAGCGCGCAGTTCGTCATCAACTTTGTCGACCGGCAAAGCTTTTTTCTTTAATATAGGATCAGGATATTCATATATGTCCAGTATCATCTGACTTCCTTGGCAATCTGGTCCAAAAGCGCGTTCACCATCTTCGGCTCATTCTTAAAGAAGAATGCATAAGCCAAATCAACATATTCCTGAATAATCACCTTGGCATCAACATCTAAAGTATATAAAAGCTCATACACCGCGCAAAGCAAAAGCGCCTGCAAAGTGCCGTCCATGCGTTCAAAGCTCCAGCTTTCATTAAGATACGTTGTCAAAGATTTTTCAATCTCTTCCTTTTTTGCAGCCACACCTCTGGCCAGTTTTTCAAAATAAGCCCTGTCCAGCTCTGAAAGTTCAATCACCTCTTCTTCTTGGTTTTCCAGGGTTTCCTGCAGCACAAAACGGCCAATCTTACCGTCCATAAAGTCTTTAATTACTTGGTCAACTGCAAGCTGGCCATATTCCATCATATAAACGGCCTGCACTGCGGCCAGTCTTGCCACAGATTTCATCTTAATTTTATTTGAAACAAATTTCATTTTTCTGGTTTTCCTATAGTATCAACTAATTCTTCAAAATCTTTAACCTCGCGAAAATCCTTATACACCGAGGCAAACCTGATATACGCCACATGGTCCAGCTTCAAAAGCGCCTCCATCACATATTCGCCGATGGTGTTTGAAGGAATTTCAGACTCTCCGGAACTCTCCAGCCGTCTCTGAATCGAACTCACAATTTTCTCAACCCGCTCCGGGTTCACCGGACGCTTGCGAACCGAAATTTGAATCGAGCGCGCCAGCTTGTCGCGGTCAAACGGAACTTTCTCTCCGTTTTTCTTAACCACCATCAAATCCCTGAGCTGAACTCTTTCAAAAGTGGTAAAGCGCGAAGCGCATTCCGGACATTCTCTGCGCCTTCTGATTGCCGTATCATCATCCGTTGTACGAGAATCTTTAACCTGCGTATCAACATTTCCGCAAAAAGGACAACGCATTATTTCCCCTCCTTTGCCAACAGGGATTCAACAACCTTATATAATTCTGAGGAATATCTGGCTCCCTTTATAAGCAAAATATCGCCATTTTGCAAGAGTTTATTTACCAAAAACTCATAGAGCCCGTCTTTATTTTCAAAATAATGCTGCTCCATGCGCGAAGGAAGCTGCGCCAAAACATCTTTGGTCTCAGGCTTCACCCCAATCACAATGTCAATATCCGTGCCTGCCAAAACCTTGCCGATTTCAATGTGCTTTTCTTCTGAAAACGAGCCAAGCTCTGCCATTTTGCCAACCACTGCAATCTTTCTTCCCTCGGTTTTAACCGCACCCAAAGACAATATCGCCAGCTTCATCGCTTCTGGTTGGCCGGAATAGCTGTCGTCAATCAACGTATAAGCGCCGCCGTTTGGCAGCTTTAAAACGCTCCTCTTCCCCCTGCCCGGCAATTCTTCAAATTCTTTCAGATAGTTAGCCGCCTCGGTTAAATTTAAACCTAAAGCATCAATAACCGTTAAAACCGCCAAAGAATTATAAATTTTGTGTTCCCCTTCTGAGTCCAGCTCATAAGAAATTTCATGTTTGCCGATTCTGGCCTTAATTTTGGTGCCGTCAACTTCCAAAATATTCTCTTTGCCAAACCCTCTGATATCTTTAGTATATTCTGAAGCCGTGGCTTTCAAAAGCGCCGCAAAATTGGTGTCGCGGTTAATCACGGCGATTCCTTTTTTGCCCAAACCCTCAAAAATTTCGGCTTTGGCGCGTGCAATATCTTCCAATCCTTTAAAAAACTCAATATGCATCGGATACACATTGTTCACAATCGCAATATCCGGCTCCACCAAAGAGGTTAAATAAGAAAGCTCGCCTTTGGCGCTCATGCCCATCTCAATCACCGCATAATCGGCGTTCATATCCAAATCAATCAAACTTTGCGGCACGCCGATATGGTTGTTAAAATTGGCTTTGGTGGCATAAGTAGGCGCAAATTTCTGCAGCAAAAACTTCATCTCTTCTTTGAGTGTGGTCTTGCCTGAGCTTCCGGTCAAACCAATCACCTTGCCCTTATAAAGCGAGCGGATATACGCCCCCAATTGCCCCAAAGCTTTAGTGGTGTCTTCAACCAAAATCTGCCTGATGGCCGGAACCTCGGCCGCCAGTTTTTCAACCACCACAAAGCTTGCGCCTTTTTTCATCACCTCGGCCACAAAATCGTGCCCGTCAAATTTTTCACCTTTTAAAGCAAAAAACAAATCTTTCCGAAAAATATTGCGGCTGTCGGTGCAAACATTAGAAACTTCCTCATCCACCACATTTGAAACCGAGCTTAAAACCTCGGCAATTTTTTTAGAGCTTAAACTAATCATTACTTGCTTTCATAAATCGGAAATTTTTTGCACAAATCCAGAACCTTAAGCTTGGTATTTTGAATCATTTCTTCAGCATCGCCTCTTTGCATTGCATCCACAATATCGCCAATCCAATTGGCAATCATCTCAAACTCCTGCCTGCCGAAACCGCGGGTAGTTCCCGCCGGCGTGCCGACCCTGATGCCGGAGGTAATTTTTGGAGAAAGCTTGTCAAACGGAATGGAGTTTTTGTTGCAGGTAATGTTGGCTCTTTCCAAAGCCTCGCAAACATCTTTTCCGGTCAAGCCTTTTGGCGTCAAATCAACCAAAAGCAAATGCGTATCTGTCCCGCCTGATACCAAATTCAAACCTCTCTGTCTCAAAACTTCGCCCATCGCCTTAGCATTTTCAATCACATTTTTGGCATAGGTTTTAAACTCCGGCTTTAAATCTTCCAAAAAGCAAACCGCCTTTGCTGCAATCACGTGCATTAAAGGCCCGCCCTGCGTTCCTGGGAAAATTGCCGAATCAATTTTCTTGGCAATCTCTTCATTATTGGTCAAAATCATGCCGCCTCTGGGCCCGCGTAAAGTTTTATGAGTGGTAGTTGTCACCACGTCGGCATAAGGCAGCGGATTAGGAATTGCCCCGCCGGCCACCAAACCTGCAAAGTGCGCCATATCCACCATAAAATATGCCCCGACCTTGTCGGCAATTTTCCTGAAACGTTCAAAATCAATCAAACGCGCATAGGCCGAGCCGCCGGCAATAATCAACTTCGGTTTGTTTGCCAGCGCCAGCTCTTCAACCTGTTCATAATCAATCAATCCGGTGTCTTGCTTAACTCCATATGCCACAGCCTTAAGCCACTTGCCTGAAAAAGAGACTTTTGAGCCGTGCGTCAAATGTCCGCCGGCATCCAAACTCATGCCCAAAATTGTATCATTGGGCTGCAGCAGCGCCACATAAACCCCGGTGTTGGCTTGCGAGCCTGAGTGCGGCTGAACATTAACAAACTTGGCATCAAAAAGTTTTTTAGCGCGTAGAATTGCCAAATCTTCAACCACATCCACAAACTCGCACCCGCCATAATAACGCCTGTGCGGATATCCTTCGGCATATTTATTGGTCAGAATTGAACCCTGAGCCTCCAAAACCGCATCAGAAACAATATTCTCCGAAGCAATCAGCTCAATCTGATTCTGCTGACGCTTTAATTCCAACCCAATCGCATTTTCAATTTCTTTATCAAACATACACTCGATTCCTTTTTGTATTTTAACCTTTATCATTTCAACATTCTATTTTTGTCATTTCGACGACCCGAACGCCCCCTATTGTCATTTCGACGACCCGAACGCCCCCCTATTGTCATTTCGACGACCCGAACGAAGTGAGCGGAGGAGAAATCTCTCTCTCCAAACCCAAACTCACTCCAAAATACTATCCCATAAATCAACATATCTCGGATTCATAGATAATATAAGCCGTCTCTTCTTTTCCCTTCTCCAATCCTTTAGTTCTTTTTCCCTCAATATAGCCTTCTCAATATCATCATAAATCTCATAATAAACTAAAATATTTATATTATATTTTGAAGTAAATCCCTCAATTATTTTATTTTTATGCTCATGCACTCTTCTAATTAAGTCATTCGTAACCCCGACATAATAAAGGTTGTCTGGTTTGTTGGTAAGTGTGTAAACATAATAACTTTTCATCAATAAGATTTATCCTCCA
>JAVBOV010000005.1:0-3672 GCA_031550205.1 Alphaproteobacteria bacterium
TTTATAACAAGCTTCATCTGGCTGAAGCTGAAGAATTTTTATCGACCCGCAAAAAAACATATAATCTGCTGGTTGCCGGCGATGTTCTAACCTACATAGGCAGTTTGGACAAGCTTTTTACCCATGCCTTCGATTCTCTGAAAAATAAGGGCAGATTCATTTTCAGCGTTTCGGAAAACCGCCTTAATGATAAAGATTATTTCTTGGATATATCCGGCCGCTTTTCGCATAATGAAGAATATGTGGAAAACTCGCTGAAAAAAGCCGGGTTCAAAATAGAAAAACTGGAAAAAAACATTCTGCGCACCGAAGCCGGCTCTCCTGTTTTCGGCCTAATCATCTCCGCCACAAAACAATAAAAATATATCAATCACTCTTCACTTTTCACCATTCACTAAAAAAAACGCCCTCATCATTAAGGGCGTTTTTTTTGCTTTATAAAAACTTATTTCTTCTTAACGGCAGTTTTTTTAACAGCAGGCTTGCAAGACTTGTTAGTGCTGCAAGCAGACTTGCAATTGCAAAGCTGTTCTACGGCCATTCCCCAGAAATACTCGTCATTTCCGGCAGGGCATCCGGCATTCTGCCATAAGTAGTATGCAGCCTCTCTAATTGCATTTTCATTCGTTTTTGCCATGATAAACTCCAAACAAAAAATTTTAATCAACAACCTTTAATATACATTTAAAATCCATTACGTCAACTACAAATCTAAAATAAATTTAATTTGCTTGCAATTGACACGGGAAAATTTTATAGATATGCTCTAAGCCAAAGTTATTATTAAAGGAGCATGTTTCCAATGGAACATTTATTACCTAAGGAAGAAATAAGTTCAATAATCAACGGCAATCACGGTAATGTCTTTTCAGTACTCGGCCTGCATCGGGACAAAGGCAGCAAAGAATTTTTTATCAGAGTCTATGAGCCCGGAGCCAAATCTGTTGAAGTTTTAAAAAACGACGGAGGCTCTTTCGGCTTCATGACCAAGCTTGACGATGCCGGATTCTACCAAATCAACCTTGGCGCCATCGACACTCCTTTATATAAATTGCGCATTGAAAATGACTCCGGCGGCGCGTATCTTAAAGAAGACGTTTACAGATTCCCTTCATATCTCGGAGATATAGACGTTTATCTTTTAAGCGAAGGCAACCACCTTGACATGTATAAAAAGCTCGGCGCTCACATTGCCGAGATTGAAGGCGTAAAAGGCGTCAGCTTTGCCGTCTGGGCGCCGAACGCCAAACGGGTTTCGGTTGTCGGCGGCTTTAACAACTGGGATGGCCGCGTCCATGTCATGCGCAAGCATCCTTCCTGCGGCGTCTGGGATATATTTATCCCCGGCCTCGGCCAATGGGAGCTTTATAAGTTTGAAATCAAAACCTGGGAAGATCATATTTTAACCAAATCCGACCCCATGGCCTTTTTCTCCGAGCAAAGACCCAAAACCGCCTCTGTCGTATACGACATCACCAAATACATTTGGGAAGACCAAAACTGGATGAATCACCGCAAGGAAAACTCTCAGCTTGACCGTCCCTTATCAGTTTATGAAGTTCACCTCGGCTCCTGGCGCCGCAAAGGCAACTTCGGTTCTGAATATTTAACCTATCGCGAACTGGCCGAAACCCTGGTGCCTTATGTCAGCAACATGGGCTTCACTCATGTGGAGTTTTTGCCGCTTACCGAACACCCGCTTGATGCCTCTTGGGGTTATCAGGTAATTGGCATGTTTGCCCCCACCAGCCGTTTCGGCACGCCGGACGATCTGCGTTATTTAATCGACAGGCTCCACCAGGCCGGCATCGGCGTAATCATGGATTGGGTTCCCGCCCACTTTCCCAAAGACGGCCACGGCTTAAACGAGTTTGACGGCACCTGTTTATATGAGCACTGCGACCCCAGAAAAGGCGAACACTCCGACTGGGGCACCAAAATTTATAACTATGGCCGCAACGAAGTTTCCAATTTCTTGTGCGCCAGCGCTTTATATTGGCTTAGAGAATTCCACATTGACGGCCTGCGCGTGGATGCGGTTGCCTCAATGCTCTATCTTGATTATTCCCGCAAAGCCGGCGAGTGGATTCCCAATATCTACGGCGGCAATGAAAACTTGGAAGCCATTTCTTTTTTAAGAAAAATGAACGAACTGGTATATTCGCAAGTAGACGAGGGCGCCTTAACCGCTGCCGAAGAGTCAACCGCATACCCGATGGTTTCCCGCCCCACTTCCATGGGCGGTTTGGGCTTTGGCTACAAATGGAACATGGGCTGGATGAACGACACTCTGCGCTACATCAGCAAAGACCCGGTGCACCGCAAATATCATCACGGCATGCTCACCTTCGGTCTTTTATATGCTTTCAATGAAAACTTTATTTTGCCGATTTCTCATGACGAGGTTGTGCACGGCAAAGGCTCAATGATTTCCAAAATGCCCGGAGACGAGTGGCAGCGTTTTGCCAACTTAAGAGCCTATTACGGCTTCATGTTCACTCATCCCGGCAAAAAACTTTTGTTTCAGGGATGCGAGTTTGCCCAGGACTGGGAATGGAATTCCGATGAGAGTCTGCGCTGGCATCTTTTAGATTACCCGATGTATAAAGGCATGCAAAACTGCGTCAGAGATTTGAACTTAATGTATAAGGGCAACTCTGCACTGTTTGAAGAAGACTTTGACTACCGAGGTTTTGAGTGGCTTGAACACTCCAACGCCGATGACAGTGTCATCTCTTACATCCGCCGCGGCCATGACCCTCGCAATTACCTGATAGTCATTTCCAACCTCACTCCGGTTGTGCGGCATAATTATCGCATCGGCGTGGATGAAAATTGCGGATATCAAGAAATTTTTAACTCTGATGATATAAGCTATTGGGGAAGCGGTGTTAAAAACGAAGGCATCAAACATTCAACCGAGCAGGACTGGAACTTCAAGCCGCGCTCAATTACCGTTACTTTGCCGGCGTTAAGCACCATAGTGATAAAACCTGTTCGCTAGGAGCCATATGGCAAACTTTAAAGCAAAACCCGGAGCCCCATATCCCTTGGGCGCAACCTATGACGGCATCGGCACCAATTTTGCCATATTTTCTCACCACGCCGTCAAAGTTGAACTCTGCCTGTTTGATGAAACCGGAAGCGTGGAAGAAGCCCGCTTTGAGATTTTGGAAAACACCAACTCTGTCTGGAGCGTTTATGTTGCCGGCGCCAAGCCCGGCCAGGCTTACGGATACAGAGTCTACGGCGCTTATGAGCCGCTGAAAGGGCATCGCTTTAACCCCAACAAACTGCTGATTGACCCCTATGCCCGAAAATTTGTCGGCAAGCTCATTTGGCACAAAGCCATTTTCGGATACAACATTGACAGCCCTGAAAAAGATCTTTCCTTCAGTGATCTCGACAGTGCGCCATATGTGCCAAAATCGGTTGTGGTTGCCAATGATTATGACTGGAGCGGCGATATCAGTCCTGCAAACAAGTTTGAAAAAAGCATTATCTATGAAGCTCACGTCAAGGGCTTTTCCAAGCTGCACCCCAAAGTTCCAGACGACAAGCGCGGCACTTTTGGCGGCATGGGCAGCAAGTCGATTGTGCAATACTTAAAATGGCTGGGCATTACCGCCGTGGAGCTTTTGCCTGTTCATGCTTTTTTTGCCAACCGCCACC
>JAVBOV010000061.1:0-18333 GCA_031550205.1 Alphaproteobacteria bacterium
TCCCATGTTTTGTAAATCTTCCATCCTCGTCATCCTGACCCTAGAGCGTAGCGAAGGGGAAGGATCCATGGATTCTTCGTTGCACTCAGAATGACGACATGGAATTATCTTTAGTTAAAACAAAACTCGCCATTTAAAAAAATGGCGAGGGAGTTCAAAACTGTAACAACTACAGCCTGCCTTATTCGACAATGCTTATATCGGCAGCTCCCTCATTAGGGATTGTTGTTGTTAAAGAGTTTTGAAGCTCCGCCGGCAGAACACCCGCCGACAAAAGAATACTACCTCAAAAACCCAAATTTGCAAACTAAAATATTCAAATGTAAAAAAACACGCCTTAGGTCGCAGGTCGACCTGCGACCTAGAATGGTAATCTGTTTTTTTTAATTTAAAATTCCGTTGCACATCTTTGCCAAAGCAATTGTAATTTGTTGTAATTTTGAGATAATAACGCACGAAAGAGGAGAACCAATGAACACTGCGCTGCAAATTTTAGAATTTATGAAGATTATTGAAAAACTCTGCCTGGTTAAAAGAGACAATCTTTTATCAAGCGGTGAAGCTGAAACCGATTCTGACCACATCTTCAAACTCACATTTTTAATAATGATGATTGCGCCATATTTAAAACACCCGGCAGATTATACCAAAATGCTGGAAATGGCTCTGGTTCACGATATTGTTGAGGCCAAAGCCGGCGACATTTCAATGTCTGCGCAAGTTTATAATCCCGAGCTGAAAATTATAAAAAAACAAAAAGAGCAGGAAGCCATAGAATATTACAAAACAATTTTGCCATCCCCGTTGAATGCCAAAATTCACAACCTATTTATGGAATATGAAGAGCGTAAAACCTTAGAATCAAAAATTGTCTGGTGTCTGGATAAAATTGACGGCAACTATCAAGCCTGCTTATACGGAGATGTTAATTATTGGGGAGAATGCCCGAACGGCCACATCTATTACGAGATTGCTTCCGGCAAACGGCCCACTTCTCAAGCGCAAATGATAACAGACCTTGATGAAGAAATATTAAAAGATTTAGAAGAGGCCGTTTTGAAAATAGCCCAAAATTCCATGCAAAAAAGTGGCATTAAAGTAGTTTAGGAGAAAGCCATGAGCTTTAAGCAAGAATTTGATTACGGCAAACTTTTTTATTATATCCTGCTGGTTATGGCCATTGCTGCACTTCTTTGGTTCAACTTCAAATACTTAAACAACCACGTTTCTTCCAACTCTGTTTTTATTAATGACTTTGTTAAACCTGTGGTTGATAATTCCAAAAATCGCCCGCCCGCTGTTGCCGGAATTTTTTATCAGGCCGATGCCCACAGCCTTGATAAAGATCTGGACAGTTTTTTATCTTCAGCCCGCATCAGAGAAAAGAAAAGACCGGAAGTTCTAATTGTGCCGCACGCCGGTTATGTATATTCCGCATCTACGGCCGCTGCCGCTTACGTGCAGCTTAAGCCTTTTGCCTCTGAAATCAAAAATATCATAATCGTCGGCCCGTCGCATTATGTTGCTGTTGAAGGCGCCTCCGTTTCCGGTGCCGATTCGTTCACAACGCCTCTCGGCAAAATTTTGGTGAACCGCAAAATGGCTCAGGAAATTGCCGCATCACCGGGCTTTTTGTCGGATAACGCGGCTCATGTTAAAGAACACTCGATAGAAGTGCAGCTTCCGTTTTTGCAAAAGGTTCTAAAAAACTTCCAAATCGTGCCCGTTGCATACGGCAATATTTCTCCTGAAGCTTTGGCTCAAGGCTTAAAGCCGTATGTCGGCCGTCCTGATACGGTCATTGTTTTTTCGGCAGATTTATCTCACTATTACACCTACGGGCAAGCCAAAACCATCGATGAAAAAACCGCTCAAATGATAGAAGGATTAGAGCCGGAAATCAAAGAACACATGTCTTGCGGCGCAGCCGGCGTCAATGCAGCCTTAATTTTGGCCTCTGAGACCAACCTGTATCCCAAGCTTTTAGACATGAAAAACTCCGGAGACATTTTGGGAGATAAAAATTCCGTTGTCGGTTATGCCTCATGGATGTTTGAAAAAAAACCGCAGGAACAAAAAGCCAGCCTTTCAAAAATGGAACAGGAATTTTCCAGCCTGCAGGACTTTGCCTCGGTTTACAAACAAGACCTGTTGAAAATCGCCAAAGACAGCATCACAGAAGCAGTTTTGCATGATGAAAAATATTCTCCTTCTCGGCATGATTATGCCAACGCCCTGTTTGACAAAGGCGCCTCGTTTGTAACCTTGGAAGAAAGCGGAGAATTAAAAGGCTGCATCGGCACCGTGGTTCCTCATCAGGGGGTTGCGGTGGATGTGGCTCAAAATGCCGCTCTGGCCGCAACCAGAGACAGCCGCTTTTCTCCATTAACCGCTAAGGACCTGCCCAAGATTTCCGTTTCCATTTCTCTTTTGACCGATTTTGTTGAAATATCATACGATTCCGAGGCAGATTTATTAAACAAAATCACTCCCGGAGCCGACGGCATCATCTTAAAAGACGGCAACCGCCAAGCGCTGTATCTGCCCTCGGTTTGGAAAGATTTGCCCGATAAAAAAGAATTTATTAAAAACCTCAAGCTGAAAGCCGGCATGAGCCCCAATTATTGGTCAAACGCCATTAAGGTATATCAGTTTAGAACCGTGGAGATAAAAGAAAATGAAAATTAACGGCCGCAAAATCAATTTAAGCTTGAAAGACTTAAACCATAAAAAACAAAAAGAAACCATAGAGATAAAGCTTATCGATAAAAAATCTCCCGCTTATCTTAACTTAAAATCCGGGGATAAAAAAGCTTTGGAATATCTTGTTAAAGCCGCCAAAGCTTTTAATGACGTTGCGCTTGAACTTGACAACCCGCATAATCTTGAGCAAAAAAAGGCCTTGGAAAAAGCCGCCAAGAGCAGCCCGCACGCCAAGGCGGCTTTATGGCTGTTTAATTCCTTTAATGGTTTGTCCGGCACCAACGGCATAGATAAAAAACCCATACAGGTTTTTAAAGGCTTAAAGCTTCTGCCCGGACGCAATTTTTATCCGGCCGATTTGAAGGTTAAGGAATTTCACAAGATTTTGGAAATAATGTTAAACGACGGCAAACGCCTTGAGGTGCAAAATATTTTAAGCAACCGCACCGTGGTCAGAAGAGAAGGCAAAATTCTTAAGGCAATTGATTACACAGAATATTTTGCCAAAGAATTTAAAAAAGCTGCAGAGTATTTAGAGCAGGCTGCCAAAACACTTACCAATGCCGGTTTTAAAAATTATCTCAAACTTCAGGCCAAAGCTCTTTTGAAAAATGATAATAAACTCGATGCTGCCGCAGATGCTGCTTGGGCAAAATTACAAAACACCGATTTGGAATTCACGCTCGGCCGAGAGAATTATGACGATGAAATTACGCCGACAATTTTTGACAACAAAAATTTGCTCAAAAAGCTTAAGTCACATCATATTGAAATAAATTCCAAAGACATGCTTGGCGTGCGCGTCGGCATTGTCAACCCAAAGGGCACCGACTTAATTTTAAAATTTAAATCTCATATGTGCGCTTTGGCAAGCCTGATGCCTCATTCTGAAAAATATGAGCAGCACTGCAAAAATGACTTGAAGCAAACCATGGTTGATGCAGACATTGTTTATTTGAGCGGAGACTATGCCCAGTGCCGCGGCGGCATTACCACTGCGCAAAATCTGCCCAATAACGACAAGCTTTCCGTAAAAGAGGGCGGCGGCCGCAGAAACGTATACCACCGGCAGATTCGTCAAACTCAAAATGTTGAAAAAACCAAAAAGATGTTAAACGCGCTTGTGGAAAAAGACCTGCATCAATTTTATAATATTGAGGCTGACCACCTTTTTGTAATCGGACATGAAAACGGTCATTCTTTGGGACCGAACAGCGAATATCAAAGCTCCGTCGGTATTTATAAACACGTAATTGAAGAGCTTAAGGCAGATATAATCTCGCTGGCTTTCATGCCTGAATATGCCAAAACCAAAACCATTTCCTGCCAAGATTTAAAAGAGATTTATTTAACCGTTGCTTTTCGCTTGTTTCTGGCGGCCAAACCGCAAATTTCCAAGCCGCACCGCGTGGCCGATTTAATCATCTTCAATTATCTCTTAAAAAACAAAGCAATTTCTTTTGATAAAAAATATAAAATGTCCGTGAACTTTGAAACTTTCGGAAACGTTTGTTATCACCTTTTGTCTGAAACCATAGATGTTCAAATCTCCAAGTCGCCGCAGGCTGCCAAAAAGTTTATTGATAAATATGCGCATTGGGGCAAAATAAGCCGTCACATAGCTTCGGTTCACAAAAAACTTGGCTTAAAGCCGTATAAAGAGATTAAGTCGTCTTTTTAGCTTGCCAAAGCATGCAAAATAATTCAAAATATTTTGCATAACGGAGGTTGCAGATGTTTAAAAAGTTGGTTAACGGAGAGCTTTCTTTAAGAGAAACTTTTTGGAAGTTTGGTGTTTTCGGCACGCTTCTTATCCACTTTATTGTAAAATTTTTGGCTCATATTTTGGCCGGCAAATTGGGCGGTATCACCATCTACAAATATTACACCCAGCACTTTAATCCCACCAAAATAGACTCCGGTTTGCTGATTCTTACTTTGGCCTATCTTTCCGGCCTTTGCATTTTGCTTTCATATTGCATTACCGTTGTTTTGGGTGTGTGGCGCAGCGCCGCGGAATATGACCGCAGCATCTGGCTCCGTCACATTTCGCGCCTCTTAATTTTGGTTTTGGTTTTTGTGGTTTTAAGGTTTTATTTTTAAGGAGTTTTTCTATGAAAAAACTGGTCTTGTTCATCTGCTTCTTTTTCTTATTCGGCTGTACGGTTGGCAATTTCAAAGAAAACCGCGTCCGCCTGCATGAAAAAAACAACAACGAAGAATATTGTCAAAAGAACCCCGACCGCTGCATCCACGGCGTTCCGTGGTAATTTTTTTATGTCATCCTGAGGTTTGCTCCGCAAACCGTGAGGATCTCGGCAAAATCAAACCCGCTGTTTAGCGGGTTTTTTATCTAAGGCATTCCTAATTTTTTCAATTCTCCAAAAATCTCATCCGCAATCAACTGATGCCCTTTGCTTTGCTCATAGTATATACCGGATTTTTGTAAAAACGCTTTTTTCTCTTTCCGCCATAGGAAAAGTATTTTAGACCTTGTTAGCAAAGTCTTGCGACTTTAGCGACGAGCTGTTCTGCCAACTTAAAAAATAAGACAATAAAAGAACAGTAAGGAAAACAGGCAGAATATTGTGAGGAGAGCAAGGCAAGCTTACAAGGTCTAAATGCTTTTACTCCGGCGAAGTGTTTTGGTTACTTTTGCACCCAAAAGTAACATAAAATTTTGCACAAGCTCAAGTATGAAAGAAAAAAGTTCACTTATTAGAGCGCCCTATATTAAACCAAAATCCTCTTAATCAATATTAACCACGATTCCCTTATATCTCAAAAATTCCGGCGTGCGGTCTTTGTAAGAATTATTTTTCTTAATCAGCTTCTCAGCCTCGTCGTCCTTAACCGGCGTTGCAAATTTATGAAAACCGCGGCGCTGCTGCTGGTCATTTTTTCCCTTAGAATTTTTTGCAGTGTTCTCGGCTTCCTGCTCTTTTGCCTTGTCAATCTTAATTTCTTGCGGCGCTTTTAATATCTTGTCCAAAACATCCTGCGTCTCTTTGGAACGGCGGTTGGTATAAACAATATTTTGCTTGTTAAATGGCAGCAGGGTTAATATTTTTTCCAAATTTTCCAACTGACGGTTTTTCTTAATCAGGTGAATATCATCCACCACCAGAATATTTATCTTGGCCAAATCAAGCTTTTCTTCTTCAACCAGTTCCACCAACAAATCCGGCGAGCCGATAATCACGTTGGCTTCCTTGTCAATGTCTTCTTCAGTGTCTTTAATTGTGGCTTCGTTAACCTCGTGATATTTGTTAAAAATTGCCAAATGGTCAGAAACCACCACCGATTGCTCGGAATTAGGAGTGATGATAAGAATATTTTTGCCGTCTTTGTTCGCAATAATATCAATCAAGGGGAACACATATGAAACGGTCTTTCCGCAGCCCTGCGGCGCAATGGTGAAAATATCTTTGCCCTGCAAAATTGAAGGAATCACATCCACCTGAACGGTTGTCGGCGTGGTAATTCCGAACTCGTCAATCGCCTGAACGGTTTTTTCCGATAATCCTAAATCTAAAAAATTCATTTTTTCTCTTCTTTTAATGTTTAATTTATGTGATATTATTGATTATCACTTAAGGAGTCAAACAAAAATGTTAATACAAAGAAAAGACAGCTTGCTGTTGATAGTTGATGTTCAGGAAAATATTGCCCCGGTAATGGACAGTCCGCGCGAGGTCATCAATAACTGCGCCGCTCTGGTGGATATTGCCAAGATGTTGAACGTCCCCTTTGTTATCACTGAGCAATATCCCAAAGGTCTTGGCCCCACCATGATAGACATTCGCCAAAGCGCCGGAGAAAATACGTCTTATCTCCCTAAAATAGAATTTTCCTGCGCTAAAAATAAAGACATTTTGAAAAAAATAAAATCTCTTAAGAAAAAACAAATCATCATCGCCGGCATTGAAGCTCACGTCTGCGTTTTGCAAACCGCCGTTGATTTTAAAGAGCTTGGCTTTGAGGTTTTTATGGTGGCCGATGCCTGCTCCTCAAGAGATTCCATGCAGCACACCTTTGCCATGCACCGCCTGAGCTTAGACGGCGTGCGGGTTGTCACTTCTGAAATGGTTGCTCTTGAATGGCTGGAAAAAGCCGGAACCGAAGAATTTAAAACAATCTCCCAAAAATATTTAAAAAAACAGTAGACAAACCGCAGGTTTAATATAAAATAAAAGGTTCATTATATATTATTTATTAACTATTAAACTTTTTGCTTATGCACACAAAAACACAAACGGGCACGTCTTATATTAGAGAAGTATTTGAGCGGAGCCTGAACGGAAATTCTGACGAAGCGTTTATTGCCGGCGTTTTTTTGGAGCTTGATGAAGACGACCAGGTCGCTCTTCTTGCCGAATATGAAAAAGACAAAAGAGCCTATGCTCAACGCATTCACAGAATTATCAAAAAACACACCAAAAACTAACTTTTAAAAACCTATTATCATGAAGATTAAAGAAGCATCGCAAATCTTAACCAATTTCAGCAGAAAGGTAAGGCCCTTAACTCCGGCAAACGTCAACAATGTATTTAGTTTGCTTGAGGTTGAAGAAAAAGTACAGGTGAAAACCGCCATCAAGGAGCTGCAGTCAAGCGGCGGACTTAAAGGTAACGAAAGGTTCTTTTTCATTGGTAAGCATTTGCTTTAAACTTCAAAAAAACCCGCCATCTCCGGCGGGTTTTTCCTTAACTATTCACTTTTCACTAAATACGCAATCCTAAATATTATCTTCGTCATCCTGAACATTTTTCTCGTCATCCTGAACGTAGTGAAGGATCCATCAGGAAACGCAGACAGCACATGTGTTTATATAAGACATTATGAAATTTATTATCATCTAACTGACCACCGACCACCGCCCCTGACCACTGTCCTCAAACTCTTCCGTAATTATCCTCATAACGAATAATGTCGTTTTCATCCAAAACCTCTCCGGTCTGCACCTCAATAAAGAGCAGTTTTTCTTTTGCCCTGTTTGCAATGCGGTGCTTCATTCCTGCCGGAATATAAACGGTTTCGTTGGCTGTTTTGGTGGTCATATTCTCACCCAGAGTCACCACAGCCTCGCCTTGCGCCATAATCCAGTGTTCGGCTCGGTGTTGGTGCGATTGCAAAGATAAAATATTCCCCGGCTCCACGCAAATTTTCTTAACGCAGAAACCGGTTCCCGCATCCAAAACTTCCCACGTTCCCCACGGCCTTTTGTCCTTGTCGCCTTTTTTATAATTGTTGCTCATTTTATGCTCCATTAAGTTTGAAAATATTCTTGCTGAACGCTAAATTAAACAATATATTCTAACAAGGCAACAAAACATTTTGGAATGGGTATGAATTCTCCGGCATTAAATCAGGCAATGAATATCTTAAACCTGCTTCGCACGACCATAGACGGCCGGGAAGAAGTGGAACTTAAGCTCGGCAGGATGATAAAAACCATTGCCGCCGAAATCAAGTCCGATGCTGCCGCCTGTTATGTTGCTGTCAACGCCAGCTACCTTGAGCTGTTTTCCTCATATGGCTTTAATCCTGAAGCCGTTCACAAAATATCTTTTCGTTTTACTGAAGGTTTAACCGGAGAAGTGGCCTCAACCAAGCGTCCGCTTGCCGTGCTTGACGCTTTGTCTCATCCCAAGTTTGTCTCTGATGATAAACTGGATGAAAAAAATTATAAATCATATCTGGGCATTCCTCTTCTTAAAAGAAACCGCACGGTTGGTGTTTTAACCTTATACACCAAAGCCCCGCATGAATATACGTCTGAAGAAATAGAAATTTTAGAAACCGTTGCCCTGGTTTTGGCCGAATACATCACTTCTGAAGAAATGAGCGCTTATAAAAAAGCTCTCATCAAAGAGCGCGGCTTGGTTGAAAAAGACCGCATCAAAGGCGTTTCCATCAATAAAGGCTATGGTCTGGGCAATGCTATTATCCACCGCCGCACTCATGCTGTCAGCAAAATCTTTGCCGAAGATAAAAACAAAGAATTAAGAAAGCTGGAAGTTGCCCACCGTCAAATGAACCAGGATCTGGACAAGCAGTTCAATGAAACCAAGCTAGGCATCGGCGAGCATGTTGAAATCCTGGACGCTTATAAAATGTTTGCCAAAGACAAGGGCTGGTATAAAAAAATTGCCGACCACGTTGAAAACGGCCTAACCGCGGAAGCCGCCGTAGAGCGGGCTTATGAAGATATGTGGAACCGCCTTTCCGGCTCAGCTGACAGCTATTTGAAAGAACGCCTGCACGATTTAAGAGACGTTGCCGACCGCCTGCAAACTTACTTAAGCGGCGATTATATCTCATTAAAAGACCGTCTTGTCGGCCAGGACATAATTATTGTTGCCAAAATTATGGGCCCGGCCGATTTAATGGACTATGATTATAAAAAAATCAAAGGCCTGATCATTGAAGACGGCACGCCCACCATGCACGTGGCCATCGTTGCCAAAGCCTTAAACATTCCGGTAATTGCCAAAACCAAAGGCTGGTTTGCTGAAATCAAACAAGGCCAGTTGGTTGCCGTTGACGGCGCCGAAGGATACGTTTACATCAATCCTTCTTCTCAAATTCAAGACAATTTCCGGCTCAAGATTGCCGCCGCTGAAAAACTGGCTCAAGAGCTGGCAAAACTAAGAAAGCTCCCTTCCAAAACCTTAGATAAAATAAAAATCGGACACTACATCAACGTCGGCCTTTCATTTGATTTTGATTATATTGAAAAAACCAACTGCGACGGCATCGGTCTTTACCGCACGGAAATTCCGTTCATGACCTCTGATGCCATGCCCAGCGTTGAAAAACAAATTTCTTATTACAAAGAGCTGATGGACAAGGCCGGTTCTCGTAAGGTTATTTTCAGAAGTCTGGACGTCGGCTCTGATAAACTTCTTCCGTATTGGACCAGCACCGGTGAGGAAAATCCCGCCATCGGCTGGCGTTCCATTCGCATTACCCTGGATAGAAGGGCGCTGCTCAGAAAACAGGTCAGGGCTTTTTTGCGCGCCGCCGCCGGCAAAGAATTAAACGTCATGTTCCCGATGATCTCGGATTTAACCGAGTTTGCGGAAGCCAAAGAAACTTTGATGATAGAACTTGAGAAAGAAAAAAAGAAGTCCGGACTTGTTCCCAAAAAAGTCAATGTCGGCCTAATGGTTGAGGTTCCCTCGGTTGTTTTCCAGCTTGATTTAATTTTGGATAAGGCCGATTTCATTTCCGTCGGCACCAACGACTTGGCTCAGTTCACCTTTGCCTGCGACCGCGGCAATCCCAAACTTACCGAGCGCTATGATGTTTTGTCTCCGCCGTTTTTAAGTATTATGGAAGAAATTGTTAAAAAGGCCGATGCCAAAGGTGTTTCCTGCTCGGTTTGCGGAGAGATGGCCTCCAATCCTCTTGAGGCAATGGCCTTAATCGGTCTTGGCTACCGCCAATTGTCTTCTGCCGGCGCTTCATATGGCCGCGTCAAGTCAATGATTCGCTCTCTCAACGTTGCCGAAGTCTCGGATTACATAAGAAACCTTCTGCGTTCTTCCCAAAAAACGCTGCGTCCGCAATTAATGGCCTATGCCTATGATCACGGTATTGAAATATTTTAGAAACTATGTTAAACAATGTTCAAACCAAAAAATTAAAGAGGAAACCCGTTGTGAAAAAAGAAATGTTAAAAAGCAAAAAAGTAAAATCTAAACCTGAGGCTGAAATTGAATCTGAAGAAATTGAAATTGTCGAAGAATGCCCTGTTGAAGATTGCGGCAAAGTCGGCGGAATGCTTAGAAAGGCCCGCATCAAAGAAGGAAAAAAGCTGAGCGATGTTGCCAAAGATCTCTGCATCAGAAGAGCATATCTCGAAGCCATTGAAGCCAGCCAATACTCCGAGATTCCTCCGTTTCCGTACGGCCCGGGTTTTGTTCGCTCATATGCCAATTATTTGGGCTTAAACAGCGTCCGCATGGTCCAGCTTTTCAAAGAAGAAACCTCCCCCGGCAGCACTTCTGCTTCCAAAAGGCTGCCCGATGTTGAAATTATGGCCGAAGAAGCTCAGCCCAACAAAAAATATGTTTTAATCGGCATCGGCGTTTTGCTGGCGGTTTATTTTGTTTGGTTTTTGTTTAAAAGCTCGGAAACCTCCTCTCAAGAAGAAGAAACATACAACTCATATGCTGAAGAAACTTCTTCCGAAGTTCCTCCCACAGAGCTCACGGTTGAAGATTTTGTTTCTGCAAACGACCAGCCGGAAGCAGCCTCTGCCGTTTCTGAAATTCCGGACGCACCGGTGCCGGCAGCCGCTCCTGTTGAAGCCGCTCCCGCTGTTTCTCAAGTGCCGGTTGTTCCTCAGGCTCCTGCCGTTGAGACCCCGTCTGCTGTTGTTGCTGCTCCCGTTGCTGAAGCTCCGGCCGCATCCGCTGAGCCTGCTGTGCAGCCCGAGCCGGTTGCTTTGGAAATTCCCAAAAACCGCATTTTCATGCACTTTAAAGGCGAAAGCTGGATAGAAGTTAAAGACGAAGAGCGCGTTTATGTCAGCAAAGTTTATCAGCCCGGAGAAACCTACAGTCTTCCCAGAAGACCGAACCTGATTGTTTCCGTCGGCCGCCCTGATGATGTTGACATATATATCTACGGCAAGCTTACCAAGGTTGCGGACAAAACCCGCCGCACCAACATCAGCTTGGATGAATTTATAAACCAATAGGCCGCGCATGTCTTTTATTGAAAAATTATCTCAGGTTAAAAACCGCTTTGATGAGATTCAGTCTTTGCTGTCTTCTCCCAATCTTAAGTCCGATGATTTGGTTAAGATGAACAAAGAGTCGGCCAATTTGGCGCCGATTGTTGAAGCTATTGATGAATATAAGCGCCAGGAAAGCAACATGTCTGAGGCCAAAGCCTTAATGGATGATGCATCAATAGATAAGGAAATGCGCGAGCTGGCGGAAAGCGAGTTTTTTGAACTGAAAGAAAAACTTCCTGAACTTGAAAAGCATATCAAAATTCTGCTCCTTCCCAAAAACGAAGAAGATGAAAAGAACGCCATCTTGGAAATTCGCGCCGGCACCGGCGGAGATGAAGCCGCGTTGTTCGGAGCAGTTCTGTTTGAAATGTATCGCCGCTATTCCCAAAATCAAGGCTGGAAGTTTGAAACCCTGGACATTAATGAAAACGGCTTGGGCGGATATAAAGAAGCCTCGGCAAGCATTAATGGCAAAGATGTTTTTGCCAAACTAAAATTTGAATCCGGAGCGCATCGCGTTCAGCGCGTTCCCGTTACCGAGTCGCAGGGCCGTGTGCACACTTCAGCCGCCACGGTTGCCGTTTTGCCTGAAATTGAAGAAGTGGAATTTGACATCAGGCCTGAAGATTTGAAAATAGACGTATATAGAGCTTCCGGCGCCGGCGGCCAGCACGTTAATAAAACCGAGTCGGCAGTCAGAATCACTCACTTGCCAACCAATACGGTTGTGCAGTGTCAGGACGGTCGTTCGCAGTTTAAGAACAAAGAGCAGGCCATGCGCCAGTTAAGAGCCAAGTTATATGACAATCAAAAGCAAACCATAGATGCCAATTATTCCGCCAAAAGAAAACTGCAGGTCGGCTCCGGCGACCGTTCCGAGCGGATTCGCACCTATAACTATCCGCAAGGCCGCGTCACCGACCACAGAATTAACCTTACGCTTTATAAATTGGACGATGTTGTTTCCGGTGAAGCTCTTGGTGAAATCATCGACGCCCTGATTGCCGAAGACCAGGCCGAACGCCTAAGCGAGCTTGATTAAAATATATCCACAATCTAAAATCTAAAATCTAAAATCTAAAATAATTTATAGTATTATAAACTCCATGTCAGACCCTCAATTCATACATCTTCGGGTGCATTCGGCTTATTCTCTTTCGGAAGGCGCCATGAAAATCCCCGCCCTGGTTAACTATGCCAAACAAAACGGCGTAGGCTGCTTTGCCGTGACCGACACCGCCAATATGTTCGGCGCCAAAGCCTTTTCGGTTGTGGCTCCCAAAGAAGGCATCAAGCCGATTCTCGGCTGTCAGTTTTATCTTCGCAACCCCGATTCTGAAGACGTCTTAAAATCTAAAGGCCGCCCGAGCAGCGTTGAGCCGGATAAACTTGTTCTTTTGGTGCAAAATCAAACCGGTTATCAAAATATTTTGGAGCTGATGAAAATTTCTTATCTTGATAATCCAGATTCTTATGAAAAACCGCAGCTCAAATTTGAAGATTTGCAAAAATACGGACAGGGGCTCATCTGCTTAAGCGGCGGCGTTGAGGGGCAAATCGGCCGGTTGCTTCTGGAAAATCGAAAAGAAGAAGCCAAAGATACGGCTCAAAAGTTAAGCAAAATTTTTGATAATCACCGTTTTTACATGGAAATTTCCCGCCTTGGCCTTGATGTGGAAAAGAAAACTGAAGAAGATTTTATTGACATTGCCTATGAATATGACATTCCTCTGGTTGCCACCAATGAAGCCTTTTTCTTAAACCCTGAAATGCACGAAGCGCAAGACGCCTTGGTCTGTATTGCCGCCGGCGAATATATTGCCAATGACAACCGCAAAAAGTTTTCTCTTAACAACCGTTTTCGTTCTGAAGCCGAGATGGTCGAGCTTTTTAAGGACTTGCCCGAAGCGCTGCAAAATACGGTCAATATTGCCCGGCGCTGTAACTTTTCCTTGGATTTTGTCTCTCCGCTTCTGCCCAAATTTAAATGTCCTGACGGCAAAACGGAAAATCAGTTCATTAAAGAAGAAGCTCACATAGGTTTGGAACGCCGCATGCAAGACCATGTCTATTTTGAGAGCATGAGCGCGGCCGAGAAAAAAGAACTTGATGAAAAATATTTTGCCAGACTTGATTTTGAATTAAGCGTTATTGAAAGAATGGGCTTTGAAGGCTACTTTCTGATTGTGGCCGATTTCATCAACTGGTCCAAAGAAAACGGCATTCCGGTCGGTCCCGGGCGCGGTTCCGGCGCCGGTTCCATTGTGGCTTGGTCGCTGCGCATCACCGACTTAGACCCCATAAAGCTTGACTTGCTGTTCGAGCGCTTCTTAAACCCCGACCGCATCTCCATGCCCGACTTCGACGTTGACTTCTGTCAGGACAAACGCGGCAAGGTGATTGAATATGTGCAAAAAAAATATGGCTCCGACCGCGTGGCGCAAATCATTACCTATGGAAAATTGCAAGCCAAAGCCGTAATCCGCGATGTTGCCCGTGTGCTGCAAATGCCCTATTCTCAGGCCGACAAACTTTCCAAAATGGTTCCGATGGGCGCTCAAGGGCAGAACATTACCTTAAAAGAAGCTTTGGAGCAAGTGCCCGAGCTTGAAGAAATGCGCGTTTCAGACCCGCAGATAAACAAACTTTTTGAAATTGCCATGAGACTGGAGGGTTTGTATCGCCACTCCGGCGTACACGCTGCCGGTGTAGTAATCGGCGACCGCCCCTTAAAAGAGCTTGTACCGCTCTATAAAGACCCCAAGGCCGATATGCCCGTAACCCAATATGACATGAAATATATTGAAGAAACCGGCTTAATTAAATTTGACTTTTTGGGCTTGAAAACCTTAACGGTCATCCAAAAGACCGTCGACAGCATCAAAAAAGAAAAGGGCGTAGATTTAGACATCAGCAAAATTCCGCTTGATGACAAAGCCACCTATGAAATGCTTTCCCGCGGCGAAACTGCTGCCGTGTTCCAGTTTGAGTCAAGCGGCATGAAAGACGTCCACAAACAAATCAAGCCCGACCGCTTTGAAGACTTAATTGCGATTGTGTCCTTATACCGTCCCGGCCCGATGGAAAATATTCCGAGCTACATTAAAAGAAAGCACGGCGAAGAGCCGATCACTTATCTTCACCCCAAAATGGAAGCGGCCTTAAAAGAAACTTACGGCATCATGGTTTATCAAGAGCAGGTAATGAAAATCTCTCAAGACTTGGCCGGCTATTCCAAAGGCGAAGCCGACAATTTGCGCAAAGCCATGGGCAAAAAAATTCACGAGCAAATGGCCAAGCATGAAACTCTTTTTGTAAACGGAGCGGTCAAAAACGGCATAGATAAGGCCATTGCTCAAAACATTTACGACCAGATGAAAAAGTTTGCTTCATACGGCTTCAACAAGTCTCACGCTGCCGCATATTCTCTCATTTCTTATCAAACCGCATATTTGAAGGCCCATTACCCGGTTGAGTTTATGTGTGCGGTAATGGATTTGGACATTATCAACACCGACAAGCTTGCCTTTTTCAAAGAAGAGTGCAGAAAAATGGGCATTGAGGTTTTAACTCCGGATATTAATAAATCCGAATCTCACTTTGCGGTTGAAAACGGCAAAATTCGCTATGCCTTAAGCGCCATCAAGGGCGTCGGTGAAGCCAACATGCAGGAGATTGTTGATGAACGTGCCAAGCACGGCCCGTTTAAGGACATTTCCGACTTCATCAATCGTGTGGACTTCAAGCTCTTAAACCGCCGCCAGCTGGAGCAGTTGATTAAAGCCGGTGTTTTTGACGGCATTTTCCATAACCGCAAAACTCTTTTTGAAAATATTGAAACCATCATCAAAAACATTTATTCCGCCACGGAGTTAAAGACCAGCTCGCAAGGCTCATTGTTTGGCGCGGTTGAATATAAGTCCAAAATAAAATTGACCGAACATGCCGACTGGCCCGAGCTGGAAAAATTAAAATTTGAGGCGGAGGTCATCGGTTTTTATTTGTCGGCTCATCCCTTGGATACATACGGTAAAGGGCTTGAGCGTCTGGGCGTAAAGCGCATATCTGAAGTTTTAAGAGGCATTAAAACCGGAGACAGCATTGCCGCCAAAGTTGCCGGCTGCGTCGGCTCTTTTCAGAAAAGAATTTCTAAAACCGGCAACCGTTATGCTTTCTTGGAAATGTCCGATGCCGGCTCTACTTTTGAAGGCTTAATCTTCTCGGAAGGCATTGCCCGTTTTGAAGAACTCATCAACTCCGGCCAGCCATTGCTTGCCCACCTGACCATAGATAAAAAAATTGAGGATTCCAACCCCAGAATAATGATAAATAAACTGGAGCTCTTGGATAAAGCTGTTGCAGAAGTTGCCAAAGGTCTTATAATACACATAAACAGCAGCAGCACGTTAAAACCTCTGCACAAAATTTTGCAGGCGGATAAAAAAGGTTCTAACAAAATATATCTTAAACCCGAGATTCCGGACTGGGATGTTGCCGTTGAACTGCCGGATAAATTTGCATTTGCCTCTCCCAATTTCTTAAACGAGATTAGAAATCTGCCGGGAATCGGCTTAATTAAGGAAATTTAAAACCATGAAAGAACTCAAAAAATTGTTTTCCAAGCCTGCGGAAGTTGAACCGGTAAAAATGCCGTTGTTCAAACTTTGCTTTGAGCCTTTGGGCCTGTTTGTTGATAATTTCAAACAGCTTTTTCTGCTCATAGCTTTTTACGGTCTGCTTGCAACTGCCGTTTCTTTTGCTTTTGGTTTTCCTTACGCCTGTTTTTCTCCCTCAAGCCTTGGCCAAAAGCTTTACTGCTCTTCTTCAAATGCTTTGTACGCGGCCTATTTGGTTATCAAAATTTTGCTTTTTGCCAAATTTTTTGAGCGCGTTTATGCGCTTAATTTAAAAACGCTCAGCCTCAAGCTTAAAGAGCTGGTGAGCTTTGGCCGCAAAGAGCTTAAAATCTCCGCATTGCTTTCAGTGTGCATTTTGCTGAATCTTCTGCCGTTGGTTTCGCTGGCGGTTTTGGCGGCCAGGGTTCCCAACCCCGATTGGGTTGTTGAAACGTTCTTTTTCGGTGTTGTCTCAACCGGTTTTTTTGTTCCCTTCATCATCATGCGTTTTTATGGCGTCTTCGGCTTGGCTGCAGAAAACAAGCCGCTGGTTTCGCTGGCGGAAATATGGCGCCTGACCGCCGGCAACGGGCTTAAGATTCTCTTGGGTCTGTTTGTTATCTTAATCTTCACCTCTTTTCTTTTAGGGGGCTTCAACAGCAATGTTAGGGCAATCTCTGCCGCAAACGGCTTTTACACATCTTTTGTCTCAGAGCTGTTATATAACGTTATACTCTTTACATTATTTGCATTATTTGTTAATCATTGCTTTATGCAGCATAAATTTATTTTTGGAGAAAAAAAACATGGCTAAAATCAAAAAAAGTCAGAACTCTGAGTCGCTGACAATCAGCCTTCCTTTTTGGGAAACCGTAAAAAGAAGCTATGCTTTCACTTTCAGCTCAATGGACGTTGTCTTAAAAATATGTTCTTTCTGGGCAATCATTTTTGTTTATGAAGCTCTCATGGGCTTCCCTTATATGTGCAACCTTTCGCCTTCCGGCTGCACAACCGCAAAAGAGCAGGTTTCGCTCGTTTTTGTCTCTCTGGCCTCAATCTCCATCTTCATCGCTTTTTGCCGCTACATAATCTTTAAAAAAGAGCCTAAGTTTTTTCAAGTGTCTTTCGGCAAAAGAGAGTTTGTTTATATCGGTTATTGCCTTCTTTTGGTGCTGATTCTTTTGGTTCCTGCCGTTTTAGGTATGCTGGGCATAGTTTTTGCTGCCAAAATGTTGTCTTTAAACGAAAATGTGGTGCCTCTGCTGGCTTTGGCGGCTTTCTTGGTTTTGGCGGTTTTTGCTTCACGCCTGTCTTTAATCTTTCCGGCCATTGCTGCCGATGATAAGGAAATTCGTTTCAAAAAATCTTGGGAACTCACCCAAGGCAATGCCTTAAAGATTTTCTTCGGGCAGATTCTCATGGTGCTTCCCGTATACGTCTTCTTTGCAATTTTGGCGGTGGCTTCCATGTCTTTAGGCTTCAGCGGCTATCTCATTGCGGCGGTTTTTGTTTTGTTGTCTTTGGCTGTGGGGTTCTTTTCATCTTGCTTAATGGGCTCTTATTACAGCCATATATATCAATATTTTACATACTTTTATAAAAAGAAATAAGGAAAATAAAAATGGTTGAAAAAAGTACTAAAGAAGTTGTTTTAAGCGTTATCAAAAACAGAAAATCTGTGCGCAGCTTCATCAAAAATCGAACCATTCCCAAGGAAGATTTTAATGACTTGCTGAAGGCCGGCATGTCCGGACCTTCCGGAAAAAATGCTCAGCCTTGGCGCTTTATTGCCATTAATGACAAAGAAACGGTTGAACAAATTGCCAAGATAACCCCCTATGCCGAAATGCTGATTGATGCCGGCAACGCCATTGTAACCGCCGCCAACACCACGGTTGGCCCCAAAGAAATGCCTGAACTCTGGGTGCAGGATTTAGGAGCCGCCACGGAAAACATTTTGCTGGCTGCTGAGGCCATGGGGCTGGGTGCCTGCTGGTGTCAGGTATATCCGATTGAGGCTCGCATTAACGACCTTCGCAAGATCTTGGACATTCCGCCGCAGTTAACTCCGTTTAACATCATCTGTCTGGGCTACCCCACCGGCTTTGACATGCCGCAAGACAAATGGGACCCCCGCAAAATCTACTGGAACAAATGGATGGCCGGTGTTTAAAAACAAAATCCCTCCAATCGGAGGGATTTTTCAACATTCAATAAAACTCCACTCTCACTTTCTTTTTCATAAACCGCGCCAAATTAAAAAC
>JAVBOV010000033.1:0-14539 GCA_031550205.1 Alphaproteobacteria bacterium
GGACGCCCCTCTGGTGGTTGCCAAAGGCTTAGACCATTTAGCCTTAAGAATAAGGGCCAAAGCCGAGGAAGTTGACATTCCGGTGGTTGAAAACCCGCCGCTGGCCAGAGCTTTGTATGCTTCCGTAGAAATCGACCAGGTCATCCCGACCGAACACTTTAAAGCCGTAGCTGAGGTAATAGGATATGTTATGCAACTCAAAAACCCCGCGACCTGACCGGTTGCTTCAAAACAGATTAATCGCGCTGGCATATTCGCTTATTGCCTTAACTGCCGCCATTATCTCTTTTTTAATTTATCCCCAATATTTCATATATACCGTCGTTATCATGCTGCTTGCCACTGTTTTTTGCTTGAGCCTTGGCATCAAAACCCTTTCTGCTGCTGAAGAAGCCATCAGCTACGGCGGTTTTGCAGGCGAGTTTATTAACGACGACACCAGCATCAAGCGCATAGACAACGCGCACCACCAACCGATTTTGCAAAATTCGCAGGCCGCAGAATTTTTAAAAGACGAACCTGTTCTTGAGTTCATTGAAAAAAACCTTTCCGACCGACGCCACAACAAAAATGCTTTTCAGCGCTTGTCTGATGCTTCTCAAAACCTTAGCTTTGAAGAAGTTGAGCTGTCTTTATTTTCGGAAAACAATTGGTACGGCGTTTCCGTGCGCCCCATCTTCTTAAAAAAAGCCGATATCTTCCAAAAGCCCTTTTCGGTTAAAAAAATTCAAAAAGAAACTTATCTTTTCTGGAACATCAAAGATATTACCGCTCAAAAAAACATGGATCAGATTATGACAGAGGAAAGAAAATCCCTGCACGATTTTTTAGATTATCTTCCGGTCGGTTTGTTCATTAAAAACTCCGACCATAATCTTGAATATGTCAACCACGCTTTTGCCCAAATTATCGGCCTTAACAGAGAAGAAGCCGTAAAGCGCAGCCTTAAAGACCTGTTGGCAGACAACAGACTCTTGGAAAATAAATCTGAAAGTTTTGAAGACAATGTCGTTTTCTTAGAAGAAGGGCAGCCTCCCAGAGAATGTTTTGTAAGTTTGGAAAATTTCCGTGAAAACCAAAAAATAAAACAGCGCGGTGTGGTGGTCAAAAACATTCCGACCGACGAGAGCTTAAAGCAAAGCCTGAATGCCTCGCTTGATAAAATCAGCTGGCTGTTTAAATTTGCTCCGGTCGGCATCATTTTCACCGATGTGCACGGCATCATCAAAGAATGCAACCCGGCTGCGCAAGATTTCTTTAAGCTTGCCAAAGAAAATATCCTGAATAAAAACCTGGCCGATTACATATCCAAAGAAGACCGCGCAGAATTAAAAAAACGCCTGCAAAATATCTGCTCGGAAGCTGGAGACATTTCAAGAGCCTTAGACGTTAAAATAAAAGACGATAAAGAGGAGCGCACCGCCCTCCTTTACATCAGCCCCATGCGCCAAAATCACACCGTTGAGGCCTGCGAAGCCCAAGGCCTGATTGTTTATATGATAGATGCCACCAAGCAAAAGAATCTGGAGCAGCAGTTTGCTCAAGCCCAAAAAATGCAGGCCATGGGTCAGCTTGCCGGCGGCGTTGCCCACGATTTCAACAATCTCTTGACCGCCATGATCGGCTTTTGCGATTTGCTTTTGCAGCGCCACGGCGTCGGCGACCCCTCTTTTGCCGACTTAATTCAAATCAAACAAAACGCCAACCGCGCCGCCGGTTTGGTAAAACAGCTTCTGGCTTTTTCAAGAAAGCAGCCGTTAAAGCCCAAGCTGATTGACGTTACCGAAAACTTCACCGAATTAAGCCACATGCTGAAACGCATTTTGGGCGAGCAAATTATCTTAAAATTTCACCACGGCAACGACCTTGGCTTCATCCGCGTTGATCCCATCCAGTTCTCTCAGGTCATCATCAACCTTGCGGTTAATGCCAAAGATGCCATGAACGGCAGCGGCACGCTGAGCATCTCCACCCGCGTTGAAGCTCTAAGCAAGCCTCATCGCTTTGGCGAAGACATCATCAAACCCGGAGAATTTGTCGTAATTGATGTCAAAGACAACGGCGTCGGCATCAGCGAAGAAAACTTAAGCCGTATTTTTGAGCCGTTTTTCTCCACCAAGCAAAACGTTGCCGGCTCAGGAACCGGCCTCGGCCTTTCCATGGTATATGGCATTGTCCGCCAAACCGAAGGTTTCATTAAAGTTGAAAGCGTTGAAAAAGTCGGCACCACTTTCTCCATATACCTGCCGCGGCTTGAAGCCGGACAAGAAGCTCCCGCCTTTAACGAACCGGCTGCCAAACCCGGCATAAATGCAGATAAAAAACCAATCTTAGGCCTAAACGTCTCTTCCATTGACAGATCTTTTAAAACCGTTGCAAGTTCTCGCATTCTGCTGGTTGAAGACGAAGATTCGGTCAGAACTTTTGCCTTAAGAGCCTTGCAGAAAAAAGGTTATGAAGTTGTCGGTTGCAATTCTGCCGAAAATGCGTTACAACACCTGGAAACAGACAAAGATTTCCATCTTCTGATTACCGACATGGTCATGCCGGGCATAAATGGCGCCGAGCTTGCCAAAATAGTCAGGAAGCAGATAAAAAACATCAAAATTATCCTGGCTTCCGGTTATTCGGAAGAAATTGCCAGAAAAGAAGTTCCTTCGGCCAAGGACTTCGAGTTTTTGGCCAAGCCCTTCAGCCTTGGAGATCTCACTGAAAAAGTTTTGGAAATTTTAAGGAAATAAAACTTGGGCAACAACCAACTCATATTAGACTTCAACTATCGTCCGTGCTTCGGCAAAGAAGACTTCATGGTCAACAAATGCAATGAAGAAGCTGTTGCCATGGTTGATTCCTGGCCGTCCTGGCCGTTTTTTGCCATGCTGATTTACGGCACCGAAGGCTGCGGCAAAACTCACCTGGCTCATGTTTTTGCCCATAATGTTTTCAAAAAAAGCAAACAAGAAACCCGCTTCATCAAAGCCAAAGACATCACGCTTGAAAATATCGAAAACTTGGGCTCAACTCTGGTTGTTGAAGACTTGAGCGTTGATATCGACAATGAAGCGCTGTTCCACCTTTATAACCTGACCAGAAGCCAAAACGGGTTCATCCTTTTTACCTCATCAGAGGCTCCAGCCCGTCTCAAGTTTAACCTGCCTGATTTGCAGTCAAGGCTGAACGCCGTTCCTGCCGTCAAAATCAAGGAACCCGATGATGAGCTTCTTTCCGCTCTCATCATCAAACAATTTTCCGACCGCCAGATTCTGGTTGCACCGGAAGTTCTAAACTACATCATCAAAAATATGGAAAGGTCTTTTCCTTTCGCCCGCAAACTGGTCAAAGAAATAGACACCCTGTCCTTATCTCAAAAAAAACACATTTCCATATCTTTGGTCAAACAGGCTCTTGAAACTCTCAACAACTCTTCTCAAGGAGAACTTTTTTAATGTCTTTCAAACTCTCTCTCAAATCTTCAGCTTTCTGCTGGATATTCTCTCTATTCACCTTAATTGCCTACAATTATCCGTTTTTCAAAGAGCTCTCCTCAATCAACCCTCACCCATTGTTTTTGACCTTGGCTTTTGTTGTTTTGCTTTTAATGCTAAACCTCTGCTGCAGCATCTTGTTCTGGCCAAAAACCGCCAAACCTCTGGCCATTGTCTTAATTCTTATCAACTCCGGCGTTTTTTATTTTATCTCCGCTTATCATATTTTTGTTGATAAAATCATGATCTTAAACCTCATTCAAACCGACCTCGTTGAAACCGGCGAAACCCTGAATTTTCATTTTTTCCTCTCTGTATTTCTGCTCGGCATCATTCCGTCTTTTCTGGTCTATAAAACAGACATAATCTTTTCTCCATTTAAAAAAGAAGCTCTGAAAAAATCCGCTTCTGCTTTAATCTCCGGCATAATCATTGCCGCCATATTGCTTCCTTTTCGCGCTCAAAGCCGCCCGGCTTTCGACAACGGAGCCAAATATATGCTCCTGCCCAGCAGTTACATCGGTTCTATAATTTCGGTTGTCAAAATAAAATCAAAACCCCAAAAAGAGCTGATTCGCATTTCCGAAGATGCAAAGCTTAACAAATATTGGCGCAAAAACAAAAAAAACCTAATTATCCTTGTCATCGGCGAAACCGCACGCGCCGCCAATTTTTCTTTAGGAAATTATCAGCGCCCCACCAACCGCCCGCTGGAAAAACAAGCCAAAAATCTGGTATATTTCAAAAACTTCAAATCTTGCGGAACCTCCACCGCCATTTCCATGCCCTGCCTGCTGTCCAAAGACGCCCGCACCGACTTCAAAATCGATTCGCTTGAATATACGGAAAATCTGGTTGATATCATCTCTAACGGCGGTTACAAGGCTCTTTGGAAAGAAAACAATACCAGCTGCAAAAACGCCTGCGACCGCATTGAAATCAGCAAACCCTGCAAAAACGGCACCGGCAAATGTCTGGATGGCATTTTAAACCAAGACATTAAGGAAAGAGCCCTGAATGAAAATAATGACATGTTCATCATCATGCACCAGCGCGGCAGCCATGGTCCTCTTTACTACACGGATTATCCTAAGGAGCTTGCGCTCTACACTCCCGATTGCAAAGCCTCTGATCCAAGTTCTTGCCCCCGCCAAGAGCTGATAAACGCCTATGATAACTCCATAATCTACACCTCTGAAGTCCTAAGCCAAACCATAGACATTTTAAAAGAACTTGATAAAACGCATAACACCGCCCTGGTTTACGTCTCCGACCACGGTGAATCTCTTGGCGAAAGCGGCCTATTTCTGCACTCTGCTCCCTACGATGCCGCCCCTAAATATCAAACTGAGGTTCCTTTTTTCGTCTGGATGTCCGATGATTTTTATAAAGACTATAAGCTCAGCAAATCCTGCTTAAGAAAAATCTCTGCTCAACCGTTTTCGCATGATAATATTTTTCATTCAATTTTAAGCTTAAGCGGAGTCAAAAGCGGACTGTATAAACCTGAGCTAGATATCTTTTCCCGTTGCAAGTTGTAAAGATTTGATATAGAAGTAATAGATTGAGAAAGAGAGAATACAATGAAATTAGGCACATTAAGCAAAAGAATTATCGTTAAAAGAGTTCTTCTTGTCATTTTTTTAATCTATATCGGCTGGTTTTTAAAAGCCCGCCTTACCCCTTCCATGCCCATGATGGGCGCGGGAGCCGGTGCAGAGCCTTTGGTTGTTACCAAACCGGTTGAAAGCACCGATATCTCCCCTTTCAAAAAATACATCGGCGTGGTTGAAGCCGTAAAGTCCGTTGACTTGCGCCCGCAAATCACCGGTTATGTTGAAAGAGTCCTCTTCAAAGAAGGCAGTTTCATACAGCAGGACGACCTTCTCTTTATCATTGAACAGGAAAGATACATTGCTAATTTGGAGCTGCGCAGCGCCGAACTGAAAAAAGCCGAGGCCCATTTGTTTCAGGTGGAAAAAGAATATAAGCGTCAGGTTTCATTAAACAAACAAAAATATGCCTCCGAGGCCAAACTTGAAAATGCCGAGAGCGACCTCCTGCAGGCCAAAGCCTCGGTAAAGCAGGCCAAAGCAAATCTTGACCTGGCCAAAATTGACCTCGGCTACACCGAAATTAAAGCGCCGATTTCCGGCTACATCGGCAAAGCCTTGGTAACGGAAGGCAATTATGTAAACTCATCCTCGCAAATTTTAGCCCGCATCGTGCAAACCAGCCCAATCCGCATCGGTTTCTCAACTTCGGACAAAGACTATCTCAACGCCCGCAAATTTTTACAAAACAAAGATGCCGAATTAAACACCAAACTCGTCCTGCCTAACGGAGACACCCTAAGTGCTTCTCCCACTTCTCATTTTTCCAACAATGAAATTAACAAAGACACCGCCACCATGGCCGTTTATCTGGAATATGAAAATAAAGACAACATGCTCATTCCCGGCAACTACATAAATGTTTTGGTCAGCGAGAACCGGGCTGATATGGTAACCCTGATTCCTCAGGCCGCCATCGGCCAGGACGAGCACGGCAATTATGCGTTTGTAATTAACCAAGACAACATTGCCGAGCAAAAAAGAATTGTCCTAGACGGCACTTTTGAAGGCAAACAAATTGTAAACGAAGGCTTAACTCCCGGAGAACAGGTTGTTGTCGGCGGCATCCAAAAAGTTAAAGACGGCATCAAGGTCAGAACCGCCGAAATCAAGGAATAAGTAATGTTTTCAAAATTCTTCATCAACCGCCCTCGTTTTGCTGCCGTTGTCTCCATTGTCTTAACCCTGGCCGGCGCCATTGCGGTTTTTTCTCTTCCGGTTTCCTTATATCCTGAAATCACTCCCCCGGAGATTACTGTTTCCACCGCTTATCCCGGCGCCAGCGCAGAGGTTTTGGCCAACACCGTAGGCATTCCTTTGGAAGAGGAAATCAACGGCGTAGAAAACATGATTTATATGAGTTCTTCTTCAGACAACTCCGGCCGTTATACCCTGACCGTAACTTTCAAAGTCGGCACCAATCCGGATATGGCTCAAGTTAAGGTTCAAAATCGCATCCAGCAAGCCATGTCCAAGCTCCCTGTGGAAGTGCAGCGCCAAGGCCTGCAAATTAAACGCCGTTCTTCTGACATGCTCGGCTTCATCAATGTGTCCTCCCCAAAACAAACGCACGACACTCTGTTTTTAAGCGACTATGTTCAAAACAGCCTCAAAAACAACTTATCCCGCGTTAACGGCGTCGGCGAAGTTACCGTATATGCCTCCAAGCTCAGCATGCGTGTTTGGCTTGATGCCGATAAGGTTGCGGCGCTGGGCATTCCCAACTCGCAAATTCTGCTTGCCATTGAAGGGCAAAATTATCAGCCCTCGCTGGGCAAGATCGGCGCCATGCCCGGCGACGGCTCTCAGGAGCTTGTCTACACGCTGCAAACCCAAGGCCGTGTTAACGAGGTTGAAAACTTTGAAAAAATTATTGTCCGCACTGCCGAACAAGGAGGACTGGTATACCTCTCGGACATTGCCAGAGTTGAAATAGGCCAGGAATCCTATGGCGTCAACTCGGAATTTGACGCAACTCCGGCGGTTAACATCGGCCTTAATCTTCTTTCCGGAGCCAACGCCTTAGACGCCATGAGCAACTTAAAAACCGAGCTTAAAAGGCTTGAGGCTTTCCACCCTGACGATGTTAAAGTCACCATTGCTTATGACGCCACCCTTTACATTCAGTCTTCCGTGGCTGAAGTAATTGAAACCCTTATCATAACTTTTATTCTGGTAATTTTGGTTTGTTATGTTTTCCTCCAGGACTGGCGTTCCACCTTAATCCCAACCTTAACCATTCCGGTTTCAATCTTCGCCACCTTTGCCGTGCTTTTGGCATTGGGCTACAGCATCAACCTTCTCACTCTGTTCGGCTTGGTTTTAGCCATCGGCCTTGTGGTAGATGACGCCATTGTGGTGGTCGAACGCGTTCTGTATCTTATGGATGCTGAGCATATGGACCCCAAACCGGCGGCGTTCAAAGCCATGGAAGAGGTTTCCAGCCCGATTGTGGCCACCACTCTGGTACTGCTTGCCATCTTTGTTCCGGTTGGTTTTTTAGGCGGCATCACCGGCAAAATTTATCAGCAGTTTGCCGTGGCCATTTCCACTGCCGTTTTTTTCTCGGCCGTAAATGCCCTTACTTTGTCTCCGGCTCTTTGCGCCACCATCTTAAAACCCTTAAAGCCGGTTGAGCACGGCCCGTTATTATGGTTTAACAAGCTGCTGAATTCTTCTCGCAGCAGATATACCGCTTGGGTTGCCGTTATCGCCCGCAAAATCAGCGTCATCACTCTCATCCTTGGGCTGCTCATTATCGGTGTTTGGGGCTTGCTGCAAATCAGCCAGACCAGTTTTATTCCCGATGAAGACCAAGGTGTAATCTTTGCCAACGTACAGCTCCCTGAAGGCGCTTCCATGGAAAGAACCAGAAAATATCTGGACAAAATATACCCGCTGATTAAAGAGGAAAAAGGCGTTGCTCACGTAATGAATATCGCCGGTATCTCCATCATCGGCGGTGCCGGTGAAAACGTTGCCTTCACGCTTGCAATACTTGATCCCTGGGCCAAACGCAAATCAAGCGACCTTCACGTTTCCAACATCTTAAACCGCATTCGCGCCAAAATTGCCGCCATTCCCGATGCCGAGGTCAACCTCTTTGTTCCGCCGGCCATTCCGGGTCTTGGCGCCAGCGGCGGAATGGACATCAGGCTCCAGTCTCTAGACAGTTCAGACCCGATGCTCTTAGACAATGCGCTGATGACCATGCTTGCCAAGCTGAATACTTCTCCTGAAATTTTATATGCGTTTTCAACATACACATCTAAAACTCCGCACTTGTTTATTGACATTGACCGCAAAAAAGCCGAAGCCATGAACGTTTCCATCGGCAGCATTTTTGCCACCTTGCAAAATTATCTCGGCTCAACCTACGTCAACGACGTAAACTTCGGCACTCAGGTCAACAAAGTTGTCATCCAGGCCGATTGGAAATATCGCAAAGAAATCGGAGATCTTGATAATTTATATGTCCAAAACAAAAACGGCAAAATGGTGCCCATTGGCAGCCTTGTTAACCTGAAAAAAGTTTTGGCTCCGCGCGTGGTCAGCCGTTATAACCAATATCCCTCCGCCGGCATCACGGCCGTTCAGCATCCGCTGGTTTCAACCGGGCAAGCCATGAACAAGGTTGAGCAATTGGCCAAAGAATATTTGCCCAAAGGCTACAGTTACGAATGGTCCGGCATGAGCTTCCAAGAAAAAGCCAACCAAGGCCAAATCGGCTACCTCATCGTCCTTGCCATTACTTTTGCATATCTGTTTCTGGTTGCTCAATATGAAAGCTGGTCAACCCCAATTCCGGTTTTAACCTACGTTTCAGTGGCCATGATTGGCGCCTTGACCGGTTTGTTCATCCATAAGCTTCCGCTCAGCATTTATGCTCAGCTCGGTTTAATTCTTCTGGTTGGCCTGGCCAGCAAAAACGCCATTTTAATTGTGGAATTTGCCAAAGAAGAAAGAGAAAGAGGCTCTTCCATCATCAAATCTGCGCTTGTCGGCACCAAAGAGCGCTTCCGCGCCGTCTTAATGACCGCCTTCACCTTCATCTTAGGCATGGTCCCGATGATTATTGCCACCGGCGCCGGATCAGCCAGCCGCTTTGCTCTGGGCATCCCGGTATTTTACGGCATGCTGGTCGGCACCATGGCCGGGCTTTTAATAATCCCGCTGCTGTATATTTTGTTCCAAACCCTGCGCGAACAAACCAATAGCTTCTTTAACAAGGAAAAATAAATGAACCTCGAGCTGTTAATGTGCATATCCGGATTTCTTCTGCTCTTATGCGTTTTTGCCAACCGCATTTCCGACAGCTTCGGCATTCCCGCATTGTTAATTTTCTTGGGCGTCGGCATGCTTGCAGGCTCGGATGGTCTTGACTTATTGGATTTTCATGATGCCGCATTGTCCAACCATATCGGCACCATCGCCTTGTCTTTCATCTTGTTCACCGGAGGCCTGGAAACGCAGTGGAACAAGGTTAAAGAGGTCATTGCCCGCGGTTCGGTCTTGTCAACCTTAGGAGTTGTCTTAACTGCAATTTTTCTTTTCGTCTGCACTTATTTTGTTTTGGGCATTCCATTTGAAATATCTCTGCTTTTAAGCGTAATTGTATCTTCCACCGACGCGCCTGCCGTGTTCTCAATTCTGCGCTCCAGCAAAACCAAAATCCGCCCGCATCTGCAGTCTATCTTAGAATTTGAATCCGGCTCCAACGACCCCATGGCCGTTTTGCTGTCCATGGGCGCCATCACCATGCTTTCCAGTCCCCATTTCAAAATCCTGGAGGCCGGACAAATGCTTCTCTGGCAAATATCCATGGGCATTGCCGCCGGCATCGGCGCCGCCAAGCTTTCCGTGTGCATCTTAAAGCGCTGGCACTTGGTTTATCCCGGCCTTTACCCCGTTTTTGGCATCGGTCTGGTCTTAATTACCTATAGTTTAACCCAGCTTTTAAAAGGCAACGGCTTTTTGGCAGTTTATCTGTGCGGCATTTTCCTCGGCAACAGCGCCTTCATGTATCGCCGCCATTTCATCCGTTTTCAAGATTCTCTTGCCTGGATAATGCAGATTTTAATGTTCTTAATCTTAGGCCTCTTGGTTAACCCCTCTGAACTTATCGGCGTCATGCCCATAAGCTTCGCCTGCTGCCTGTGCCTGATGTTCATTGCCCGTCCTTTGGCCGTTTTCATCTGCCTTTCCAAGAGCGAATTTGACAACGCTGAAAAAACGCTCATCAGTTGGGCCGGCTTTAAGGGCGCTGTACCGATTATTCTGGCCACATACCCCTTAATGGCCGGTTTCAAAAATGCCATGTTTTTGTTTAACCTGATTTTTTTCATGGTCATCATTTCGGTGCTGTTTCAGGGCAAAACTCTGCCAATGCTCGCAAAATGGCTTAAACTTGGCGATTCCGAAGAAAAACCCCGCAAATAAAGCCTTAAATTTAACCTATTGATTTAATATAAAAAAAGTGTTATATTGATGCCATTCCGATACAATTTTCTGGAGGTACTAAATGGTAAAGAATTTTTACATCTTTCGCCATGGTCAAAGCTCCCACAATTTAGAAGGAAAAATTCTGGGCCATGCCAATAACTCGGTTTTAACCAATAAAGGAGTCGATGAGTCCTATAATGCCGGGTATATTTTAAAAGATAAACAAATAGACGTTATCATCTCAAGTCCGCTGCGCCGCGCCAAACAGTCCAGCGCCATCGTTGCCAAGGTCACCAAAGCGCCTGTCCGTTTTGACGACTGCTTGGTTGAGGCCGATGTCGGCAAGCTTGAAGGACTGCACTATAAAAAGGTCAAAGACAGCTTCTTGGACGTTTATGCCAAATGGCTGAGTGATGATAATATGGATGCCGGTTTTGAAGCCGGTGAAAACAAAAAACAAGTCCGCGAAAGAATGGTTAAGACTTTAAACAAATATGTTAACAGTCCTTATAAAAACGTGGTGATTTCCGGACACAATCTGGCGGCTGCTCAAGCTTTAAGAGCCTTAAAGATTGACACCCCTGAAATCCCGAACGGCGCCATTGTCCACCTGCAATATGACAAAGGCAGTTGGCACTATATAGATATGTTAGTGCAGAAAGAAATTTAAAACAACAGGTCAATATGCAAAGCATATTGACGCAGGAAGCGGCAGAGTGGAGCTTTAGCTCCATCGAGTGCCGAATGAAGGATCCATTCCTTATTTATAACAGGTCTGCCTGGCACCCTGTCCGACGTAGCTCTGCAAGAGCGAAGGAGGAAGCCAGCAGACGCATAAAAATCCCCGCCAGCCGCGGGGATTTTTATTTCACTGGTCACAGACCGCTGCCCCTGACCACTGCACTTTTCTTACTTAGGCTGAAACATGTCCTTGCCAACTCCGCACATCGGGCAGACATAATCATCCGGAAGCTTCTCAAAAGGACCTTCCGAACCGTCATATTCCCATTGGCACACCGTGCATACCCAAATCTTTTCGTCACTCATTTTTGCTCTCCTTTATGCTTTATACATTTAAAAACTTCATCCTTAAAATAGTCCCGATAGTCATTATAAGTCAGCGGCGATTCGCAATTTGTATCTTCGGCATCCAAAACTTCCGCCAAAAACAATGTATTGCTTTCAAAAACAATTGTCTGCAAAACCTTGGCCCTGATGGTGGCAATGTTATCTTTCAAATACGGCAGACCGTCTTTTTCAACCATTTCAACGGTTTCCCACTTATTGCAGCTGCGGCTGGTTTTAAAACCGAAATTTGCAATCACCATCGGGTTTACCTTTTTGCTAAGAACCGAGATTGAAAACTCACCGCACTTTGCAATGCATTCGCGCGTATAACTGTTACAGTTGCATGAAAGTGCAATAACCTGAGGCTTGTTCGCCACCTGCATCACCGCATCAACCACACTGCCCACATACCGCTCATTATCTCTGCTTCCGAGAATATACAAACCGTGAGTAAGTTTAAATAAAGCTTTTATTTCCATTGTTTTTTTTACTCCTCGGCCATTATATAAGCAACCCGCACTACATTGCAAGCACTTTAGCCAAGTTTTTAAAAGCCGCAATAACAAAGATATTGCACGCTTTTGCCGTTATGTATGTTAATAATGCGGCGGGCGGGTTTCTTCTTCCGCAGATCTGATGGTTATTTTCTCAAACTGAGACATAAGATTCTGATTCTGCTTAACCAAAAAGTCTATAATTTTCGCCTGGTTAATTACCACCGCATTAATATCTTCAATGGTTTTTTCGGCGTTTGCCAAAGCCATCTCAATATTCATAAATCTTTCCTCATGTTCATTCATAACCAACACCTCCCCTCTTGCATTGAAGACTGTTTTGCTGTAACTATAATATAACACTGTTTATCGGAGATTTAAATGTATAAAATCATTTTTAGTACCGCCGGCTCAAAGGAAGAGGCTGAAAAAATTGCCAAAGCCCTAATTGAAAAAAAACTGGCCGCCTGCATTCAGGTTGTTCCCTGCACCAGCTTTTATACCTGGAAGCTTAAGTTTGTTGAAGACGCAGAGTTTTTAATGATTATTAAATATCCTGCGCATAATTATGACAAGATTGAAGAACTGATTAAGAAAAAACATTCCTACGAAACCCCTGAGATTTTAGAAATCGGCATTGAAAACGCCAGCCACGAATATCTGGACTGGATAGACGCGGTAACGGAGTAAACAAAATGAACAAGAAACTAATTCCCATGGCCATTTGTTATGACTTTGACGGCACTTTGTCTCCCACCAACATGCAGGAATACGGCTTCATCAGCAAGCTTGGCATAACGCCGCAAAAATTTTGGGAAGAATCTGAAAACATGGCCAAAGAGCACAAAGCAGACAATATTTTGGCATATATGAAGCTGATGAAAAACAAAGCTCAGGAAAAGAAAATGTCTTTCAGAAAAAAAGACATAACCGACTACGGTAAAAAGGTGGAGCTTTTTAAGGGGGTTGAAGACTGGTTTAAAAGAATCAATCAATATGGCGCCCAAAGGGGTATTAAGGTCAAACATTATATCATTTCCTCAGGCTTAAAAGAGATGATTGAAGGCACCAAAATCGCCAGAGAGTTCACTGAGATCTTTGCCTCTTGTTTCATGTATGACGCCAACGGCGCCGCCGATTGGCCGGCCGTAGCCTTAAACTACACCACCAAAACTCAGTTTCTTTTCAGAATCAACAAGGAATGCACCGATATTAACGACAACAAGAGCATCAACAAATATGTCGAGCCGTTAAGCCGCCCCATGCCTTTTACCAATATAATTTACATCGGCGATGGCGACACCGACATCCCCTGCATGAAAATTGTTAAAAAAGAAGGCGGACATTCCATAGCCGTATATAATCCTGGCAAAAAGAAAGCCAAGGAAAAAGCCGCAAATCTAATCAAAGACGGCCGCGTCAACATCATCGCCCCCGCCGATTATTCCGAAGGCAAACAAATAGACACCTACCTCAAAGCCATAATAGATAAACTGGTTGCAGACGAGAAGGTGAAGTAAAAAAACAACCCAAAACTTCAAATGCCTGACATACTAGAATCTGAAAACATTATTCAGATATAAACTCTCTAAGAGCCTCATCTGCGCTGTTATAAACGCAAACCTTGTCCGGATATTTATCTTTAAGCGCGAAAATATTCGGCATGTCTTCCTTAAGGTGCCTAAAATTCCATACCAATAATTCATATAAATCGCCCAAATTTTCTTTTTTGTTTTTAGCAAAACCAATTTTTCTTAACACAAATCTTTTAATAATCCTAAATGTCCGCCTCATTCAGCCATTTAAACACAAAAAAATAGCATGTAAAATACATACTATTTTATGTAGTTGATTGTGGCGACCCCCACCAAAAGCGGAAACCTAACTTTTGCCCCAATAAATCCGCCATATTCCGAGGGGTGCTCTACTAAACCACGCCCCGCATGACCCGCAAAAATGTATATGATGTACCTTCATTTCAGGAAAAACTCCGGCAAAATCCCTAATTGGGGTTGATATAACCGGACAAATCGTGTAACGTTTTTGCATATTAAAGTTGTAGAGGATCCTCAAATGAAATCAAACACATTAAAAATAGTGATAAATCGCCCAATTTCCGAAGTATTTGAGTTTACCACAAACCCTAACAATACGGATAAATGGTTTGTTGACGCAGGCAAAGAATGGACGAATGAATGGCCGCGCAAACTTGGCACTATTTATGAAAATAATAACGGATTTTTAACCGTTACAGAATTCGAGTTGGATAAGCTGTTTACGCTAACCAAAAAAGATAAAGGGGCTGACACCTGAGATTTTTTAAAACAACTCTTTTAACAACTTTTTCAAATCAATTAAAAGCTCTCTTGGTCCCCCAATATTAAACCTCCATTCGCACTCTTTCAAGAACAAATTGAAGTTCTTTTTATCAATTCCA
>JAVBOV010000065.1:0-3503 GCA_031550205.1 Alphaproteobacteria bacterium
TTTTTGTTGGTTTTGTTGCTAATCAGATAACAATTTATTTTGTTTTTTTTGCAAAACTCCAAAAGCTCCTTGGCGCCGCTCATGGGTTTTAAGTTATCGGTATGGTGTTTGTTGATGAAGCTGTAATAGATGTCTTTGGCCTCGTTCTGGCGGGGGCCGAAGACATATTCCAGCGTGCTTTTGTTTTGCAGCTTGCTGGTGATTTCGATGATTTCTTTAATTTGAAAGTTGTTTTTATCCATGCCCAATTTATCAAAAGTGTGGTGATATGCGTTGATGATGGCGGGATAAGTGTCGGCCAGAGTTCCGTCCCAGTCAAAAATTATGTGTTCTATCATTTGTGCAGCTTTCTTAAAATTCCTCTGACGTTTTTGAGCAGTTTTTCAGCGTCTTGTTTGGAACAGTTTTTAATGGCCATGACGCAGGCGGTTTTTACGTTTTTGTTGCTTTTTTGCAGATAACAGCGGGCAGAATCGCAATCTATGCCGGTGATTTCAGAGACTATGCGGCAGCCGCGGTCAAGAAGCTTGGCGTTGCTTAAGCGCAAATCTATCATTAAGTTTTGAAAAGTTTTGCCGATTTTAATGAAGCTGCCGGTGGTGAGCATGTTTAAGATAAGCTTTTGGGCAGTGCCGGATTTCATGCGAGAGGAACCGGTGATTACCTCTTCTCCTAAAATGGGGCAGATGAAAATGTCTGACAAAGCTTTCATCTTGGCTTTGGGGTTGGAGCAGACGCCGATGGTTAAGGCGCCTTTTTTGCGGGCTTCTTCCAAAACGGTTAAGACATATTGCGGATTGCCGGAGGCGGAGATGCCGACGATGATGTCTTTTTTTGCAGGGTTAAACGTTTTAATGTCTTTTAGGGCAAACTCTTTGCTGTCTTCCGCGTTTTCAACCGGGTGTCTTAAGGCTTTTTCTCCGCCGGCGATGAAGCCGTATACCAAATCGGCAGCGCCGAAGGTGGGCAGCATTTCAGAGGCGTCTAAAACGCCCAGGCGGCCGGAAGTGCCGGCGCCGAAATAAGCCAAGCGGCCGCCTTTTAAAAAGGCGTTGGAAATTTTATCTATGGCTTTGGCAATTTTTTTGAGCTCTCTTTCAACGGCTTTTGGAACTTTTTTGTCTTCTTTATTAATGGTTTGGGCAATGTGAAAAGAATCCATTAAATCGATGTTTATGGTTTTGGGGTTTCTTTTTTCGGTTAGAATCGGTTGTTTCATTAAATCTCTCCGAGCTCTACGATAGGATGAATAACTTAATTTTTTATAAAAAATGTGTTGACATTGCGGTAAAAATGCTATTATTTGCATTCTATAAATGAGAATCCCTAAAATTTGAGAAAATTTAACGGAGGGGTGGCAGAGTGGTCAAATGCAACGGACTGTAAATCCGTCGACGTTAGTCTACGAAGGTTCAAATCCTTCCCCCTCCACCATTTTTTTAATTTAGAGGATTTTTTGTTAAGGAATTGCGGGTGTAGCTCAATGGTAGAGCAGAAGCCTTCCAAGCTTATGACGAGGGTTCGATTCCCTTCACCCGCTCCATTTTTTAGCTTGCTGCTGCAAGCTAGATATAGCGGGTGTCCAATCGAGCGGCGCTTTTTTCAAAAGCTTGCTCTCTTGGAAGGGAATACATCTTTGGCATCTAGTTTCGTTGCAGCTGTCATCACAGCTTAACTCAACAAGATGTTCCAAAGCTTTTGCAGAAAATTTATTGACGTTGGTCAATAAATTTCTTAGCAAGTCCTTCACCCGCTCCATCCGTCTACGCCTTTGGCTCCGTCGCGACTGGGCTTTTTGAGCAAGGTGGATGATAGAGGAGTGAATGGGTCACTCTTTTTTAATTTTTAATAAATTGTTGCAACAAAATAATAAAACTTAAGGATTAATTTGAAATGGCAAAAGATAAATTTGAGAGAAACAAGCCTCACTGTAACATAGGTACGATTGGTCACGTTGACCACGGCAAGACCTCGTTGACAGCGGCGATTACTAAGGTATTGGCTGAGGCCGGCGGCGCAGCGTTTGTAGACTATGCAAACATTGACAAAGCTCCTGAAGAACGCGCCCGCGGTATTACGATTTCTACTTCACACGTTGAATATGAAACCAAAAAACGCCACTATGCGCACGTAGACTGTCCGGGCCACGCCGACTATGTTAAGAACATGATTACCGGCGCTGCGCAAATGGACGGAGCGATTTTGGTTGTATCAGCCGCCGACGGCCCGATGCCGCAAACCAGAGAGCACATTTTGCTGGCTCGCCAGGTTGGCGTTCCGGCCTTGGTTGTGTTCATGAACAAATGCGACCAGGTTGATGATCCTGAACTTTTGGATTTGGTTGAAATGGAAATCAGAGATTTGCTGACTTCTTATGAATTCCCCGGCGACAAGATTCCGGTTATCCGCGGCTCTGCTTTGGCGGTTTTGGAAAACGGCGATAAGACTTTGGGTCATGACGCGGTTATGAAGCTGATGGATGCGGTTGATGAGTATATTCCGCAGCCTGAGCGTCCGAAAGATAAGCCTTTCTTGATGCCGATTGAAGACGTGTTTTCAATCTCCGGCCGCGGTACAGTTGTTACCGGCCGTATTGAACGCGGTATTGTTAAGGTTGGCGAGGAAATTGAGATTGTTGGCATTAAGCCGACTCAGAAGACCACCTGCACCGGCGTTGAGATGTTCCGTAAACTGCTTGACCAAGGCGAAGCCGGCGACAACGTTGGCGTGTTGCTGCGCGGCACTAAGAGAGAAGAAGTTGAGCGCGGCCAAGTTTTGGCAGCCCCGGGCAGCATTACTCCGCACACCACCTTCCAATGCGAATGCTATATTTTGACGAAGGAAGAAGGCGGTCGTCATACACCGTTCTTCAGCAACTATCGTCCGCAGTTCTATTTTAGAACAACTGACGTAACCGGTTCGATTGAACTTCCTGCCGGCACTGAGATGGTAATGCCCGGAGACAATATCCGCATGAGTGTTACTTTGATTGCCCCTGTTGCAATGGATGAAGGCTTGCGCTTCGCCATTCGTGAAGGCGGCAGAACGGTTGGCGCGGGTGTTGTTGCTAAAATTAGCAAATAATCTATTTTAGATATACACCTAAAACGAATAAGAAAAAGGCTCTTGGGAACGAGAGCCTTTTTTGTAATTAACGTCATTGCGAGCCCCTCGGCTACGCTCGGGATAAACTCCGCGCGGCAATCTCAGCCGAATCTTTTTTCGTAGGCTTTTATCTGCAAGGGTTTTACGTTACTTTTGAGACCAAAAGTAACCAAAAGGCTCCTGCCTGAGTTTCGCTTTCTAAGATTTTGTAATGCCCGATTTGCTTTCTCCGCTAAAGTTCTGCCTTTTTCTATTATCGTTCTTTGACTGTCTTATTCTTCTTTCGGCAGAACCGCTGCGAACCGAAGGACGCAAAGCTACGCTAACAAAGTCTAAATACTTTTCCTAAGGCAGTTTAAGTGGAGAGGAAAAACGGGCAAACAAAATCTAAAAAGCTG
>JAVBOV010000057.1:0-7395 GCA_031550205.1 Alphaproteobacteria bacterium
TTCAGTCTCATCCATAAAAAAAATAATCCGCAATCAAAAATCTAAAATCCAAAATCCAAAATGCCAAGGTTTAATTGTTAGCATAACAATTAAACCTGAAGGATGTCCTTTTCTTTATCGGCAATCATGCCGTCCACGGTCTTAACCGCCTCGTCGGTCAGTTTCTGAACTTCGTTTTCATAACGCTTTTCTTCATCTTCCGAAATCAGGTTGTCTTTTTTCAGCTTTTTCACGGCGTCAATTCCGTCGCGGCGCAGCGAGCGAATGGCCACCTTGCAGGTTTCGGCATATTTGCCGGCAACCTTAACCAGCTCTTTTCTGCGTTCTTCGCTAAGCGGCGGAATAGGCAGACGAATAATCGCGCCGTCGCTCATCGGGTTTAAGCCCAAACCCGATTCTAAAATTGCCTTTTCAACAGATTTCACCAAAGATTTGTCCCAAACATTAATGGAAAGCGTTCTGGCATCAGGTACGCCGACCGTACCCACTTGCACCAGCGGCGTCATTGAACCATAGGCATCAACCATAATGCCGTCAAGCAAACTGGTGTGAGCGCGCCCGGCGCGCAAACCGCCAAACTCAGCCCTCAAAACATCCAAAGACTTGTCCATTCGGGTCTTAATATCTTCTTTAATCTTATTAAACATAACTATTTCCTTTTATTGCCGATAACAGTGAACTCACCCTTGCCGCAAACTGCGCTCATAAGCGCATTTTTGCCCTTTTGCGAGAACACAATAATCGGAATATTGTTTTCTCTTGCCAAAGCCACAGCGGCAGTATCCATCACCTTTAATTGCTTATTTATAACCTCATCATAAGAAATTGCATCATATTTTTTCGCCTTTTCACAAGTTTTCGGGTCTTTATCATAAACCCCGTCCACCTGCGTGGCCTTCAACAATGCGTCCGCCTTCATCTCCGAGGCTCTTAGAGCCGCTCCCGTATCTGTTGTAAAATATGGGTTTCCGGTGCCTCCGGCAAATATAATCACCCGTTTTTTTTGCAAATGACTCAAAGCTTTGCGGTGCATATAGCTTTCGCAAACATCCGGCAAATTAAGCCCGGAAAGAACTCGTGCCTCAACTCCGATTAACTCTAAGGCATTTTGCAAATACAAAGCGTTCATCACCGTTGCCAGCATGCCCACTTGGTCGGCCACCGTGCGGTCAATTCCCTTAGAAGCCTCTTTGGCTCCGCGGAAAATGTTGCCGCCGCCGACAATCACGCAAACTTCAACCCCGGCTTTCTTAACCTCTTTAATCTGCCTCGCCAAATCGGCAATCACCTCCGCCGACATGCCAAAAGCCTTATCTCCCATCAAACCTTCCCCAGAAAGCTTCAATAAAATCCTCTTATACTTAGGCTTCATACATCTCCTCCTTGTTGTCATTGCGAGCACAGCGAAGCAATCCAGCCAAACCAATAATCCTTACCCACCATCATATTTATTTTAAATTAAAAATCCACTAACATTTTAAAATCCCACAACTTTTTATAACGTCATCTCGACCAAGCATCCCGCCCGCCGTAGCTCCAGCAAAGAAGGATGCGAGCGGAGAGATCCTTTCCTTCGTCATCCTGAGTGCAGCGAAGGATCCATAGATTCTTCGGCTACGCCTCAGAATGACGCTCTTACCTCATACACCCACAAAAAAACACCCGCAGCCATAAACTGTAGGTGTTAAAAAATTAAAAAGGCAAATCATCAATCAAATCTTCAGGAAAGCCTGTAGTTTGTTGGTGCAAGCGTCCCTCTCTATCTCCAAAATTAGGCACGTTTTGCTCTTCTTTTTCCAGCTCTTCCCGCCTTTTCACAAAGTCTTCCGGAAGCTCATCAACATAAGAAACTATCAAAGCCGTGCAGTGTCTGCCCAATTCACACGCTGCCAAAATATCGCTGCCAAAGTCAACCTTTTCCGCTGTTTTGATAAAGCACCTAAGAACCAAGGGCGAAAATTGAGATTTTTCAGAAACCCAAAATGCAACCTCAGCAGAAAACATGTCATCAACTTCTATCACCGAGCCGAAGATTTCGGGTGTGCTTCCCTGATTCTTAACTATGAATTTTATATATTCATAATACGGCAGTTTTGCCAAAAACTTTTGTTCTTCTTCATCAAAAGGGCCAATCACCCTGCACGCCTCAGCGGTTGCTTTGCCAAAAAGATCATTAGTCATTTCAATATCGCCAATAATCTCAAACCAAGAAACATCTTTCGCTTCAACATTGGGATGAAACTGAATTCCGTAAGCCTCAGCTTTGTTTATAAAAAGCTTCTTCCAATCGGCAATGCGCGCCAATACTTTTTCTTTTAATTCTTTTTCCATAAAAATATATTTTTTAATTGTTAAACATAATAATCACTTTCCGCCCCAAATCTAACCTTTCCCTCTGTAAAAGTCAATTAGAAAACACCCTTCATCACATAAAACAGCAGATTCTCATCACATAAAACAGCAGATTCTCATCACATAAAACAGTAGATTCTCATCACATAAAACAGCAGATTCTCATCACATAAAACAGCAGATTCTCATCACATAAAACAGCAGGCTTTCATTTAGATTACCAATTTCGGAGCACGTGCTCCGAAATTGGTAATCTAAAATATTCTCACTTACATAATCAAAAAATCACTCCTTTTCCTCTCCATCATCAACACCAAAAAAGATTCACCTTGAAAAAAAATTTCCATAATCTAAAATCAAAAATCTAAAATCAAAAATCTAAAAGGTACTTTTCCATGCTTTTCTCGCTTTCCGCCCTCATCGGCTATCTCATCGGCTCAATTCCCTTCGGCCTGGTCTTAACCAAACTCGCCAAAACCGAAGATATCCGCAATATCGGCTCCAAAAGCATCGGCGCCACCAACGTCCTGCGCACCGGCCGCAAAGACTTGGCTGTCTTAACCGTTCTGCTCGACGCCTCCAAAGCCGGCCTCATCGCCTTTTTGGTCGCCCGCTATTTCCCAACCTCATACATGGACAGCGGCTTGGTTATCCTCGGCAACTATACCGCCGCCAATCTTTTTGCCGGCCTTCTTGCCGGCACGTCTGCCATCGTTGGCCACAGCTTCCCGGTCTGGCTCAAGTTCAAAGGCGGCAAAAGCGTTGCCTCCAGCTTTGGCCTTTTTGTGGCCATGACCCCATTCATCGGCCTTTTAAGCCTATTAACCTGGCTCGCCACCGCCATAATCACCCGCTATTCCTCACTCTCCGCCATTGTTGCGTTTATCCTCACCCCGGTTTATACCTTTTATTTTGCCACTCCTATATATAATGTGTTTTATATCCCGATTGTGGTTCTGGTCTTAATCCGCCACCATTCCAACATCAAACGCCTGCTTACCAAAACCGAGAGCAAAATCTCTTTTAAGAAAAAGAAATGAGCCTGATTGAAACCATACAGCTGATAAACGCCGAAGGCCTTGGCCCCGTCACCTTCTATAGACTGGTCGGCAAACACGGCTCTGCCTCAAATGCCTTAAAAAACCTTCCGCCCAAGTTCAGTCCTTGGAGCATTGAGCGGGCTGAAGAAGAACTAAAAAAAGCATCTGCCCTCGGCGCCAAAATCATCTCTTACCAAGACAAATCATATCCCCAAAAGCTTAAAGCTCTTGAAGACGCCCCGCCGCTGCTCTATGTTTTGGGCAATGAAAAACTCTTAAATCACGAACCGGCTCTTTCCATTGTCGGCGCCCGCAATGCCTCTGTCAACGGCCGCAAAACCGCCTCAAAAATCGCCTATGACTTAACCAATAATAATGTGCTCATAATCTCCGGGCTTGCCCGCGGCATAGACAGCGCCGCCCACAAAGGCGCCATGTATGCCAAAGACCAAGCCGGCCCCACCCTGGCCGTCCTCGGCTGCGGCATAGACATTGTCTACCCTCTTGAAAACCAAGACCTATACAAACAAATTATCCACCAAGGTGTGCTGGTCTCAGAGTTCCCGCTCGGTTATGAACCCCAAACCGCAAACTTTCCGCGCCGCAACCGCATTGTCTCTGCCCTCTCTGAAGGAACCTTGGTGGTTGAGGCCAACTTAAAGTCCGGCTCACTCATCACCGCAAAGCGCGCTTTGGAACAAAAGAAAAAAGTTTTTGCCATTCCCGGCTCACCCCAAGACGCCAGGTCTTTAGGCCCCAATAAACTGATAAAAGAAGGAGCTCATTTGGTTGAAAACGCTCAAGATATTTTCAATATCTTGTGTGATGGCAAAAAAATTAAAATAAAACAAAGCCTTGACAAACCGATAAAAAATAATCATATTCCCCAGAGTAATTTTTCCGATTTAATAAGTTTCTTAAGCCCCCAAGGCCTTGATATTGATGAACTCATCAGAGTCTCCGGCCTTTCTGCCCAAGAGGTAAACATAGAACTTTTGGAACTGGAACTTGAAGGAAAAATTGAACGCCAAGCCGGCAACAAGGTCGCCCTGTTAAGAAAGTAATTGTAATGAAATTAGTAATTGTAGAGTCTCCGGCCAAAGCCAAAACCATCAACAAATACCTGGGCAAAGATTATACTGTTCTTGCCAGCTTCGGCCATATCCGCGACCTGCCCAGCAAAGACGGCTCGGTCAAACCCGACCAAGACTTTGCCATGACCTGGGAAATGAGCGCCGCCGGCAACAAACGCTTAAAAGACATTGTCGCCGCCCTCAAAGACGCCGACACACTGATTCTCGCATCCGACCCGGACCGCGAAGGAGAGGCCATTGCCTGGCACCTGCTTGAAGAACTGCGTTCCAAAAACAAATTAAAAGACAAAAAAATCGAACGCGTCGTTTTTCATGAAATCACCAAAGCCGCCGTGGCTGAAGCCATTAAAAACCCGCGCCAGATTGACGATAATTTAGTTTCCGCCTACATGGCCCGCCGCGCATTGGATTATCTTGTGGGCTTCACCCTTTCTCCGGTTTTGTGGCGCAAGCTTCCCGGCTCAAAATCTGCCGGCCGCGTGCAGTCTGTTGCTCTTCGCCTCATCTGCGAGCGCGAAACTGAAATTGAAAAATTTAAATCCGAAGAATATTGGACCATTGACGCAGAACTGTTCACCAGCGCCAAGGCTCTTTTAAAAACTCACCTCATTGAATTAGACGGCAAAAAACTTGAGAAATTTGACCTTAACTCTGAAGAAAAAGCGCTCCAAGCCAAAGAAAAAATTGAGGTCCAAGATTTTGCCATTGCCAATGTTGAGCGCAAAAAAGCCAACCGTTACCCCTCTCCGCCGTTCACCACCTCAACCCTGCAGCAGGAAGCCGCCCGCAAACTGCGCTTTTCTGCCAAAAGAACCATGCAGGTTGCTCAGCACTTATACGAAGACGGTTATATCACCTATATGCGTACTGACGCGGTTAACCTTTCTAAAGAAGCCGTTGAAAACTGCCGCGAGGTTATCAAAAAATATTTTGGCGACGAATATCTGCCCAAAACGGCCAAAGAATATAAAACCAAATCTAAAAACGCCCAGGAAGCCCACGAGGCCATTCGCCCTTCAGATCTCTTGAACACTCCCAAAAAATTGGAAGAAAAATTAGATTCCGATGCGCATAAATTATATGAGCTTATCTGGAAAAGAACCGTTGCCTGCCAAATGAACCCCGCCGTTTTAGACCGCGTGGTGGTAGACGCCAAATCCAAAGACAACCAAATTTTGCTGCGCGCCAACGGCCAGGTCATTGCTTTTGACGGTTTCTTGAAGCTTTATGTTGAAAGCAAAGACGACGAAGAAGACGATGAAAACCGCATTTTGCCAAATGTTGAAGTCGGTGAAAACACCACCAAAGGCGATATTATTCCCGAGCAGCACTTCACCGTTCCGCCGCCGCGCTTCACTGAAGCCAGTTTGGTTAAAAGGCTTGAAGAGCTTGGCATCGGCCGCCCTTCAACCTATGCTTCGATTATCGCCGTGCTTCAAGACCGCAAATACGTGCGGGTTGAAAAACTGCGCTTCATCCCTGAAGACCGCGGCCGCATTGTCACCGTGTTTTTAGAAAATTATTTCAAAAAATATGTGGAATATGACTTCACCGCGCAGCTGGAAGAATTTTTAGATGATGTTTCCGGCGGTCAAATGGACTGGAAAAAACTGCTTTCCGGTTTCTGGGCCAAGTTCATTAAAAACATTGAGGCCGTGCAGCCCTTAAAGGTCAGCGACGTTATTGATACCATTGAAAAAGTTTTGGAGTTTCACCTCTTTCCACCCCGCGCCGACGGCTCGGATCCTCGCGTCTGTCCGGAATGTCACAAAGGAAAGTTGAATATAAAGCTCGGCAAATACGGCGCCTTTTTAGGCTGCTCCAATTACCCTGATTGCAAATATACCAAACCTTTAACCGACGATAATGAAGAAGAAACCGAGAACCCTTCCGTAATTAAAAAAGTCGGAGAAGACAAACTTTTGGGCGAGATGAACGGCATGAACATTTATCTCAAAAAAGGCCCGTACGGAGATTATCTGCAGCTTGGTGAAGATGCCGCAAAACTCACCGAAAAACCCAAACGCGTATCTCTTCCCAAAGATATAAAACCTGAAACCATCACTTTAGAAATTGCAATTACCTTGTTGAGTTTACCTAAAAATTTGGGCAACGGCATTGAAGTCTATTTGGGCAAATTCGGCCCCTATTTAAAACAAGGCGGCAAGTCAAAATCTTTGAGCGGCGATGATACAATCTTCAACATCACCCTTGCCCGCGCCGAAGAAATTTTGAAAAACGTGGCCGAGCGCCCGCAGGGAAAATCTCTGGGCAAACACCCTAAAAAAGGCGAGATTATATTAATGCCCGGCAAATTTGGCCTATACTTAAAAGTCGGCCGCTTCAACCATGCCCTGCCTAAAGAGTTAAAAGAAAAAGAGCCAACCTTGGAACAAGCCATTAAGGTCATTGATACAAAAAAGTGACAAAAACATTAGCGTTTTTAACGCTTAAGTTTTTGTCATCCTGAGCGGAGCAGCGCGTAGTCGAAGGATCCAAGAAAGGAAAGAGTCCATCTATGAGCAAATATGAAACCCAAGTCAAAGAATTTCACATTGCCACAGATTCTGCCATATCTGAAAAATACAGCGTGGAGCTCTTAGAACTGCGTGAACGCCTTTTGGCTGAAGAATTAGACGAGCTGAAAACTGAAATCAACGGCTTAATTAATGAGCTTAAAACAACCGGTGCAACCTCTAAAGAAACCCGCGCCAAAATGTATAAAGAGCTGGCCGATTTACAATATGTCTTAAGCGGCATGGCTGTAACTTTTGACATTCCGCTGGAAAAAGCTTTTGAACGCGTCCACCAAAGCAACATGTCAAAGCTGGTAAACGGCAAAGCCTTAAAAAGAGAAGACGGCAAAATCCTCAAAGGCCCCAACTACCACCCGCCGTTTTTAGATGATT
>JAVBOV010000047.1:0-41626 GCA_031550205.1 Alphaproteobacteria bacterium
AACAATTTTGATTTTCAAAATATATTTTTTAAAATCTTCCCTTAAAAAGGGATGAATCAGCCCTTCCAGTTTTTTCAAAGCCTTATTATCTGAAAAAACCAAGTTTCTAAGCGCTCTTTTATCAAAATTTTCATTTTTAAAAACTTCCGGAAAATATTTTTTAATCACCTCTAAAAATTTTTTCTGAAAATATAACCTTCTAACCACCTTGTCCACATCATAAACCGCAAAACCCAGCTCTTTAACAATAGATGCCAAAGTGGTTTTTCCACAGCCAATAGACCCAGTAATAGCAACAATTTTCATCAATTTTCCTCAATTTTTAAAAGCCTATTGTGTATAACTGACATATAAACACGCTTTAATAAAATTTATCACCGCAAAGCCAAATTTAATACAACTACTTACCAACAGGTTAATAACTTTTATCAAGCCGCTATAAATATGTTTATAACTTTTTTACTCACAAAACCAACAAAATTTTATTTACAAATTAAAGTTAATAAAAAACAAATAACTACCTAAAATATATAAAATTAATAAACAATATTTTTAACAACTGCAAAAAGTGTTTATAAATATTTTATAAAAAATAATTAACATTTTTTACAACCATATACAATAACCACTAAAATATTTAAAAATATATTGTAGGGCCTGCGGCGCTGTGAATAATTTATTGACTCTAATGAAAAATAAATCTACTATCTGCTCATCAAAACTAAAATATTCTTTTTAGGATTTTTCATGCATTTAAAAGAACTCAAAAATAAGTCTCCCAAAGACTTGCTTCAGCAAGCCGAAGCCTTAAATATTGAAGATGCCTCATCAATGCGCAAGCAAGACCTAATGTTTGCCATTTTAAAAAAAGTAGCTTCAGAAGACAATACAATTTATGGAGAAGGCACAATTGAAGTCCTTCAAGACGGTTTTGGTTTTCTGCGTTCTTCACAATCCAACTACCTTGCCGGCCCGGATGACATCTATGTTTCTCCTGCCCAAGTAAAAAAATACGGCTTAAGAACGGGTGATACCATTGAAGGAGAAATAAGAGCTCCTAAAGATAATGAACGTTATTTTGCCTTAACCAAAATTAATACAATAAATTATGATGATCCTGAAAAATCAAAACTACGTATTAATTTTGACAACTTAACGCCGCTTTACCCAACCAAAAAACTAGATTTTGATGTTATCTGCGGAGACAAAGACTATACCACCCGCGTTATTGACCTCATATCTCCGCAAGGTAAAGGCCAGCGAGGCTTAATTGTGGCTCCTCCTCGCACCGGCAAAACCGTAATGCTGCAAAACATTGCTCATGCTGTTGCCGTTAATCACCCAGAGGTTTATCTTATGGTGCTGCTGATTGATGAGCGCCCTGAAGAAGTTACCGATATGACCCGTTCAGTCAAAGGCGAGGTTATATCTTCAACCTTTGATGAACCGGCCACCCGTCACGTTCAGGTTGCGGAAATGGTCATTGAAAAAGCTAAACGTTTGGTAGAAACTAAAAAAGACGTGGTAATTTTGCTTGATTCCATCACTAGGCTGGGCCGCGCATATAATACCGTTGTTCCTTCATCAGGCAAAGTTTTAACCGGCGGTGTAGATGCCAACGCCCTGCAAAGACCAAAACGCATTTTGGGTGCAGCCAGAAATGTTGAAGAAGGCGGCTCCTTAACCATTATTGCCACTGCCTTAATTGACACCGGCTCCCGTATGGATGAGGTTATTTTTGAAGAATTTAAAGGAACCGGCAACTCTGAAATTATCTTAGATAGAAAATTAACCGATAAACGCCTATTCCCGACCATCGATATCACCCGCTCCGGAACCAGAAAAGAAGAGCTTTTGGTAGATAAGCAAACTTTAACCAAAATGTGGGTGCTGCGCCGTGTCTTAATGCAGATGGGTATGACCGACGGTATGGAATTCCTGCTTGAAAAGCTAAGCTTAAGCAAAGATAATCAAGACTTTTTCAATACTATGAATAAATAAATGAAAAAACCGCCAAAACTGGCGGTTTTTTTATTAAAGCTTTATAGGTTTAGAGTTTATTCTCTCTTTTATACCTTTTACCTTTATCATTTCAGGAGTTAGGTTAGAAAAATCTTTTTTATATTTCATACCGGTTATATCCCAAAAGTGAGTAATTTTACTAATCTTACTCTTGCTGGCTATAGGACTGTATCTTGTTTCATAATCAATCAAAACAACAATTTCCGGACCACCTTCCCTCATTCTTTTATCTGCTTTAGCGGCAGCTTTTTCAAAATCGGGAAATTTATGTAAATCCTCGGTAAGAATTGCAAACTGAGAAACCCTGGCATTTTCATTTTCAAATCTTAAAAAAACAAGACTTTCCTCATTGCCCGGAGACACGTCTTCAAGATAACACCTAAATAAACCGCTGGTAATTTTTTCGCCGTTTCTTAGTCTTATCGTATAGCGGTCGCTGTCGTTGCGCATTCCGGAATATACTTTTACAAAATTAACAATGTCGGTAGGGTGTTTTTCCTTGCAGGAAGAGCAGCAAAGCGCAATAGCGCATAAAAATAATAAAATCTTTTTCATAATAGTTTGTATTTAATTTAGTTTAGACCTTGCTTATAACATATCATCTAGACAAATTCAACAAAAAACTTTTAACATCACCCATCTTGTCAAAAATATGCTTAATTCCCAAATCTTTAACTCTTTGAATATATTCGAAGTTGTTATTCATTTGGCAGCCCACAAAAGCAATCGGCAAAATATTTGCATTTAAAGCCGCCTGCAGCCCGGCCAAAGAATCTTCAACCACCACAGCCTCTTTTGGCTTAATCCCTTCTTTTTCCAAAGCATAAAGAAACAAATCAGGCGCGGGTTTGCCGCGTTCCACCATCTGTGCCGTAAAAATATCTTCGTTTTTAAAATATTTTCTAAAGCCCAAAACATCAAGTTTATGTTCGGTCTTGTCAAAATTCCCGCCGGTGGCAATACACTGCTTAAATTGTCTGAGTTTAAAAATTTCTTCCACGCCTTCAACCGGCACCATCTGATGATTAACCGCATCTTTTTCAATTTCTTTCATTTCTTTTAAGAAACTATCATCGATGTTTATTCCAAGCCTGCTTAAATTTTCAATTTTGCTTTTGGGGCTGATGCCGCCCAAAATTTTATTGCTGGTTTTAAAATCCCAATTTGTTTTAAATTTTTGGTTCAGCAATTTTCGCCAGCATTCTATCCATAAATGCTCTGAATCGGCAATAACCCCGTCAAAGTCCCAGATAATAAGCTTTAGCGCGTTTTTCATTTTTAAGGCTCCCTAGAGAAGAAGTTTCAACGCATTTTAACCCTGATAACTTAAAAACCCGTAAAACCTCTCTAGAGTCAAAAAAAGCTGTATTTTTTAGATTTTATGTATTATATAGTCTTTCATGAAAACTATCTATGCACTTTCCACCGTTTATGGCAAATCCGGCGTTGCGCTCATCCGCATTTCCGGAAAAAGCGCCCGTGCCGTAATTTCAGAAATGACCGATTTAAAAAACCCCGAGCCTCGTAAAACATATTTCATTAATCTAAAATCAAAAATCAAAAATCAAAAATTAGATAAATGTCTGCTGGTTTATTTTCCGGCTCCTCATTCTTTTACCGGAGAAGATGTTGTTGAGCTTCACATTCACGGGTCTAAAGCGGTAATTTCCAGCATATTAAATGCTTTGGGTTCAATTTCGGAATTTTGCCTGGCCGAACCCGGAGAATTTTCCAAAAGAGCCTTTTACAACGGCAAAATGGATTTAACCGAAGCCGAAGGCCTCGCCGATTTAATTGATGCCGAAACTTCTGAGCAGCAAAAAGCTGCCCTGCGCCAAATGGAAGGCGGGCTGAAAAATCTTTATACCGCTTGGCGCCAAGATATTATTAAGGTCTTAGCCTATCTTGAAGCATATATAGATTTTCCGGAAGAAGATATTAATGAATCTATAAAAAACAATATTTTAAACACTGTATTTAAACTAAAGCAAGAAATAGCCGAACATCTTTCACAGGATGAAGTTGGAGAAAGATTAAGAGATGGTTTCAGGGTTGTCATATTTGGCCCGCCGAATTCCGGAAAATCAAGCCTGCTTAATGCGCTGGTTAAAAGAGAGGCGGCCATAGTTTCAGACGTTGCCGGCACCACCCGCGACGCTATAGACGTTCATTTAGATATTAAAGGTTATCCGGTTACCATAACCGACACCGCCGGAATCAGGAAAGTTGAAGAGCTTATTGAGCAAAAAGGCATAGAAATTGCCTTTGCCAAAGTTGTGGATGCCGACTTGGTTTTATGCGTCTTTGATTCTTCACAAGACAGTGTTCAGGTGTTTGAAAACATAGAAAAAGAATCTAAAAACAAAGTGATATATATTGCTAACAAAAGTGATAAGTTAAGCAAAAAAACCGATAAAGACGTTTTTTATATCTCCGCCAAAACCGGAGAAGGAATAGAGGCTTTGGTTGAGCGCATATATAATAGCATCAAAGAACGCTTCACTTCAGGCTCGGGCTTAATTATCACCCGTCAAAGATATAAAGAGGCCCTCCGAGAAACGTTGGAACATCTTGAGCAGTTTAGCTTAAATAAAGAAATAGAGCTATCGACCGAAGACGCCCGCATGGCCTCTCGTGCTCTGGGCAAAATCACTGGAGTTGTTAATGTTGAAGACATTCTAGATAAAATTTTCAGCGATTTTTGCATTGGAAAATAATATGCTTCAATCAAAAATTTATGATGTGATTGTAATCGGAGGAGGCCATGCCGGCTGTGAGGCCGCCGCTGCTTCGGCACGTTTGGGCGCCAAAACCGCTTTAATCACTCATAAAATATCCACCATCGGCGCCATGTCCTGCAATCCGGCTATCGGTGGTTTGGGCAAAGGTCATTTGGTCAGAGAAATAGATGCCTTAGACGGTTTAATGGGTCGGGTTATAGATAAAGCCGGCATCCAGTTCAGAATGTTAAACGCCTCCAAAGGCCCGGCAGTCAGAGGACCAAGGGCGCAAGCCGATAGAGAATTATATAAAAAATACATGCTTGAAGCCCTGCAAAATCAGCCAAGCTTAGATATAATCGAAGCCTCTGTCGAAGGCATAGAATTCAAAGACAACTCCTTCACCCTTCACCTTTCACCATTCACTTTTCACTGCAACGCCCAAAGCGTTGTCCTAACTTCCGGCACCTTTTTAAACGGCAAAATTTTCATTGGTCAGGAAGCTTCCGTCGGCGGCAGAATACATGACGTCAGCTGCTCCGGTATAACGCCGTATTTAAAGGCTGCTGGTCTAAAGGTTGGACGCCTAAAGACCGGAACCCCTGCCCGTCTGTCTGCAAAAAGCATAGACTTTTCCAAGTTAGAGATTCAAAAAGGTGACGAACACCCCCAGCCTTTTTCATATTTAACCAAAGAAATTACCAACCCGCAAATTAACTGCCACATCACCCATACCAACCCGGAAACCCACCGTATAATCAAAGACAACTTTTCCAAATGCGCCTTGTTTTCAGGCTTAATTGAAGGGGTCGGCCCGCGCTATTGCCCCAGCATTGAAGATAAGCTGGTTAAATTTGCCGATAAAGACTCTCACCAAATATTCTTAGAGCCGGAGGGGTTGAATTCAGATGTAATCTATCCCAACGGCATATCCACCTCTTTGCCTAAAGGGGTTCAAGAACAGTTTATCCGAACCATTAAAGGCTTGGAAAAGGTAAAGATTTTAGAATATGCCTACGCCATAGAATATGACTTTGTCGACCCTCAAGAGCTTAAAAACACTCTGGAGTGCAAAAAAATTCCCGGCCTCTTTCTGGCCGGACAAATCAACGGCACCACCGGCTATGAAGAAGCTGCCGCCCAAGGTTTAATCGCCGGCGCCAACGCTGCCGGACACCTTTTTACTGTTGACCGCTCAGAAGGTTACATCGGCGTAATGGTAGATGACTTAATCACCAAAGGCGTTGATGAGCCTTACCGCATGTTCACCTCCCGATCCGAATACCGCCTCTTTTTAAGAGCTGATAATGCCGACGAGCGTCTAACCCCAAAAGGCTATGAAGCAGGCTTGGTTTCTGAATATAGATACGGTGTATTTAAAGCTAAAAGAGATGAAAAAAACAAATATCTGGAGCTTTTCAAAAATCTGCGGCTGACTCCCAAACAGGCCCGAGAGCATGGTTTAACCATAACCTCACCCCGTACAGCTTTCGAACTGTTGGCTTTAAATGTTCCACGTGAAACTCTTGAGCAAATTTGGCCTGAGTTAAAAAACGCCTCTCCGGAGATCTATGAACAAATAGAAACCGAGTCCACCTATTCGGGATACTTAAAACGCCAGCAGGCTGACATAGATTTGTTTAAAAAAGACGAAGGATTAAAAATTAAAGAAGACATAGACTACCGCAAAATAGGCGGCCTTTCCAATGAAATGGTTGCCAAATTAAGCAAAGTCAAACCCTCAACCATTGGCGAAGCTTCGCGCATTCCCGGTGTAACTCCGGCTGCAATCACCGCCCTGCTCGGTCATCTTAAGAAATAATTAGCTTCTCTGTTATAGCCTAAGACCAAAGGAGATTCTCATGTTTTTCATTCCGGATCGGTTAACAATTGAAGGTGGCAGCCCGGTAAGAGGCAGCATAGAAATCAGCGGCGCCAAAAACGCCATCTTAGGTTTAATGGCTGCTGCCCTGCTTACCGATGAAAAAGTGACCCTGCATAATGTTCCGTACATTTCAGATGTTTTGGACATGGGGCATATCATGCGCGAATTGGGAGTAGATGTAAAATTTAATCCTGAAAAAAAAATTCTCAAGCTGCACGCCAAGAAGATTAAAAGTAATATTCTTTCTGAAAAAGCCATTAAGTTTCGCGCCAGTTATTACCTTTGGGGTTCTCTTCTGGCTCGTTTCAGACACACCAAAGAATTTGATTGTTTAAAAGTGCGCATTCCCGGAGGCTGTTCTTTCGGCGGCAAACGCGCCACAGACTTTCATGAAAAACTCTTAAGAACAGTCTTTAATTGCAATATTCAAGAAGAAACGCTCAAAGAAAAGCCTCATCTTTGTTTTTATCTTCCGGCCAAAGAGCCTGAAAACAGCTGTCCGATTTATACCACGGCCAAAGTTTCTCACGGTGCAACCTTCCACTGGCTGTTATCTGTTGCCGGCTCAAAAAACTTAAAAATGATGTATAATTCTTCTTTGGAGCCGGAGGTTTCCAATCTGGTTGATATGCTGCAAAAAATGGGCTTGAGTGTTCATGGCAGCGGTCAAACCGGTTTAATCTATAACGGCGGCAACAAAGGACTGCTTAAAGGCGGAGATTTTATTGTTATTCCCGACCGGCTTGAAGCCGCCAGCTATGCTTTGCTGGCCTTGGGCACTGGCGGTTTTATAACTCTTTGCGGCATAAACTATGAACATTGTTCTCCCTGGCTTTCTCAGTTAAAAAACCTTGGCTCAAGCGGCATCTATTATTCTGAAGATAAAAATGAAATCATTTTAGACTTCAGAGAAAGAGAAAAATTTTCCGGTGTAACCATGCAGATGTCACCTTTTCCGGGCATGGAAACAGACATCCATCAGGTCTGGACGCCGATTTTAGCTTTGGCCGAAAGCAAGTCCACAATAGTAGACATTATCTGGCCGGGGCGCATTGGCCATCTTGAAGAAATGCAAAAGTTTGGTTTGAAAACATCGGTAAAACAAATAGATGTTGACGCCGGACAAGGTATAACCTATCAAGCCATGGTGGCCGAAATCACTCCTTCGGAGCTCCATCCTGCATCCGCTGTCGGCATGGACTTGCGCGGCACCATGGGCTTAATTGTTTTGGCTGCGATGGTCAAGGGCAAATCAACCATTGAAAAGCCGATGTTTGCCCTACGCGGTTATCCCAACTTAATAACCAACCTGCAGTCATTAGGGGTCAAGGTTAAAACCTCTCCTGCCGGAATCAATATAGAATCTCTGCCCCATGCAAAAGTTTAGCTACCACACTCATACCGACTTTTCCGACGGCGCCAACACCATTGAAGAAATGCTGGCAGAGGCCGTTAAACTCGGCTGGAAAGAAATCGGCATTTCAGATCATTTGATTATCCATAAGAATATAGATAAAAGCGAAGCGTACGGATACCCTCGTCAATATTACTTCAATAATTTTGCCAAAGCTCTGGAGATGAGCAATCGCCGGGTTGAAGAAATTAAGAAAGCAGCTAAAAGCCTTCCCATAAAAACATATGTTGGTTTTGAGATGGACTTTTTCACTTATCCCGGCTGGCTCGAAGAGTTTAAAAACTTCAAAAAGCAAACTAAGGCAGATTATCTGCAAAGCGGCAACCACAGCGTTTTTGATGAAGGCTGCAACAAAATCACCGATTTGCACCTTTTTGCAGAGAAAAAGCCGTCCCCTGCCCAAAAGCAAGAATATGTTTCCAGACATTTTGATTTAGTGCGTCAGGCGGCTGCCAGTGGCTTATTTTCTTTTATTGCTCATTTGGACTACCCTCGCTGGGCAGGTCTTTGTGGTGAAGAAGATTTTTATGAAGAACGCATGGCCATTATCGAGGCTCTGGCTCAAAGCGGCACCGCTTTTGAACTCAGCACCAAAGGCTTAAGGAGTATCGGCGACTTTTACCCTGCTCGCTGGATGCTGGAAGAATTAAACAAGAGAAATGTACCGGTCGTCATTTCCGACGATGCTCACCAAACCGGTCAACTCGGTTATGCCTTCGACCAAGCCGAGGCTCTGTTAAAAGAATTGAACTATAAAAACCGCTTCAAATTATAATATCTTCCTCTTATCTGTTTATAAGTACCATAAAAATATTTTAAATTTTTTAAAAAAATATATAAATATTTCTATGAGCACAGAAAAACCATCATATAATGTTTCACGTGAAACAATGTTGAAACTAAAATCTTATGAAGCCTCTCTTAACGAGTGGCAGCAAAAGTTCAACCTAGTCAGCCCCTCAACCATTCCTTTTGCCTGGGAGAGGCATTTTTTAGACTCCATGCAGCTTTTTGAACATATTCCATCAAACGCCAAATCGTTGGTGGATATTGGTTCCGGTGCCGGCTTTCCGGGAATGGTGCTGGCGATAATGGCTGCTGAAGCAACACCGTATTTAAAAGTGTTTTTGGTGGAAAGTGTTGTTAAAAAAACAGCGTATTTAAAGCATGTGGCAGAACTGACCAAAACAAACATAATCGTTATTAACGACAGGGTTGAAAAAATATCTCAACCCAAGGCCGATGTAATAACCGCCAGAGCCCTGGCTTCTTTGGAAAAGCTTTTTGCCTTAACCGCAAACATTCGCCGCAAAGATACGCTCTGCTTGTTTCAAAAAGGCAAAAGTTATATGGAAGAAATTCAAGAGGCTCAAAAACATTGGTCTTTTAATTATGAAGCCATTCCAAGCCAAACCAGTTCCGAGGGAGTAACCCTTAAAATTACAAACATTCACAGGAAAGGAGAAAAATAATGCCCAGAATAATCGCAATTGCCAACCGCAAGGGCGGTGTAGGCAAAACCACCACCACCGTAAATGTTGCCACTGCCATGGCTGCGGTCGGCAAAAAAGTTTTGGTAATAGACTTAGATCCGCAGGGTAATGCCTCAACCTCCATGGGGGTGGATAAAAAAGGCCGCATGGCTTCTTCCTATGAAGTTTTGCTTGGAGAAAAAAGATTGAGCGAAACCATTGTTTGGACGGCAGTTCCTAACTTTTCATTAATCCCCTCCTCTCCGGATTTAGCCGGCGCTGAAATTGAACTTATTGACGTTGAAAACCGTGAATACGCTCTTAAAAGCGCCCTTCGCCGTGAAGCGGTAAATTATGACTATGTCTTAATTGACTGCCCTCCGTCTTTAAATCTGGTCACCATCAACGCCCTTGTTGCCGCCGATGCGGTAATTGTGCCGTTACAATGTGAATTTTTGGCGCTTGAAGGCATTACCGATTTAATTAAAAACATCAACCTGATTAAGAAAAACTTCAACCCCAAACTGGAACTGCAGGGCGTGGTCTTAACCATGTATGACCGCCGCAACAACCTTTCACAAATGGTTGAAGATGATGTTAGAAACTACTTTGGCAAAAAAGTTTACCAAACCGTAATTCCGAGAAACGTCCGCATATCCGAAGCCCCTTCCCACGGCAAGCCGGTTTTGCTGTATGACTTTGGCTGCTCCGGTTCGCAGGCCTACATCAGCCTGACCGGAGAAGTATTAAAAAGAGAAAAGGAACTGTTAGCATGTTAGAAAACAATAAAAGAAAAAGTCTGGGCCGCGGCCTCAACGCTTTGCTTGGCGAAGACGACATCAGTTTTGAAAGTCTGGAAAGCTCCGCTCAGCAAGATGCCAAAACCGTAGACATCAACCGCATTCGTCCCAGCCGTTTCCAGCCCCGTACCGAGTTTGACGAAGAGGCCCTTAATGCTCTGGTGCAGTCTATTAAAGAAAAGGGCGTTTTGCAGCCGCTGATTGTCAGAAGAAAAGGGCAGGAGTATGAAATTATCGCCGGCGAACGTCGTTGGCGCGCCTCCAAAGCTGCCGGTTTAATAGAGGTTCCGGTAATTGAAAAAGACTTGAGCGACAAAGAGGTCTTAGAGGTCGCCTTGGTTGAAAATCTGCTTCGTGAAAACCTGTCGGCCATTGAAGAAGCCGAAGCCTTTCAACAATTGATGAAAGAGTTCTCTCACACCCAGGAAGCCATCAGCCAGATTGTCGGCAAGTCTCGCAGCCACGTGGCCAACATGTTAAGGCTTTTAACTCTGCCGGATGATGTTAAGAAGCTGGTTAAGGAAAACAAGCTTTCTGCTGGTCATGCCAAAGTTTTGGTCGGCTTGGATAACGCCGCCGAACTCGCACAAAAAGTTATAAAGAAAGATCTAAGCGTGCGCGCTGTTGAAGACATGGCTTCCAAAATCAAAAATCCAAAATCAAAAATCAAAAACCATAAAGATGGCGATGTTGAAGATCTGGAAAAAGACTTAAAAGAGGCTTTGGGCTTAAGAATTTCCATCTCTCCTAGCAAAAACGGCGGCGGCAAAGTTGTTTTGCAATATGCCTCCGTTGCCGAACTTGATATGATAATTGATATTTTACAGCAAAAAAACGGTGTATTTAAAGCTCCGGCCACCAATGATAAGTTTACAATGAAAGTGATATAAATGGACATTTTAGCAAAAATGCGTGAGGTTTGCGCAAAAGAAGGTTTTTTTGAAACCAAAAACATCGAAAAAATTGCCCGCGCCAAATTAATGATGTTTGGCGAAGCGGAGTGGTACCGCTGCCCGTGCGACGGCAATAATCCGGCTCGCTCCTGCATTTCGGAGCTTTGCAAAAAAGACATTGCCGAGAAGGGTGTTTGCCATTGCAATTGCTACAGCAAAAACCAAACCGAAGAAACCTTTCCCCTTTGCGGAAAGTAATCTTTCGCTGCCCACCGGCCACTGACCCTGTCCGCTAAAAAGCTCTTCAGCCCGAAGAGCTTTTTTTAATCATATTTTTACCAAATGTTTATAGTCTGCCTAATATAGATATTTTAGGTAAAAAGATTCTGGATTTTCCGGTAAAAGTAGCTATAATCAAAAATCTAAAATCCAAAATCTAAAATTTGCATTATCGTAATAAATTTTTAATCGGGAAACGCAGATATGGCATTTTTAAAGAAGTTCTTGTTAGGTTTTACGGCACTTGGTCTTATTCTTATGGGCGGCGCCGGCACCCAAAGCTCCAGTTCTTTAATGCAGGGTGGCGGATTCATAGGCTTAATCATCGGCCTTGTGGTTCTTTATATCTTTGCCAAAATGGCCTGGCGCGCCATGGGCTGTCTTCCGTCTTTTTTAATAATCTCCGGTGTTCTGGCCTTCATTCTTTATGCCATCGGCGCTTTCAACCAAGGGGTGCATGGCGTCGGCCCTTCAATCCGCAGTTTTTTGGGTCAGCAGTCTTCCGGTCAGCAGTATAATTCTTTGGGAGTGGGCGGCGCCTTAACTTCTGAAAACTTTTCCGACCCCGGCCGCCCGGCTGAAAGTTCTGGCGGTTTTTTCAAAAAAGCTGAAAAATCCCAAAATATAGAAGATTTTCCCATAATCTCCTCGCCGGCCCGCGTCATCAGCGGCGATACCTTGGAAATCGGCGGCGGATATCTCACGCTTTACGGCATAGATGCCCCGGAAATCAATCAAACCTGCGCCGATAAAATGGGTCGTTCTTATAACTGCGGCGCCAAGGCCACCGCCTGGCTGAAAAGCTGGATACAAAACTACGCTCTCAATTGCCGCATTATGAAGGCTTACCCCAACGGCAGCATGCAGGGAACCTGTTTGCTGGGCGAATATGACCTCGGTGCTGCACTGGTTCAAAACGGCTGGGCTGTAGCCGACACCAAACAAACGGACATCTACCTGCCATACCAACTGGAGGCTCAGGCCAAAGGTCAGGGCTTGTGGCAGGGAGAGTTTTATATGCCCTGGGATTGGGTTAAAGCTCAAAACGCCAAGGTTAAAATTAAAGTGATTAAAGAAAAACCAAAGAGAAGGTCAATCCTTGATCCAATTTAAAACCATAAGCGAAGAACAAACTGCAAAGATTGCTGCCCAAATAGCATCTGTTGCCAAAGCCGGAGATACTTTTGCGCTTTTCGGAACCCTGGGCGCCGGCAAAAGCGTTTTCTGCCGCTCGTTTGTGCAAAGCCTGACCGGTGCCGAAGAGGTTCCCAGCCCCACCTTTACTCTGGTTCAGGGCTACCTGGCCAAAGATTTTGAAATTTTCCATTTTGACCTGTACCGCCTTAAAACGCCGGAAGAAATTTTTGAACTGGGCATGGAAGACGCTCTGGCGGAAGGCGTTTGTTTGATAGAATGGCCTGAAAAAATGGGCAATTATCTGCCCAAAAACATTTTTAAGGTGGAAATTGAAATTGTTGAAGGCGATAAGCGCCTAATTACAATTTCCAGCAAAGATTCAGATAAAGAGAAGAGGCTCAAAAGATATGAGCAATAATCCCAAATTCCTCCACGCCACCTGCATCAGCCATAAAGGCAAGGGCATTTTAATCACCGGTAAATCCGGCTCCGGAAAATCGGATTTGGCCTTAAGAATGATAATGAACAAGGGCGCCAAGCTTGTCTCAGATGATATAACAAACACATCAATAATCCAAAATCCAAAATCCAAAATCCAAAATCTAATATCCTCTCCTCCCGAAAACATAAAAGGCTTGTTGGAGGTTCGCGGCGTCGGCATCATAAAGCTTCCGTTTGTAAAGAAAGTCAAAACAAGTCTGATAATTGAACTGGTTGAACAAGTTGAAAGAATGCCGGAGGCCGAATATGCCGAAATTGAAGGCATAAAAATCCGCAAACTGAAACTTTTCCCCTTTGAGTGCTCAAGTTTAGATAAGATTCTTGCATTTCTGAAATTAGAAGATTAATCTGAAAGCAATTATCACAACGGGAATTGTAAAATGATTTTTGCAAAAATTGAAAATTTTCTAAGACGACAGGGCAAAACCCTGGTCACCTTCATCAACCGCTTGGGCGAGCTTAGCATCTTTGTGGCGCAGAGCATTTATCACTGCGTAACTCCGCCCTTTTATTTTAAGCTGCTCGGCAAACAAATCATCGATATCGGCTTTTATTCTCTGCCGGTTGTGGGCTTAACCACCATCTTTGCCGGCATGGTCATTGCCCTGCAGAGTTACTCCGGCTTTGCCCGTTTTGGCGCTGAAAGCGTAGTTTCTTCGGTGGTGCTCATTTCCGTCACCCGCGAGCTTGCCCCGGTGCTTTCCGGTTTAATGGTTGCCGGCCGCATTGGCGCTGCCATGGCCGCTGAAATAGGCACCATGCGCGTAACCGAGCAAATTGACGCCCTAACCACCTTGGCCACCAACCCTTTCAAATACCTGATTGCACCGCGCATCATTGCCGGTATCATCGTTCTTCCTGCCCTGGTGTTTATCGGCGATATCATCGGCATCTTCGGCGGTTATGTGGTCGGCGTATATAAGCTTGATTTCAACTCGGCCAATTACATCAAGTCCACCTGGCAAAATCTGGAAAGCATAGACGTTGTTTCCGGCCTGGTCAAAGCCGGTGTTTTCGGCTTTATCGTAACCTTAATGGGCTGTTATAACGGTTATAAATCCAAAGGCGGCGCCCAGGGCGTGGGCGAAGCCACCACCAACGCGGTGGTTTCCGCCTCCATCTTAATTTTGGTGTTCAATTACATCTTAACCGAAATGTTCTTCTCTAAATAGGCTGAAAACCATGGCAAATGAAAAAATAAAAATCAGAAACCTGCATAAATCCTTTGGCAAAAAGGTGGTGCTTAACGGTCTTGATTTAGACGTTAAAAAAGGCGAGAGCCTTGTTGTTATCGGCGGTTCCGGCACCGGAAAATCCGTGTTGATTAAGTGCATTCAAGGCATTTTAAACCCTGAAGAAGGCTCAATTTTGGTTGACGGTCAGGAAATGGTCGGCGTAGACGCAGAGGTTAAGGAAAGAATTAATTCCAAAATGGGCATGCTGTTTCAGGGCGGTGCTTTGTTTGACAGCTTAAGCGTCTGGGAAAACGTGGCCTTCAGCTTAATTGAAAACCACAATACCCCCAAAAAAGAAGCCAAGGAAATTGCCGTTGGAATTTTGCGCCAAGTTGGTCTGGCACCTGCCGTGGCAGATTTGTCTCCGTCAGAGCTTTCCGGCGGCATGCAAAAGCGTGTGAGTCTGGCCCGCGCTATCTGTACCAAACCGGAAATCATCTTTTTTGATGAACCAACCACCGGCTTAGACCCCATCATGTCAGACGTGATTAATGATTTGATTATAGATTCGGTCAAAAAACTTGGCGCTACAGCCTTAACCATCACCCACGACATGACCTCGGCTCGCAAAATAGCCGATAAAATCGCCATGCTTTATCAAGGCAAAATCATCTGGCACGGCACGGTTAAAGAAATGGATAAAACTGATAATGAATATGTAAAACAGTTTATCAACGGCAAGTCTAAAGGACCAATTAAAGTAGAGATTTAAAATGGCAAAAAAAACCGTAGAATTTGTTTGCAATACCTGTGGCAGCGTTTACCCGCGCTGGCAGGGCAAATGCGATTCTTGCGGCGAATGGAACACCATTGTTGAAGAAAAAGTCGGAGGAGAGGGCTTTTCCAACTTAAAACCCAAGAAAAAAGGCTCCCAATTAGATTTCGTTTCTCTAAACGGCACCACCGAAGCCATGGCTCGCTTAAGCGTCGGCATAAAAGAATTAGACCGCGTTTTGGGCGGCGGTTTGGTTCAAGGCTCCGCCATTCTGGTAGGCGGTGACCCCGGCATCGGCAAATCCACGCTTTTACTGCAAGTCTGCGCTGCCATTGCTAACCTGCCGCAAAAACCCGAATGTTTTTATATCTCCGGTGAAGAAGCCATCGACCAGGTTCGCATCCGTGCCAAACGTTTAGGCCTGGAGCAAAGTCCGGTAAAGCTTGCCTCAGCCACGGATATTAAAGACATTATCGCCACCCTGGAAAAGTCCGATGCTGCGGTGGTAATCATCGATTCCATCCAAACCATGTATTTGGAAGATGTTGAAAGCACCCCGGGCAGCGTCAACCAGGTTCGCGCCTGCGCATATGAACTCATTAAACTGGCCAAAAAGAAGCGTTTTTCTCTGTTTTTGGTCGGCCACGTCACCAAACAAGGCTCCATTGCCGGCCCGCGCGTTTTAGAACATATGGTTGATACTGTTTTATATTTTGAAGGTGAAAGAGGCCACCACTTCCGCATTTTGCGTGCGGTCAAAAACCGCTACGGCGCCACCGATGAAATCGGCGTTTTTGAGATGCAGGACCAGGGCCTGGCCGAGGTTGAAAATCCTTCTGCACTGTTTTTGGCGGAAAGACAAGGCAATATCTCCGGCTCTTGCGTTTTTGCAGGCATAGAAGGCTCGCGCCCGGTTTTGGTAGAAATTCAGGCTCTGGTCAGCCAAAGCGGCTATTCAAGCCCGAGGAGGGCGGTGGTCGGCTGGGATTCCAATCGCCTGTCCATGATTCTGGCCGTGCTTGAAGCCCGCTGCGGCATGAACTTCAGTTCTTCAGACGTATATCTGAACATAGCAGGGGGCTTAAAAATCTCTGAACCGGCGGCCGACTTGGCCGTGGCCATGGCCGTAATCTCTTCCATGACCAATAAGCCGCTGCCCGCCGATGCCGTAATTTTCGGAGAAATCGGCCTCAGCGGAGAAATCCGCGCCGTCAGCCAGCCTAATGCTCGCATCAAAGAGGCCAGAAAACTGGGCTTTTCCAGCGCCATTGTTCCCGCCACCTATGGCAAAGAAAAAAAGCCTCTGGGTAAAGACATAACCGCACATGAAATCGGCAATGTCCAACGGCTGATTAACTGGTTTCAATAAGGAGCACCCACCATGCACCAGCTCAATAATTTAGACGTCATCATCTTAATCATTGTTTTAATCTCGGCCTTAATTGCGCTGAGCCGCGGCTTTGTAAAAGAAGTTCTTTCCATCACCGGCTGGGTCATCGCCTCTGCCTTGGTTATAGCCTTGCTGCCGATTTTAAACCCCATCACCTTAAATTATATTGAAAGCGGAACGGTCGCAGGCATCACCACCGCCATGATAATTATTATCGTTTTCATGGTCGCCTGGATTCTCTTAACCGGCAAACTTGTAGACAAGATAAAAACCAGCAAACTCAAAGGAATGGATAGGGCGCTCGGCTTATTTTTTGGCATTTTAAGAGCATTTTTACTGGTAATTTTGTTTCATATCTTGGTCGGCTGGATAATTCCGCCCGAGAACCAAAGCCGCGTCCTGACCGATTCTAAATATTTTAAAATTGCCGGCGCCTTTGCCAAGCCGATAGAGAGCTTAATCCCCCAAACCACCCTAGACACCATCCGTGAAAAAGCCATCGAAATCCAATCGCCCGACCAAATCAGAGAAAAAAAGAAAGATGAAAGCGACGAGCTGTTTGAAAAACTGGCTCAACCAAGAGTCAAGGCCAAAACGGACAATAAAAAAGAAATTAAGGAAGAGGTTGGTTATGATAAAAAAGAGCGTCAAGACATGGAGCGCCTAATCGACACCGTTCATTAAAGCCCAACCCACCGTCATCCAGAGGGTTGCATTCTTTTATATTGTCATCCTGAGGTTTGCTCCGCAAACCGTGAGGATCTCGGCTATCATATTTGTCATGCTGAACTTGTTTCAGCATCTCCTTTATGAGACCCTGAAACAAGTTCAGGGTGACAGGGTTGTGGCATTATCGGACTTTTATCAAAAATGCTAAGGTTTGCAAGGATTCCATTTCTCGACATCAATGTCAGTATTTGTTTTTAGGCTTTTTCTGTATATTCATTCTTTTTTATATTTTTTGAAATAGATTATTTCAGATAAGGGAGATTAATATGTTTGGTATAGGTGAAACTAAAGCGCAATTTAAAAAGCTTCAAAGAGATGTTTTAGAAGTGTTCGAAAAAGAAGAAAAATCTTCTAAAAAAGAATCTCTTATCGGCTTTTTTAGCAATATTGGATATGCCGTCAAACTAATTTTCAAAGAAAAAGAAATCATTGTTTTTGCCGCATTGCAGTTAATTGTAATTGGGCTTGGTTATTACCTGTGGGTTCAAATGCTGGAGTGGATTCCTGAAGATGTTTGGGAAAGTGCAAAAAACTCGGACAAAGGCTCGCCCGCAGACATCATATTGCTTCTGTGGACATTTGTTTGTGTGGGTCTGGTAACATATCCGCTTGGTTTGCTAAGCGCGTGCATGGGAGCAGCTCACTTTTTGCATTCTCAGGGAGAAGAGTCAACCGTTGCCAGATGTTTTAAAATAGTGTTGTCCCGCGCCTGGCCATTATGGATTTTCAGCTGGATAGACGGCTGGTGGACTATTAACAGAATATTGGAGCGCCTTCCCAAAAAAAGAGATAAAACCCCCGCTTTGGTGAAAATAAGAAACGAAGCCCTGTATCAGGCTTGGAAATTGGCAACATTGGGAATTTTGCCTTCTCTTATCGTTGGCCGCAGCGTAACGGAAGCCTGTAAGGATTCCCTTGGATTACTCACAAATCGCTTCAAACAGCTTATCAAATTACGCTTAGGATACTCGGGAATCTGTTGGTTTTTTGGAATAGCCAGCTATGTCGGCATCTTTTTCATGTACCCGTTTATTAATGCGAACCTGAGCGGCAAAACAGATGTATATACTTTTTACTTTTTTGCCGGCGTTCCAATGTTGATTGCGCTGGCGTTCATACAGCTTATTTTCCGCCCCGTTTACATCATATCGGCGTGCCGTATTTATTCTGATTATGCAAAAGAAAAGAATATTGCCATAAAACTGCCGGAAGGGCCGGCCAAAATAACCGGCTCCATAGTTGCATTTTGCGTTTTCTGCCTGATTATTGCCGGCGTATATTTATACAGAGATGAGCTGGGCATAACAAAATTGTTGACAGTTCCATATCAATAAAAAAACAGCCTCTAAAAAGAGGCTGTTTTTTTTAAGTTGTCAAACGAGGTAAAATTTTCTGCATAATCTTATCTTCATCACCATTAGGATCATCAATCGTAATCGTTAGAAGATTTTTTTCAAAGCCGTCAAAATCATGCCTGCATTTTACATCAGGAAAGTGTTTTTCAATCAGGCTTTTAATAAAGCACCCCCAGGCATAAGCCACGGAAGGGTCATCGGTCTTAAAATTAAACTCTTTCATAGCCTAAAAAAGATTGTACACATTCCTTTTTTTGTTTTTAATGGTTCCCGAAGGTCCTATAAACTCAAAATCATCAATTGAGTCTGTGGTAAACACAAGGTTAGGAAAGGAAGATAACACAAAAAAGAAAACATCTTTCTTTTGATATAAGAAAATTCTCTGCCCCCTCTCCATACACATGGCATCTCGGTCATAAAAACCCGGGATATGCAAACTTAAAGGCTGGTTATATTTTTTCGGCATCCTATAGGCTTCCATGCTTTTCCAGGCATTATTGCTTTTGGGGTCCGCATATCTTTCTTTTAAGATTCTTAAAACAGCCGCAGAAGATATATATATAAGCTCGTCCATATCTTCAGCAATATCAGCAAAAAATTCAATTTTTTTCATAGCTTTTTTATATTAGAGAAAGTCATAAGTGTTTCTGGTTTTATTTTTCAATGTTACCTGATACCCGATCGATGCAAACCCTTCAATGTCTTCAGTGGTAAGCACAATGTTTGGAACACAAACAAAAACAAAATAAAAGAGTTTGCCTTTTTGAAAAACAATAACCTTTTGTTCAATATTGCCGCGAACTGCCGGCTTAGTATAAAGCTCTGGAAACTTACCAACTAAAAAATTACAATCTTTTTTTGATATCAGATAAGATCCTACGTTTTTCCATCCCAAAGGGTCTTTCGGGTCATAAAACTTTTCTTTTAATATTCTAAAAATTACCGCCGGAGAGATGGTGCAAAATTTTTCCACGTCTTCAATAATGTCTGCAAATTTTTCAACTTTTTTCATGATAATAGTAAATTTATAATATTTTAATGAGCGCACTATAAGCTATTTTTAGACAAAACTCAAGAGCTAATTACCATATAAAGACGACCTGCTGGTTTTGGTCTTGTTTCTAATCTTTTTTCGCAGAGATTTTGAAGGAATGAACAAACAAAGTACGTTAACCGCGGTTTTTTTAAGGTTCAGCTTTTCAACAAACTCCTTGACCTTGCTCCGTTTCAGAGTGAAAAAAGAAAAAATATAACCATATTCCTTTTTATAATCGGTGTGCCCGTCTGTGCCGATATTAAAACGCAAATCAACCCAAAAAACGCCTTTTTCAATCTCTTTTATCTCCGCTTTTGAGGAAGCGTCCTTACTTAGATTAATAAGAAGAATGTTTATCTCTTTATTTTTATATTGGCTCTTTAATGCTGCAAAGGCTTTCAGTGCCCGCTCCTCATCAACGCCTTCTCTCCCCGCATAAACAAATAAGATACTGCGGGCTTTTTCAATATAATCAACGGCTCTTTGCGTCCGCCTTTCAAATGTTTCTTTAACTCTTGCATATTCTTGCTCAAACGGAGCGTTTTCATTAAAAAAATGCAAAAACCCGATACCATATTTCCGGTCGACATAAACATCATGAGAACCGAGCTTATCTCTAAACTTCAAATTTTCTTTCACAAAAAAGTCATCAAAATTTGAGCAGATAAATTTAACGGCATCTTCAATCTTAACATCTAAAAGCCAGTCAAAAGGAAGAGACTGCGTTTGCAACCCGCACCTTCTTAGGTGATAAGAAGTGGCGCAAAAGGAGCCGATAGGCATAATCAAATCATATTTTTTCATATAGCCTTCCTGGCGTTCAAAGCCAGCTGCAGCGTACCTTCATCCATATAATCAAGCTCCGCTCCCATCGGAATTCCCTGAGCCAAAGTTGAAACCTTAATCTCAAAACCTTTTAAGGCTGAAACCAGATAATGCGAGGTAATCTGCCCGTCAACGGTGGCCGGTAAAGCCAAAATAACCTCTTTAACCTCGTCTTTTTTGACCCTGAACAAAAGACTCTCAATGTTCAAATCTTCCGGAGCCACGCCGTCCAAGGCCGAAAGAATGCCGCCAAGAATGTGATATTTGCCTTTGAAAAAAGAAACTCTTTCCATTGCCCATAAATCTGCCACGTCCTGCACAATGCACAGAATAGACGCGTCTCTCTTTTCGTCCCGGCAAATTGAGCAGGGCGTCTCTGTGTCAAAATTACCGCAAATCTCACAAGGCTTAACATTGTCAGCCACTTCTTTTAACGACTCAATCAGCGGCAGCATCATCAGCTCTTTTTTCTTCAAAAGCTGCAGCACAATTCTGCGTGCCGAACGGGTTCCCAGCCCCGGCATCTTTGCCACAATCTTAACCAATTTTTCCAACTCTTTAGACATCTCACTGCCCCCTGGCCGCCTAGAAAGGCAGCTTCATTCCTCCGGTAACCCCGCCCATGCTTTCCTGAGCCTTGGCGTCAGCCTTGGCTTTTGCATCGTTATACGCGGCCATAATCAGATCTTCCAAAACATCAATTTCATCGGCATTTGCCAAAGACTTGTCAATCTCAATCTTTTTCATCTCCATCTTGCCGCTGATGGTTATTTTAACCATGCCGCCGCCTGAAGCCCCCATAACTTCTTCCTTAGCCAGCTTCTCTTGAGCTTCTTCCATTTTTCTTTGCATAGCTTGGGCTTGTTTCATCAACCCTTGAATATTCATCATTTATAGTTCTCCTTCTTCTTCAAATAAGTCCGGTTCTTCTTCTTTGGTTTTTCTAATTACGGATTCTATCTTCGCCCCTTTAAATTCTTCCAAAACAGCTTTTACCAGCGGCAATTCTGAAACGCTGACTCTCTCCTGCTCTTTAATAAATTTCTCTTTGTCGGCAATTGTCTGCCCCACATCGCCTTTAGAAAAATCTATTTCCCATTTTTTTCCGGTTTTTTCCAAAAGCTCTTTTTGTAAGGATATAACCAAATTATCCGGCGCCCGCTCAGACAAGACAAGTCTCATAAAACCGTTTTTAAATTCCAAAACGTTTGCGTCATTTTTCAGATTATAAACCAGCATTGCCTTTTTGACAGATTCCAAATGCCTTATAAACTCTTCTAAGGTTAACACCGGTGCTTCTGTCTCAATAAGCCTAGGCTGAGCAGGGCTTTTTACGACAGGCGCATCTAAACTAGAGTTTTTTTTTACGTCGTTTAAAAGCTCATATGGCGTTGGCATGTTGGCAGAATATGCAATTCTGATTAAGACCATCTCCAAAGCCTCAATCTGCGACGGAGCCAGTTGCATTTCACTCAAGCCTTTAATCAGCATCTGCCAGATTTTTGAAAGTACGGCAATTGAAATTTCGTTTGCCAGCTCAGCGCACAAAGTTTTTTCAGATTCGCCGATGGAAGAATCATTAAGCGTTGCCGGCAGCAGTTTGACTTTGGCCAAAAGATGCGTTATGCCGACCAAGTCTTGCAAAACGACATGAGGGTTTGCCCCGCTCTTGTACATTTCTTGCAGCTTTTCCAGCATTTTCTCCACATTGCCGGCAACAAGACGCTTAAACAAATCAAAAGTGGAGTTCTTATCGGCCAGACCAATCATTTCTTTAACAATCTCAGCCTTAACCTTGCCTTCGCCCAAAGAAATTGCCTGATCCAAAAGCGAAAGCCCGTCGCGCGCCGAACCGTCGGCGGCTCTGGCAATAATGTGCAGAGCTTCATCTTCGGCCTTCAAACGCTCGGCAGCAATAATCTTGTTAAACAAGGTCAAAAGGTTGTCTATCGAAAGCCTTTGCAAATCAAAGCGCTGGCAGCGGGATAATACCGTCACCGGAACTTTGCGGATCTCGGTTGTGGCAAAAATAAATTTAACATGAGAAGGCGGCTCTTCCAAAGTCTTCAAAAGCGCATTGAAAGCATTTTTTGAGAGCATGTGCACTTCATCGATGATATATATTTTATATCTGGCATTGGTGGGCTTGTAACGCACTCCGTCCAATATTTCTCTAATATCGTCCACGCCGGTCCGAGACGCGGCGTCAAGCTCCAAAACATCAACATGCCTGTCGGCGGCAATTGCCAAACAGTTTTCACAAACTCCGCAGGGATGCGGCGTTGCCTCACCTTTTCCGTCCATGCCGATGCAGTTTAAGGCCTTGGCAATAATGCGCGCGGTGGTAGTTTTGCCCACGCCGCGAATTCCGGTCAGCATATATGCATGGTGCAGCCGGTTGTTTTTAATAGCGTTGGTTAAAGTTTGCACCAAAGCATCCTGCCCCAGCAAATCATCAAAATTTGCCGGCCGATACTTTCTCGCCAAAACTACATACTGCTCTTCACTTTTCACTTTTCACTTTTCACTTTAAAAAAGGCGGGATGCCGACCTTAATTGGCTTCGTTACGGCTGCTTTCTTCCGAACCTGACCGGGTTGGCGAACAACTAACCCGACACCCCATAAAAAACTATGCCCAAACTAGCACACTTATTGCAGATACTCAACACTTTCTTGAACGTTATGTGCCTGAATCTTATACCCGAAAATCAGCCTTTGGGCGGTTGCCGCATCTTTGCCGTAAAATGCCGGCACCACGTAGTTTTCAGGAACCATAATTGAAGTGCTGAAATCAAATTCCGAGCGCGGTTCAAATTTTTTGGGAGCATAATCAATAATTCTTTCACCGGAAGAAACAACCTCCACAATGTCTAAGCTATGTTGGTTTGTGCCGTTTTTAAACAAACGGAAGGCGCCGTTGATTCCGGCATATCCGTGCGGATTGGTAATAATGTCTTCCATGGCATAATTGGGATTTTTGGCAATGGTGTTTGCCAGGGCAATAGCCTCATATGCAAAAGAATAAAGCGAATTGGGTTTTTCTCCGAACATATTGTTATACTTTGTCGCAAAATATGCGCTGTTGGCTCTGGGCAGGGCTGGATACCAGCTGTTTAAGGCCATATATTCGTTGCTCAAAGCCGTTCCTTCCCACATGGATGTTCCCAGAAACTTGGTTTTTGGCTCGGAAACATCATAATAACCGAACATGGCAATCGCCGATTTCAGCCTTGCTCCGCTTTCCGGAATCAAGACCGCGTCAAATTCAACATCGCCCATAGAGTCTTTGCTTTCCAGCCTCTTAAGCTGCCTTGCGGCGCCGGCGTCTCCGGCTTTGGCCTGAGCGCTGAGCCCGGCCTTAATCTTGTCCAGATTTCCTTTTCTGGACTTATAATTGGTCATGTCGCTCAATAAGTCTGAAAAATCGGTGGTCTGCGGGTGATAAAAGGCAATCTTCACAATATTAAACCCATAGTGTATAGATGCTCTGACCGCGGCTTTTGCCGTAGAAATTCCGGTTGAATTATCCGGCAATAAAAGCGCAAAATTGCGTTTGCCCTGCATATAGGCATAGCTCATAATGCGGTTAACCTGTTCGTCAATCAAAAGCCCCAGGGTATATACGTCTTTTTGCAAAACATCTTCAGAGGTTGAAAAGGCAATAACCGGCACGCCCTTTGAAGTTGTCCGTTCGGAAATAGCCTTAACCTCAGCGCTCATCAGCGGTCCGATAATCAGCTGCGATTCTTGGTTAAGCGCGTTTTCAATAGCGATTCTTGCGCCGCTCGGAGAGCTTTTGGTGTCATAAAACTGCAAAATCAAATTGGGATTTTTAATATCTTCAACTGCCAAAAAAGTGGCATTTCTTAAGCCTTCGCCGTGTTTGGCCGCCGGCCCTGAAAGCGGCAGCAATACGCCGACCCTGAAAGGTTTGGCAGATTCAATGGTAATTTCCGAAACATCCAAAGAACCGCTGTCCGTGCCGCCGCTTGAAAATATAGCCGAGCGGCAGGAGGTCAAGATAAAGCAAATAAAAAGAGTGCCGATTTTTTTAAACACTTGCATTTTCCTTCAAGGTAATAACTTTGAGAAATTATATTGAAAAAAGCAACAAAGTAAAGAATAATAGCAATAATCTAAAATCAAAAATCTAAAATCTAAAATTTTTGATATTTTTTAAGAAAAGATAACATTAATGAAAAACGGTTTACATATTGTTGCAACCCCAATCGGCAATCTTGGCGATATCTCATTTCGCGCTTTAGAAACTCTTAAAAACTGCGATATTGTGGCTTGTGAAGACACCCGCAACACCAAAAAGCTTTTCTCTCTTTTGGGCGTCGGCACCAAAAAAACTTTCATCGCCCTGCATGACCACAATGAAGAAAAAGAAGCTCTGGCACTTGCGGATTTGGCCAAACAAAAAGCCGTTGTCTTGGTTTCAGACGCCGGCTCTCCGCTCATCTCCGACCCCGGATATAAACTGGTTAAAACCTGCAAAGAAGAGGGCGTTTATCTCACCACGTTGCCCGGCGCTTGTGCTGTTGTTTCCGCCCTGCAGCTTTCCGGCCTGCCCACCAACCAATTCTTTTTTGCCGGCTTCATCCCAAACAAAGACAAAGCCCGTAAAGATTTTTTGTTAAAGCTGAAAAATATTGAAGCCACAATGGTTTTTTATGAAACCGCTCCGCGCATTTTAAAAACTTTGGAGGTCATAAAAGACATTTTCAAAAATTGCGAAGTTTCAATCGCTCGTGAAATTACCAAAATGTATGAAGAGTGCTTTAACGGCAGCGCTGAAGATTTAATTGCCAAAATTTCTCAAACCCCGCTCAAAGGTGAGCTGGTTTTAATGCTTTCTCCCAAGCCTGAAGCTGTAGAAATAAACTTAGAAAAAGTCTTAAAATCCAAGATGCGAACACTGTCTTTAAAAGACGCTGTCAAAGCAGTGGTTGAAGAGCATGGCCTAAACAAAAATGAAGTCTATGAAAAAGCTTTGAGTCTTAAAAATACATCTCCCTCGCCCCTTGCGGGAGAGGGTCGGGGTGAGGGGTTCAAACCAAAATGCAAATAAAGCCCCAATCAAATTATCAATCCGGAAAATATGCCGAAAAACTGGTCTGCTCTTTTTTAAGGCTAAAAAGATATAATATATTATGTACTAACTTCATCACCGGCCGCGGCACCGGCGCCGGCGAAGTTGACATCATCGCTTTAAAAAAAGACACTGTGGTTTTTATTGAAATCAAAAAAAGAAAAGACCTTGAAACCGCCGCTTATGCTATCTCTGAAAAACAAAAACAAAGAATTTACAACGGCGCAGAATCTTTTTTGCAAAAACACCCCGAATACCAAAACCACAACGCCCGTTTCGACGCCATTTTGGTAGAACTCCCCTTCAAAATCAACCACATTCAAAACGCCTGGTAATTTTCTCCTCCCCTTAATTTTAAGGGGAGGTTGGGAGGGGTTTAATCAAACATACAGCAATATTGCTGATTAAGCTCCCCTAACCCCTCTTAAAATTAAGAGGGGGAATTTCTTGTAACAAAACTTTAACATTAAACCCCTTGAAACTCTTGTGTGTGTGTGATATCCTGAAGAAGTAAATAAGGAATATTATTAACTTAAAAATTTATATATTATGAAACTAATTAATGCACTTTTTTATGGGGTAATTTGTGGACTGTTATTCTTCCTAATAACTTTGTTTTTCTATAAGCTTTCAGAAACTCTTGGTAAACAAACAAAGGTATCTATAGGAGAGACAGCTTTCAGAGCATTTTTATTTACCCTTGGATTTGTACTTTGTTATCTCAAATTTGCTCCCGAAGAATAAAAAAACAGCGGTCTTTCCCAAAAAGACCGCTGTTTTTTTATCATCCTCGTGCATTAAAAGTTAAATGAAGGTTGCGCTTGATGCTGTTTACCTCCCCTCCACAAATAGCACATTGGCAGAGCAAACATTCCTTCTCCCATGGGCACTATCTCGCTTCCGGTATATATCACCACTCCCTTGCTAAACTTGTTTCCGGCAATTTCTTTTAGCACCTTAAGTCCTGAAAAATCGGAGATATGTACGGTTTTTGAGAGCTTTACTTCAATACCCAGGATATCGCCATTATATTTTTCAATAACAAAGTCCACCTCTTTGTTGTCTGAAGTTCTAAAATGATAAACATCCATATCCGCTGCCGCCGATACGTTTTTCATTATTTCCGTGGCAATAAAGTTTTCAAACAGCCTGCCCATGGTTATTCTGTCTTCGCGGAAAATTTCGCGCAAGTCTCTTCTCATCACATATGTTAAAAGATTTGTGTCATTAAAAAATAGCTTTGGAGCTTTTGTCAGCCTTTTGCTTGTCTTGCTAACGGGGCTCCACGGCCTGATTTCAAAAACAACAAAAGTGTTTAGCACAGAAGACTTATAGCGATCATAAGTCTTTCTATCCAGTCCCATTTCTTGAGCAATAGGAACATTGTTTATCAGACCTCCCACCCGCATAGCAAGAAAGCTTAGCATTGTTAAAAGCTTTTCCGGGTTTCTTATATCAATAATGTTTTTCACATCTCTTTGCAGAAGAGTGGTCAGATAATCATCAAACCATTGACTCATGTTCAGCCCAGGATTAACAACAAGCTCAGGGTATGTAGCATGTTTAATTAAGTCTACAACGTCATAATCATCATATTTTTCATAAATAAGATTATCGTTAAACAGCTCTTTAACAAAATTAACACCTGTTTGCATATATTCGCTTGTTGAGAAGGGAAGCAATGTCAATACAGACATTCTGCCGACCAAAGCGTTTGATAATTTTGGCAAAGCCAGCAGATTTGCCGATCCGGTCAGCAGATATAAGCATTTTGCATTGCCTTCCATTCGGTTTTCATCAATAGATATTTTTAAATAGTTGAATATCTCCGGACACTTCTGTACTTCGTCAATAATATTCAGCTTGTCAAGAGGAAGAGAGTTGATGAAACCTGCCGGGTCAGATTTGGCTCCGGCCAAGATTATGGGGGAATCGAAGGTAATATAGTTTATTTCTTTGCAGGATTTAATGTTTTTGCTCAAGGTTGACTTACCCACCTGCCTCGGGCCGTTCAGATACACCAAAGGCCTTTCAGCGGTAGTGCTTTCTAAAACAATAGATAAGTTTCTATTTTGATAATCCATGACACTTCCTTGTAATTTTGGTATCCAATGTCTTGTAATATTAGTATCGCAATACCATTATTGTAAAACATTCTTATTATGGAGTCAATACAATAAGTTATTAGTTGCAGTTCCCGGTTATCCCTCAGAGCTTTAACTGCCAAAAAACAGCGGCCTTTCTCAAAAGACCGCTGTTAACTTTTCATCCATCACCGACCGCTGTCCCTGACCACTGTCCACTTTCTACCCCTTCACTATCCTCTTCCCTTCCTCCAGCAGCTCTTCTCTGGTCAAGCCAAACCCGCTTGCCATCCAAATCTCTTCCAGTTTTCCTAAAACGCTGCCGATTTTCTTGTGGTCTTCAATGCCAAGGTTAATAATATCCTTGCCGCGCAGCATGAACACCGGCACCACCATCTCATCAATTTCCTTTAAGCGTTGGCGCAAATCCGGCAGCTCTTTTTTGGCCAAAGTCAGCTCCACCAAAAACTTATCTTCACAAAATTCTTTACCATGCTTATAAACCAGCCTCAAGAGCGATTCCTTGTTCATAAAATCTTCCAAAGTTGTCTTGGCCTCGGCCAAGTCCACAAACAACTCGCGCTGTTTTCTGGTCATTTTCATGCGGGCTGCCAGGTTCTCGGCCAAATCCACATCAGGCATATAAAGCACAAACAAACGCTCCAGAGCTTTGTTTGGCAAATAAATCTTTTCCGTCAGCTTGTTTAAAAACTCCAAATCTTCCAAGTGCTTGCTGTTTGGCAGAATATTAACCAAAATATCGTTCTCAAACATCACCCTTAAGGTCTTAACCACATTGTTGGTCAGCAAAATCTTCGTAACCTCTGCCGCCACACGGTCGTTTGAAAGCTGCTTCATGCCGTCTTTATTTTCAATACAGGCGGCCAGCGCTTTCTTATCCATCTCGCCTTTGCCGAAAATGGAATAAAACCTGAAAAACCTAAGGATTCGCAAATAATCTTCCTTAATGCGGTGGTTCGGATTCCCAATAAACCGCACAATGCCTTTTTCCAAATCTTCAATGCCGTTATAATAGTCAAACACGTTGCCTTTTTCGTCGGCATACACGGCATTAATGGTCAAGTCGCGGCGCGATGCGTCTTCTTTCCAATCAGAGGTAAACTCCACCACCGCGTGCCGGCCGTCGGTCTCAACATCGCGGCGCAAAGAGGTCACCTCCAGCATATCATCGCCGATAACCACGCCCACCGTGCCGAATTTAATGCCGATTGGTACGGTTTTCAAATTGTTTTCTTCGCAGGCCTCAACCAGCTCATCCGGAGACAAATCTGTTGCCAAGTCCAAATCAAACCCGCCGATATCCATCAACGCATCGCGCACGCATCCGCCCACAAAGCGAAGCACGCCGCCGTGGCTTTCCACCGCGTTAAACAAGCGCAAGATTTTTGAATCTTTAATAATCTTGCCAATATCCAAGTAGTTATCTCTGAACATTTTTCCCAGCCTTAAAAAGTTTAAAGAAATTAACAGTTTTTATAGATTTTTCAATTACAATTATCCCAAATTAACTAATTGTGGGTATTTAAAAATGTTTAGATTCTTATCTCTTCTGTTCTGTTTTGCGTTCATCGGCTCGGCTAACGCCGCCGCACCAAAGCTAATCGGCGAATATGGCGATTGGGTTGCTTATTTTTATTCCGATTCGGGCGGCACGGTTTGCTACATGGCCTCCAGCCCCAAAAAAGACGAGGGCAAATATTCCTCCCGCGGCGATATATATGCCGTAATCACCCACCGCCCCAAAGAAAAAAGCTTTGACGTGGTAAACTTTGTGGCCGGCTACGACTTCAAACCCGGAGAAATGGTTGAGGTCAAAATCGGCAACACCACGGTAAATAAGCTCTTTACCGACAAAGACAAGGCCTGGGCGGTTAATGATGATGTTGATAAACAATTGGTGGGCAGCATGAAAAAGGGCGAACGCATGATTGTTCACGGCGTCTCGAGCAAAGGAACCAAAACCAAAGACACCTATTCTCTGCGCGGATTCGTGGCTGCCTATAAAGCCATTGGTGCCAAATGCAGCAAACCGAATTAATCGGCTTAACCAAAGTAGAACTTGAAGGCCTTTTCATTAAAATTGGCGAAAAACCCTTTCGCGCCAAACAAGTCTGGCAATGGATATATTTTCACGGCGTGACCGATTTCAATGAAATGAACAACCTCTCCAAAGACCTGCGCGAGAAGCTTGCCGCCAATTTCAGCATTTCTCGCCCCAAAGTTATAACCGAGCAGATTGCAGAAGACAAAACTCACAAATGGCTCTTAGAGTTTGCCGACGGCAGCCGCATTGAAACCGTCTATATTCCGGAATCTGACCGCGGCGCGGTTTGCGTTTCATCGCAGGTTGGCTGCGCGGTGGGCTGCAAGTTTTGCAACACCGGAACCCAAAAGGTTGCCAGAAATTTAACCGCCGGCGAAATTGTCAGCCAGTTTTTGGTGGTTAAAGATGTTTATAAGGAATGGAAAACCACCGACAACCGCCTGGTTTCCAACATTGTGGTAATGGGCATGGGTGAACCGCTGCATAATCTGGAAAACACCGTCAAGGCCTTAAACATTTTCACTGACCCCGACGGTCTGGCGGTTTCACGCCGCAAAATAACCCTTTCCACCGCCGGCATTGTGCCGGGCATTGTTAAAGTGATTAAAGAAACCGGCGTCAAACTGGCCATCAGCCTCCACGCCCCGAATAATCAAAAACGCTCGCAAATAATGCCAATTAACCGGCAATATCCGCTTGAAAAAGTTCTGGAGGCCTGCCAAGAATATCAAAAGCTCGACGGCAGCCGCTATGTTACCTTTGAATATTTAATGCTCAAAGATTTTAATGACAGCCTGGAAGATGCCCGTGAATTGGTGGCGCTGATGAAAAAATATAAACTAGGTGCAAAGTTTAACCTAATAAACTTCAACCCCTGGCCCGGCTGCGATTTTCAGCCCAGCTCAATGACCAAAGTCAGAGCCTTCGCCGCCGAAATCGAGAAGGGCGGATTCGAAGCCCCGTTGCGAAAACCCCGCGGCCAAGACATCCTCGCCGCCTGCGGCCAGTTAAAAAGCAAAAAGGAATAGAAAAACATCCGCGTCATCCTGAGTATCGCGAAGAATCCATCTATCCGCCTGCAATTAAAGGAGCAAAAAAAATGAGGAAAATTGAAAAGAAAGTTTGGCCTGAATATTTTGAAAAAATATTAAGCGGTGAAAAAACATATGAATACCGCCTTAACGATTTTGAGTGCAACCAAGGCGACACCTTGGTTTTAAAAGAATGGAACCCCCAAACCGGCCAATATACCGGCCGAGAAGTTGAAAAAAAAGTCGGCTTTGTCGGTTATATCAAAGAATTCCCAACCTGGTGGAGCAAAGAAGAAATAGAAATCCACGGCTTCCAAATCATCTCGCTTTTAGATAAATAATCCCCCAAATACACCCTAGCAACCCTATTCCTTGTCATGCCAGACTCGATCTGGCATCCAGGTCAAAAACATTGCTAATTTCCCACCCATCAAAATGCGAACCAACCCCTAATCCACGTCATGCTGGAGTCGATAGTTGCTGAAAGCAAGCCGTAGGCGCAGCTTGAAGCTTACGTGACGTTCACGCAAGTGAACAATCTGTTTCAGCATCTCCCCTACTCCACAACAAACCCGTCAATAACCGCCCCAAATTCTTCCGCCACTTTTTCATAAACTTCTCTCTTCGGCTTCCAAACCATGTCCGGCGCTTCCTCAATTTTAACCCACTTAAAGTCTGAAAACTCCTTATGGTCCGGTTTTATTTCGGTGTTCTTGCCGTCAAAGAAAAACAAGTGCCAATATTGCTCCTGCCCCTTATAATAAAATTTTTCTGCAATCTCCGGCGGAAAATCATATCGCAAAGGCTCATCCAACGCTGCCACCAGCTTAACAGAGCTAATTCCCGTTTCTTCTTTAAGCTCTCTGAACGCTGTATTTAAAGGGCTCTCGCCTTCATCAATTCCGCCTTGCGGAAACTGCCAGGAAAAATTCTTAGCACCCTTGCGTTTAAATATCAAAACCTTGCCGTGTTTGTTAAAAACAACAACAGCGGCGTTTTTTCTATATAAACCTGTCATAGATTATTCCACCACAATTGAGGAAAGCGGAACTAAAAAGAACGGTCTCTCAATGTCTTTAATATCAATATTTTGTTTTCTTGCTTCCTCATAAGAAATCGGTTTGGAGAAAGTTTCGACCCATTCTTTCAAAGTCACCAACGCCACCGGCTTTGGCTCTGCGGTTATAACCACATCTCCTCTTTCGGCAGCAATCATTTCCGCCTCTTTCAACTGCTTTGCAATAGCCGCCTTATCCGAAGTTCCCTTAATAAAAATATCGGTTTTTTGTCTTGCCAGACCGTTTATTTTTATCTCGCTGATTTCTTTGTTTTCTGTTGTGTCCAAGAGCAGCAGGCCTCTTTGCGCAAAAACCTCCAAAGCTTTTGATATCTGCGGAATGGTCTGCTCGTTTATCAAGCCTTTCTCAAGAACAACGCCGCCGATTGGAGCTCCGGGAGCAATGGTCTTATTTATAACCTTCATCATTTCTTCGCTGTTGGGCAGTCTGCCCAAAGCCAGCGGACCGGAATCCATTTTCAGTAAATCTTCAGAAGCCAAAAACATTTCCGTATATGTCTCATGTCCGGCAGACCGTGCTTTCTTAATTGTCTCGGGCAGCTCCTGCCCGTAAGGAGAAAAAGCCAAAGAAACATTTGAAGGCATGGAATCAATGGTGGTGTTGGTAACGTTCTTATCCATTCCCATGTCCTTAATCACGATTGCCACCTTAAAAAAGTTTTGCGGTGTTTTAACCATTCCGCCATATTCAACCCACGGTTTTTTGTTGCTGGGCGAAATTTTTGGCAGCAGCATGCCGTCAATGCTTTCGGTCAGACCGGAATTATTATCAATATATCTTAAAGGAGTTTTACCCTCTGCCGGCTTCAGTTTGTTTAAGGTCGGAGCGTTTCCCAAAACATCCTGCAAAGATATTTCTTTGTGTTCTTCCTGAGTTTTGTTGTTTTTCTCTTTATTTTCCGGAACGCTTTCCACAATTTTCTGAATTTCTTCCTTGTCCGGAATTGTAATCACAAATTTAGGAGCCTTGTTTTCCTTATCAAACATTATCTTGTCAATCTTGTCCGCATAAACCGGATCACTGCTCTTGTCGGCAAAAATAAGACCAATCACAATTATTAGGACAAAAAGCAGTCCACCCAATATTGCTAAGTCTCTTTTTTCTTTTGCCGATGCTGACAATATACTACTCCTTGGGTTTGCTCAGATTATAATTCTGCGAATATAACCCCAGAGCCTTAACCAAATCCAGTGCTCTGGCCAGCTGATAATCATCAATCTTGTCTTTTTCCTTGGCCTTTTCTTTGCCGGGCTCTTCCTGGTTGTCGTTCTTCAGGGCGTTTCTCAATTCAGACTCAGATTGCTCAAAGCCGTTGTCAATAACCTCAACCTTAGCCTGCTTAACCTCCACATCCGGCTCAATGCCTTTTGCCTGAATTGAACGGCCGGAAGGGGTGTAATACCTGGCGGTGGTCAACCTCATGGCGCCGTATTTTCCCAAAGGAATAACCGTCTGCACCGAGCCTTTTCCAAAAGATTTCTCGCCCAAAATCACCGCGCGGTGATGGTCTTGCAAAGCGCCGGCCACAATTTCTGAGGCCGAAGCGGAACCGTTGTTAACCAGCACCACAATGGGCAGGCCTTTAACAATGTCTCCGGCTTTGGCGTTATATTTAACGGTGTCTTCCTCGTTTCTGGAACGGGTGGAAACAATTTCACCCTGCTCCAAAAACAAATCTGAAACATTAACCGCCTGGTCTAACAATCCGCCGGGATTATTTCTCACATCAATCACCACGCCCTTAAGCTTTTTGTTTTTTCCGCCGAGCTTTTCAATGGCTTTTTCAATATTTTTATCAACGTCTTCGCTGAAAGAAGAAATTCTGATATACGCTGCATTGTCGCCCTTTATCTCGGCCTTAACCGATTGAATATTAATTTCCTCGCGTTTAATTTCCACATCAAACGCCGGCTCGTTGATTCTTCTAATGGTAAGTTTAACCTTGGTGCCGACCTTGCCGCGCATCTTGTCCACTGCGTCAGAAAGTGTCATGCCCAAAACGCTTTCTCCGTCAATATTTGTAATATAGTCTCCTGGCTTAATTCCGGCTTTGAAAGCGGGAGTATCATCCATCGGCGAAACCACTTTCACCACGCCGTTTTCCATGGTTACCTCAATGCCCAGCCCGCCGAATTTTCCTTTGGTCTGTTCGGACATATACTTAAAACTCTGCTCGTCCAAAAAGCCCGAATGAGGATCCAAAGATACCAGCATGCCGTTAATTGCCGATTCGATAAGCTTGCGGTCTGAAACTTCTTCCACATAAGAGTCTTTGGTCCTTTCCATAACTTCGCCGAACAGGTTCAAAAGCTCATAAGTCTCTTCGGGATTTTTTTCTGCCGCCGGCTTGGCAAACGCGGGGGCTGCAACAAGAGTGCTCAACAAAATAACCGCCAAAAATTTCTTCATCTTTTTTCCTCTAAATTTTAGTTACATTGCAATCCAGTTCAACGGGTCAACCGGATGACTGTCTTTTCTGATTTCCACATAGAGCCTTGAATCTTTTTCATCAGGCATCAGCCCCAGCGGCTCTCCGGCCAAAAGCATTTGCCCCAACTCGCAGTCAATATTTTCCAGCCCCGCCAAGAGCGATAAATATCCGTCTCCGTGTTCAATAATAATAAGGTTTCCATATCCCCTGAACGGACCGGCAAAAATAACCGTGCCGTCAAACGGAGCCACAACCTGCGCCAACCCTCGGGTTTTTATTGATACGCCTTTGGTTTTCACGCCCTTAGTGGTTTCTTCGCCGAAATATGCAGCAATCGGCCCCACTGCGGGTTTCAGCAAAGCTCCCTTTGCCGCAGCAAAAGCCTTTCCATTATCTTTTATAGTCTCGGGTTTAAATTTAATCAAGGAATCTCTTTGACTTTGCTCAACTTTTTGCGCATCTGCCGCCATCTGCTCTTCTCTGGCTTTAAGTTCGGCTTGTCTTTTTTCCTCCATTTCTTTTTGTTTGGCGATTCGCTCTTTTTCCAGCCTGCCCAAAAGGTCGCGCAGATCTTTGGCCTGCCCGGCTAAAGACTCAATGTTCTTTTTGGTCTTAACCGACTGCACTTCCACCGCGTTTCTGATTCGAGATTTTTTCTGCACCAAAAGCTTCATCTGGTCATGCTCTTTTTCCAAGGAGTTTTTCTGCAATGCAATTTTTTGCACCTGATTTTCCACCTGTTGCTTTTTCTTTTCAATTTTTTCCAGCTCAATCCTGAGCTTGTTGGCATTTTGCTCCAAATAAGGCACTGCTTCGCGCAGCAGCATTGCGCTTCTAATAATTTCAACCGGAGTAAGCGGCTGCACAAATAAAGATTCCGTGGGTTTTAGCGCCAAGCTTTGTAAAGCCGCCAAGGTTCTGATTAAATTTTCATCCTCAGCCGCAAAGTGCTCTTCGGCCTCTTTGAGCTCTTTTTGCAAAATTGCCAGCTCGACCTCCATGGCCGACATTCTTTCTTCATTAGACTGAATCTGGCGTGCCACGCCAATCATTTCAGAGCTGACTTCAGTCAGTTCCAAATTAATCTGCATGGCTTGAGCCTGCAGCTTCTTATGCTCCATGCTTTGTTCTTGAACTTGCTTTTCCATACGCTCAAGTTCACCTGCCGACTGCGCCAAAGCAAAGTCGGGCAATAACAAAAAAACTGCAATAATCCAAAATCTAAAATCCAAAATCAAAAATCCAGTAGTGTTTTTCCACTCATCTCTTCAGGTTGTTTAATTCCCAAAAGCTGCAAAAGAGTAGGGGAGACATCAGATAACCTGCCGTCTCTCAAACCCTTAATTGGCATCTTGTTGTTCACCAAAACGCCCTGAACTCTGCCCACGGTGTGCGCTGTAAACGGCTTGCCGTTTTCGTCTTCCATCTGTTCACAGTTACCGTGGTCAGCCGTAATAAACAGCACGCCGCCGACTTCCTCGATTGCCTTAACCACGCGTCCCACACACTCGTCAACCGCAGCCACAGCTTTTAATGCCGCTTCCATAATTCCGGTATGACCCACCATGTCGCCGTTGGCAAAGTTGCAGATAATGGTGTCAAATTTTTTAGATAAAATTGCTTCCACTAATTTATCTGTAACTTCATAAACGCTCATCTCCGGTTTTAAATCATATGTGGCCACTTTCGGGCTTGGCACCAAAATTCTTTCTTCTCCTTCAAATTCTTTTTCTTCACCGCCGTTAAAGAAGAACGTGACATGGGCATATTTCTCGGTCTCGGCGATTCTAAGCTGCTTCAAACCGTTTTCCGCCACCATTTCGCCATATATATGCGTAAGTGCTTCCGGCTTAAACACTGTTTTCATAAAGCGTTCATGGTCTGCCGAATATTCCGACATTCCCACCGGCATTGAGAAAGCAATTTTTTTCTTGCGTTCAAAACCGTCAAATTTTTCATCAGCCAAAGCATATAAAATTTCTCTGGCGCGGTCGGCTCTGAAGTTGACCATAAACAAGGCGTCGCCGTCTTCCGCACCCTTATAATCGCCGACAATAAACGGCAGCACAAACTCGTCGCCGGCCTTGGCTTCATAAGAAGCTTCAATTCCTTCAACTGCCGACTTTGCTTTTTCTCCTTCGGACAAAACAACTGCATTATAAGCTTTTTCCACCCTGTCCCAGCGCTTGTCTCTGTCCATTGCATAATAACGTCCGGCCACAGTCGCAATTTTAATATTGTCGATTCCCTTAATGCCCTTTTCAAATTCTCTAACATAATCTGCTGCCGAAGTCGGCGGCGTATCGCGGCCGTCTAAAAAGGCGTGCACCTTAACCTTAATGCCGTTTCTGGCCAAGATTTTGCAGGCCGCCAAAATGTGTTCCTGATGAGAATGCACTCCTCCCGGCGACATCAACCCCATAACATGACAAGCTCTGCCGCTTTTCTTTAATGTCGCAATCAGATTTTGCACCACCGGATTTTTTTCAAAAGAACCGTCTTTAACCGCCTGGTCGATTCGCGGCAGTTCCTGCATCACCACGCGGCCGGCTCCAAGGTTCATGTGCCCCACCTCCGAGTTGCCCATCTGTCCTTCCGGCAAGCCCACGTCCAGCCCCGATGTTTCCACAAAGCAGGTCGGACAAGTCTCAACCAATTTATGCCAAACCGGCGTTTGTCCTTGTTCAATGGCGTTGTCTCTGGTAATCGGGCGGCGATATCCCCACCCGTCCAAAACTAAAAGCATTACAGGTTTCTGTGTCATTTTTCTCTTTCCTAGCTAAATATAAAACTTATTTATATATATCATTTAAAATCTAAAATCCAAAATCAAAAATCTAAAATCTAAAATCATTCAATATTGCTCATTACTTTTTTCCAAATTCTGGCCGGCAGGTTTCCTCCGGTAACTTCCTTCATCGGAGAGTTGTCGTCATTTCCCACCCAAACCACGCAGACATACTTATTATTAAATCCGGCAAACCAGGCGTCTTTATAATCCTGCGATGTTCCGGTTTTGCCCGCAGCAAAGCTTTCAAGTTTAGCCGCCCTGCCGGTTCCGTTATCAATAACGTTTTTCAAAACTTCGGTAAGTTTTCTGATTGCATCTTCATCCAGAATATGCTTTTTCTCACTGGATTCGCGCATATAAAGCTGCATGCCCTGCTTGGTATAAACTTCTTCAATTCCATAAGGAAACACCGCGATTCCTCCGTTGGCAACGGTTGTATAAGCCGCCGCCATGTCAAGAATTTTCACTTCAAAAGAGCCCAGAGCCATGGCCGGAGTATTGCTTATTTTTGTAGAAATCCCCATTTTGCGGGCAATCTTAATCACCTTGTCGCGGCCGACTTTATCAGCTAAGTTAATTGTGGCCAGATTAAGCGATTTGGTTAAAGCCTGCATCAAGGTAACTTCGCCGTAATATTTCTTGTCATAATTTTCCGGATTCCACTTGCCCACCGAAATCGGATAATCGTCAATTTTATCAAAGACCTCAAAACCCTGCTCAAAGGCGGTTAAATACACAAAAGGCTTAAAAGCAGAGCCCGGCTGCCTGAGCGCCTGAACCGCCCGGTTAAACTGGCTTTCATTATAATTAACGCCGCCGACCATTGCTAAAATTGCGCCGTCTAAACTCATAATCACCACAGCGCCTTGTGTTGCGTTTTTATCTTTGTTTGCTGCCAGCTCATCTCTCAACACTTCTTCGGCCACTCTTTGCATATCTTGATTAAGCGTGGTCAAAATATAAACATCGTCAACCCGTTCGCCCATAAAACTATTTGCTTCGCCATAAACATAATCGGCAAAATATTTTCCGCCGCCGGCATTAAAATCAAATCCGGAGCCGATGGAAAGCTTAACGGCTCTCAAATATGCCTGGTCGGAAATATAATCGTTGTCTTTCATCACCCTTAAAACGGTTTTGGCCCGGTCCATGGCTCTCTTTTTATTAAACATCGGATTATAGCGGGACGGGGCTTTAAGCATTCCGGCAATGACCGCCGCTTCCATTTCATTCAAATCGCGGGATGATTTTTGAAAATATTTTTGCGATGCTGCTTCCACGCCGTAAACTCCGGCGCCGAGATACACGCGGTTCAAATACAAAGTCAAAATCTGTTCTTTGGAAAATTTATATTCCAGCCAGAAAGCCAGCATCAGCTCTTGAGTTTTGCGGGTAATGCTTTTCTTTGGAGTAAGAAAAAGATTCTTGGCCACTTGCTGAGTGATTGTGCTGCCGCCTTCTGAATATTTTCCGGACATAATATTTTTAAACATCGCCCGCCCAAAGCCTATAACATCAAATCCGAAATGCGAATAAAACCGGCGGTCTTCAATTGCCACAATCGAACTTGGCACAAACGGCGGTAAATCTTTCATATAAATTACTTCGGAATAAATTGTGCCGAAACTCTGAATTTCGTTGCCGTTGTTGGCCAAAACCGCGGTGGCCGGCTGCCGGTTGCGGTAAAGCGCCTGCTCCATATCCGGCAGGGTGATATAACAATACAATAAATAAACAAACAAAAAGCAAAACAAAATAAAGCCGAGCTTCATCAGCTTCCACAAAACTTTCCACTTCCGGCTTTTGCTTTTCTTAGACTTTTTCTTTTTCGCCATTCCAAACCTCGATTCGTTAAAGAGCCCCTCTTTGTCATCCTGAGCCCCTCTTTGTCATCCTGAGCGAAGCGTGAGGATCTCGGCAAATTGATTCGGCCGAGATTATCACGTCGCTGGCGCTCCTCATAATGACAATAAAGAACATAATTTAAAATTTATCTAACACCCGCAACGATTCACTTGTCACCCTCCACCGTTTAGTATAAGCTAGCTCCATGAAACCAAAAATTTGTTTAATAGACGGCTCCGGATACATCTTCCGGGCTTTTTATGCCCTGCCGCCGATGACCGCACCCGACGGCACGCCGGTTAATGCCGTTTATGGTTTTACCAATATGTTTTTCAAGCTCACCAATCAAATTAAGTGTGATTATTCTCTGGTGCTGTTTGACGCCAAACGCAAAAACTTCCGCAACGACATTTATCCCGAATATAAAGCCAATCGCTTAGAAACCCCTCCCGATTTGGTTCCGCAGTTTTCCATAATCCGCGAAGCGGTGGACAGTCTGAATTTGAATTATCTTGAAATGGAAGGCTTTGAGGCTGACGATTTAATTGCTACTTATGCGCATAAGGCCAAAGAAAAGGGCTTTGATGTAACCATTGTTTCCGCTGATAAAGACCTGATGCAGCTGATGAGCGACGGCATAGAAATCTATGACCCGATGAAAGATAAGCATTACACCCGAGAGGATGTCAGAGAAAAATTCGGCGTTTATCCTGAGCAGGTTAAAGACGTTCAGGCCTTGGCCGGAGATAATTCCGACAACATCCCCGGCATTCCCGGCATCGGCATTAAAACCGCGGCTGATTTGGTTAATCAATTTGGCTCTTTTGCAGAAGTTTTAAACCGCGCCTCAGAAATAACCCAAAACAAAAGACGCGAAACCATTTTAGAAAACATCGACAAAGCCAAAATCTCCATGGAACTGGTAAGCTTAAAAACCGACGCCCCGATTTCAGAAGATTTTTCCAAAATCTCCTGCCGCCTGCCCGATGCTGAAAAGTTAAATAAATTTGTTGAAAAATACGATTTCAAAAGCCTCAAACCTCGTGTCGAAAAATGGCTCAAAGAGCAATGCTCTGAAACTCCTCCCCTTGAAAGGGGAGGCCGGGATGGGTCAGCAATCTCATCAAAATCCTACACCTTAATCCAAGAAGAAAACCAACTCGTTGCTTGGGCAGAAAAAATAAAACAAGCCCGTTTTTTTGTTTTTGACACTGAAACCACCGGCCTCAATCCGCAGTTTGACGACATTGTCGGCATCTCTCTTTCAACCGTTCCCGGCGAGGCCTGTTACATTCCCTTAAAGCACAAATCCCGCGGCGGAGATGATCTGTTCTCTTCTTCAAAACCCATCAAACAGTTGCCCGTCGCCATTGTCGCCAAACACTTAAAACCCTTGCTCATCAGCCGTTCCATCTTAAAAATCGGCCACAACATCAAATTTGACATGCACTTCATTTCCAAAATTTTCAATGAAGACATAGATATTTTCCCCATAGACGATACCTCGGTCATGTCCAATGTCTTAGACAGCTCCGAACATGGTCATAGCTTAGACGAGCTTGCTGCATTGTTCTTAGATTATAAAACCATAAAATATGAAGAAGTCTGTGGCAGCGGCAAAAACCAAATTTCTTTTGCCGAAGTGGAGCTTGACAAAGCTCTTGATTATGCCGCTGAAGATGCAGATGTTACCTTGCGTTTATACAACGTTTTAAAGCCGCGCCTTCTGGCTGAAAAAAAAGTTGCGGTTTACGAGCATATCGACCGCCCGTTAATTTCGATTTTAAAAGAAATGGAGAATAACGGAATTAAAGTAGACGCAAAATCTCTAAAGCACTTAAGCCTCGATTTTGAAGCAAAATTAAAAGACATTGAGCAGGAAGTTTATTCCTTGGCCGGAGTGGAATTTAACCTTGGCTCTCCCAAGCAAATCGGTGAAATCTTGCACACCAAACTTGGCTTAAAAGGCAAAAAAACCGCCGGCGGAAATTTCCAAACCGGTGCTGATGTCCTGGAAGAAATGGCCGAAGAGCATGCCCTGCCTCGAAAGATTTTAGAATGGCGCGGGTTTGCCAAATTAAAATCCACCTATACCGATGCTCTACTTGAAATCTTGGATAAAGACGACCGCGTGCACACCAACTATAATCAAATTGTGGTCAACACCGGCCGCCTGGCTTCTTCAAACCCAAACCTGCAAAACATTCCCATCCGCAGCGAAGACGGCAAAAAAATCCGCAAATGCTTTGTTGCCAAAGAAGGCTGTAAGCTGATTGCGGCAGATTATTCTCAGGTGGAACTCCGCCTGCTGGCCAGCATTGCCGATGTTAAAGGCTTAAGAGAAGCCTTTGCCAATGGCATAGATATTCACACCGCCACCGCTTCCAAAGTCTTCGGTATTCCGCCCGAAAAAATAGATTCCGACAAGCGCCGCGATGCCAAGGCCATCAACTTCGGCATCGTTTACGGCATCTCGCAATATGGCTTGGCGCGGCAACTCGGCATCACTCCCGATGCCGCCAAGGTTTATATTGACAACTATTTCAAAGAGCTTCCGGAAATTAAAAAATATATGGAAGAAACCATCTCTTTTGCCCGCAAACACGGCTATGTTTTAACCCCGTTTGGCCGCAAAATTGCCGTCGGCGGAATTAATGACCGCAACAAAAGAATAGCCAATTTTGCCGAGCGCGCCGCCATCAACGCCCCCATCCAAGGCTGTGCCGCAGACGTTATCAAGCTTGCCATGAACACCGTATTTAAATCATTAAAAGAAGGCGGCTTCAAAACCAAAAT
>JAVBOV010000023.1:0-5745 GCA_031550205.1 Alphaproteobacteria bacterium
GTTTAACATAAACCTCACAGCTTTTATTCTTGGAAAATTCGCCGAAATCCTCAACCGAATAAAAGCGTCCTTTAAAAAACTCATATAGCCCGATTTGTTTTAAAATCTTTTCAGCCAGCTCTCTGCTGCTGTAGGTAAAAACATACTGCTCAAACGGCAGAAGCTTTACTTTTTCTGCAAAATTTTTATAAGGTTTAATAAACTCAAACGGAACTCGCTTATGATAAGTGTCGTAAAATTTTTTAATCTCAACTCCATGATGATCATAAAAAATCTGCCCGCCGTCGCGGTGGCATGAAAAAGATTCTTTAACCGTTTCCAAAGCCTTTTCAAGACTGAGCTTTGCTCCCAAATCTATGCCCACCTGCGCCATCAATATGTCAAGCATATGGCCGAACTCCGGCGTCACCCTGTATAATGTATTATCCAAGTCCCAGATAATAACTTTTTTATTTTTAAACACCTTTTTCTCCGTTTGTATAACTCCACGGAGATTTTTATCATAAAGAAGTTTATGTTCAATTAAAATTTGCGGTTTTTGAGCTATTCCATGGCATAAACGTCTTTAACCGTCCAGACGTTGTTCTTTTTGCGCAAAACATAAATCACTTTACCCTCGCATAGGTCGAACCATTGGCCGTTGCACTTGCTTTCGGTAAAGACCTCAACGCTGTTCAAGTCAATCGGGCTGATTTTATCCACTTTCAGAATAATTCTGCTTGGGCGTCCCAGGCTTTCGTCTTCCATGAACACAAAACGCGGCATCTTTGACTTATCGCACCATGACTGAGTAGGGTCTACGGTGCATTTCACCATCAAATCAATAGCGCAAAGCATATCGTCTTCCATTTGGCATGTTTTGCTCACGGATACTTTATCATACTCTATGAAGTGGTTTGGAATTTTAACATCAAAAACCGGCTTAATCACCACGATTTCTCCGGGTTCAAGGGTTTCTGAAGAAATCACTTTTTCAGGCTTTGGCAAAAGATAAATATATCCTAAAATGATCAAGACCAAAGCCATTGTTCCCAACAAAGCTTTTTTCATTTTAAGTTTCCTCCAATATAATTGCCGGCAGTTGCGCCGGATGACCATGCCCATTGTAAATTATATCCGCCGCATTGTCCAGTCACATCCAAAACCTCGCCCGCAAAAAACAAACCCGGCACTTTTTTGCATTCAAAAGTTTTGGAAGATATTTCATTAACATCAACCCCGCCCGTTGTTGCAAAAGCTTGTTTGGCTCCTTGTGTTCCGGTCGGTGCAATTTTCCAGCAATTAATTTTTTCTGCAATTTTTTTAAGAAGCTTGTTGGAAGCGTCTTTAACAAATTTGTCTTCTTCCTGCACGGCAAAATCAGCCAGCTTTGCCGGCATAAATTTTTCCAAAACAGTGCGGATTTTCTTGTTAGCACCCGATTCTCTGGCCTCAACCAGCTCCGCATAAATATTTTTTTGCGGCAGCAGATTAACCGACATTTCTTCGCCTTTGTGCCAATATAAAGATGCCTGCAAAGCCGCCCATCCTGAAAGCCCGAAATGGGTAAACAGCAAATCGTCTCTTATCAAAAAATTTTTGCCTCTTATCTCGGCTTCAAGGGCAATTCCCTGCAATTTTTTGGTTTTTTGCAAAACATCTTCGCTTAAAACAAACGGTGCTAAAGCCGGCTTATAAGGAACAATTTTCAAACCGAATTGTTTGGCAATCTTATACCCCAAATCAGAGGCTCCAATTTGTGGAAAAGAAATTCCGCCCGTGGCAACAACCAAATTAGGAGCAACATAAGCGTCATTGACCGCAAACCCGTTTTCGGTTTTGACAATCTTTTCAATTTCGGTCTTACACTCGATTCGCACATTTTGTGCCTCAGCCGATAAGACATCAATAACATCTGCGGCGTGCAAAGCATATAAGCGCTTTTTTTCTCTTTCTTCCCATTTCACGCAGTGCTTTTCCAAAATTTTGATAAAGTCTTTGGAAGCAAATTGTTTTAAGGCTGAAATACAAAATTTTTCATTCTGCGAGACATAATTTTCATTGCTGATTTCAGAGTTTGAAAAATTGCATTTTCCGCCGCCTGAAATCTCAACTTTTTTCAACGGCCTGTCATTGTGTTCAAGCAGCAATACCTTTGCCCCTTTTTTCGAGGCGGCAATTGCGCACATCATTCCCGATGCGCCTGCTCCGATTATAATTGCATCAAATTTTTCCATGGTTTTTCCAAAAAAAGGGAAGCCCGAAGGCTTCCCGATATTGCAGCATTTGCAAGAGTTAGAAAGAATATCTAACGCCGGCAACATACTCAACCATATGGTCAACGTCTTCAAGTCCGTCAAAGTTCACATAACGAACCAGACCGCGCACAGCCCATTTGGCGTCAATGTCATATTGAGCGCCTAAGCCCCAGCGATATCCAAGACCGTGATCATCATCGGCTTTTACGCCGTTGGCTTTAGCTGTCAGGGTATATTCGCCAAGACCGGCAGTACCCAAAAGAGCCCATTTTTGGTCGCAGCCCAAAGGCAGAGTTCCAACCATATCCAAACCATATGCTTCAAAAGAAGATTTAACCCAGTCCAAGGTTCCGGTTTTGTCGTTCTTCTTGGAAGTATCTGACATTTGGTAGAAAACTTCAGTACCGAAATATTTGTTGAAAGTTGTACCTACGCTGACAGCGGCAGCATTATACTGAGGTTTTAAACCTCCGGAGTTTTCGGTGTTTGCAATTGAATAAGAATAGTCCAAACCGACATATGGATTATATTCCAAAGCAGATGCGGTGTTGGAGAGGGCAACTGCAGATACAGCTACCATCAAAGCGCCAATAGTTTTTTTCATGTTATGCTTCCTTTTTTGTAAGTTAAAGTTAAAATACTTCACGTCCCAGGTCTTTAAGAATAAGACTATGTGAATAATATAGCCATAAAAACTTAAAAATCAAAGGAAAAATTACAATTTTTATTACAAATGTGTAATAAAAACGTTGTTAAATCGGCAAAATGATATTAAAATCAAGCAATAAAGTTAACAATGTCATTGCGAGGAGCGTCAGCGACGCGGCAATCTCATCCGAATCTGTGCTGTCTGATTAATAAATGCTCTAACAACCCTAGAAGGTGTATTCTATGTTAAAAAACAATCAAATCGGCCGCTCGATGATAGAAATGCTGGGTGTCATCGCCGTCATCGGCGTCATCAGTGCCGGAGTCTTAAAAATCATCGGCACCATGCATAATAAATATACCGTGTCCCGCGGGGTTCAGCAGTTGCAGGATATCAGAAAAGCGGTTCAAGACCGTTTTGCGGCAGACGGCAGCTACAGCAAGGTTACCAACACTCTTCTTCAAAATGAAAACATTCTGCCTCATGACGTTAAGTGGAAATCAGGCGTTCCCAAGCATATTTTTGGCAAGGACATAGAAATCACCCCTTATACTTATAAGGTTTCCGGAGACGGCCTGCAGATTGTTTACAAAGACCTCAACCAACCCGCCTGCAATGCCTTAGCCACCATCGGTTGGATGAATATCAGCTCATCTTCAACCATGGTTCTTCTAAAAATCAACGGCACAAATTATCAGTGGAAAGAGTTTAAGGTGCTTACATCTGAAACCAAAGACCTTCCGGTTACCACCATTATTGCGGCAGAAAAATGCATAGACGGCAACAACACCTTAACCTGGGTCTTTTATTAGGAGCATAACTTGATAAAAGTAGGCGACATCAACAAATCCAAAGAAACCTCAAGCTCCGGCAAACTCAGCCGCGGCTCGGGCTCCGGCGCCAGCTTTGCCTCATATCTAAACAATGTTTCAGCGCCAAAAGCCCAAGGTGTATCCGGCGCCGCAGGCGTTTCCGTTACTGACGCGATTCTCTCCACCCAAATGGTCGGTTCTGAAGAAGAAAAAGAAATAAAAAAGCAACTGGTTAAGCGCGGCTCCAGCCTGCTGCAAAAACTTGAAGAAATCAGAGACGGCCTTTTGTTTGGAGAAATCTCCAAAGAACGCCTGATTGAAATCTCCCGCTTTGTCAAAGACAAAAAATTTCGCACTGAAGACGCCCGCTTACAAGAGATTATTGAAGAAATAGAATTAAGGGTAGAAGTCGAGATTGCAAAATTGACCAGATAAGTCTCACTTTTTGCTTGAATTTTTTTATTAAATCTATATCTTCCTAAAACATTGTATCAATAATCTAAAATCCAAAATCTAAAATCTTAAATTTTGGTTATTTATTAAGGAATGTGCAGATGGATACCCCTATTATATTACCTCCGGATTACAAACCGACCTCAAAAGAAAAATATATGAATGAAATGCAGGTGGAGTATTTTCGCCAAAAGCTTAATAACTGGAAAAAGTCTCTGCTTGACCAGTCTCAAGAAACCATTGAAGAATTGCGCCAAGGCGGCTTAAACCAGCCCGACCAGATTGACCGCGCATCTTTAGAAGCAGACAAGGCCTTGGATCTAAGAACCAAAGACCGTCTCCGCAAGCTGATTAATAAGATTAATGAAGCTCTGCACCGCATTGAAGAGGGCGTTTATGGTTTTTGCGAAGAAACCGGCGAACCCATCGGCATTGACCGCTTGGAAGCCAGACCGGTTGCCACCTTGTCGATTGAGGCTCAGGAACGCCACGAGAGAATGGAAAAAACCTACGACGACGAGGCATAAACTTTGTCCTCGTCTCCTCGTCATCCTGAACACCACCGTCGTCATCCTGAACTTGTTTCAGGATCTCCTCTTCAACCATAAGGTGTTTTTATGTCTGAAAAAAAAAGCTTTATATTGGCATCAGGCTCTCCGGCCCAATTCCTGTCATCCCGGAAGGCAAGCCCCACCGGACTTGCCATATCCGGGATCCACGAACAGGTTGCACAGCAACACAAAATCATAAGGTGTTTTTATGTCTGAAACGAAAGGTTTTATATTGGCATCAGGCTCTCCTCAGCGGAGAGCTTTGCTTGCTCAAATCGGTTATGAGCCGCAGACAATTATCAGTGCCGACATAGATGAAACCCCCTTAAAAAAAGAAAAAGCCACGGCCTATGTCAAACGTATTGCATCAGAAAAAGCCATGGCGGTTGCAGCCAAAAACAAAGGCCAAGCTATTTTGGCTGCCGACACGGTAATTGTGATTGGCGCCAAAATCGTCCAAAAGGCTCAAAATGATGCCGAGCAGGAAAAAGTAATGCGCTTGCTTTCCGGCAAAACTCACCGTGTTTTAAGCGGTGTTTGCGTCATCGGCGCTGACGGCAAAATATCTGTCAAATGCGTTTCCACCAGAGTGGTGATGAAAAAACTTTCTGAAAAAGAAATTAAAGACTATGTTGCAAGCCAAGAATGGGTAGGCTGCGCAGGCTACAGAATAGAAGGGCTTTTAGGCGGGCTGGCAAAAAAAATTATCGGTTCTTATTCGGGCGTGGTGGGGCTTCCCTTATATGAGGCCAAAAATATGTTAAACGGAGCAGGTGTGAAATGATAGATACCATAATTTATGAAACCAAAAACAACCAAACCAGAATTGCCTTAATGGGCGGCGGTGAGCTTAAAGAAGTAGATATTTCCAACGCCGGCGGCGTGCAGGAAGGCAACATTTATCTTGGCAAAATTGTCAAAAAACTGGAGCTGGCCAACGGCAAAATCGGTTACATGGTAAACATCGGTGAAGACCACGACGCCTTCTTAAACGCCGAGGAATACGGCCTTAATGACGCCGAATATACCGAAGGCCAAAGCCT
>JAVBOV010000073.1:0-10242 GCA_031550205.1 Alphaproteobacteria bacterium
TTTATTTGAAAAAACGGCAAAAACAATGGCGATTAAACCTTTGACAATTAAAGCATCGCTGTCACCTTTGAAACTTAAGCGGCCGTGCTCAAGCTCCGGAACCAGCCAAACCTGAGAGGTGCAGCCCTCTACTTTCCATTCGTCGGTTTTATATTTGGGGCTTAGGGGGTCGAGCTTGGAGCCAAGTTCGATTATGTAGCGATATTTATCTTCCCAGCTGTCTAAAAATTCAAAGTTTTCTAAAATTTCTTCTATGGTCATTTTTCCCCCTCACCCCGACCCTCTCCCACAAGGGGAGAGGGAGGAAATAGGTTTACAACATTTCCAGCATGATTTTGGCGTCTTCGCTTAGGCGGTCGATGCTCCAGGCCGGCTCCCAGACAATTTTGACCTCAACCTCGTTTGCGCCTTCAACAGCGGCAACGGCGTGGGCGGCCTGCTGCGGCAAAATGCCGGCTACCGGGCACATGGGGCTGGTTAGGGTCATGTCTATAAATATATTGCCGTTATCTTTGATATCAATGTTGTAAACCAAGCCCAAATCATAAATGTTAAGATTTATTTCCGGGTCGGAAACAGTTTTTAAGGCTTTGATAATTTCTTCTTTGTCTGCTGTTTTGCCATTGAAAATGCCTTTAGCTTTGGCTGTGAAACCGGCAGGAATAAGTTCATCTTTTTTGAAAAAATCCTGAGCTTTCTTAATGGCTGAAATAAGTTGGTCGATATCTTCTTTATCGGTATATAAGCCGATGGAGGCTCTGGCTACAGAGCTGAAGCCGTAGCGGTTGACCAGCGGTTCGGCGCAATGGTGGCCGGTACGGATGCTGACGCCTTCCTTGTCCAGAATAAAAGCCAAGTCCTGCGGGTGGATATTATCCAGGGCAAAAGAAAAAATGCCGTTATGGCCGCCGATGAAGTGCAGGCCTTTGATTTGCTCTAAGGATTTGCGGGCATATTCGGAAATTTCTCTTTCATGATTTTCAATATTTTCAAAGCCGATTTTTTGAATGTATCTGACGGCTTCGCCAAGACCTATGGCCTCAACAGCGGCAGGAGTGCCAGCCTCAAACTTGGCCGGAGCTTCAGCATAGGTGGTGTGGGCGTAGGTAACTTTGCCGACCATTTCTCCGCCATATTGGTATGGAGGCATGTCTTTTAAGATTTCTTCTTTGGCATATAAAACGCCGACTCCGGTTGGACCATATAATTTGTGGCCGGAGAAAACCAGAAAATCGCAATCTAAATACTGAACGTCTATCTGGTGGTGCACACAATATTGGGCAGCGTCTATCAGAACTTTGGCTCCGGCTTTATGGGCTTTTTCAATGATATCCTTAATCGGCAGAACCGTGCCCAAGACGTTACTCATGGCGGTTACGGCCACCAGTTTGGTTTGAGGAGTCAGGTGTTTTTCAAATTCCTCCATGGAAAAAACACCTTCGCCAATGAGGTTGAAAATATGAAGCTCGGCTTTTTTCTCATCTCTTAAAACCTGCCAGGGAACAAGGTTGGAATGATGTTCAGCGTTGGAGATTAAGATTGCGTCGTTTTCTTTGATGTTGGCTCTGCCCCAGGTTGACATTACCAGGTTAATGCTTTCGGTGGCGCTGCGGGTGAAGATAATTTCACCTGCCTTGCGGGCTGAGATAAAATTTTGCACGGCTTCGCGGGCATTTTCATATTCCAAGGTTATGACCTCGGACAAATGATATGAGCCGCGGTGCACGTTTGAATAATATTTGGTATATGCATCAACCATTTTGTTGATGACGCTTTGCGGCTTTTGCGAAGACGCAGCCGAATCCAAAAAGCAGTTGCGCCTGTTGTTGACAAGTTCACCTAAAACCGGAAAGTCTTTTCTTATTTTTGCAATATCATAAACCATTCTTTTATCCTCGCGTCATTCTGAACGTAGTGAAGAATCTACCATGCACGACGCTTATTTTATTATTTCACCATATAAATCCAACCAACTTTTATTAACATTTTCTATTAGTTGTATTTTTTTAACTCTAAGCCAGCCTTTTATTTCTTTTTCTCTTTTTATCGCATTATTTATATCATCAAAAACTTCGTAGTAAACAAGAGTTTTTATGCCATATCTTTTTGTAAAACCCTCAATAATCCCTTCTTTGTGTTCCCAAATCCTTTTTACCAAGTCTGTAGTTACACCGGTGTATAGGGTTCCATATTTTTTACTTGCCAGAATGTATATGTATGAAGCCATTATGGATCCTTCGCTTTGCTCAGGATGACGAAAGAGGGGGATAGGATGACGAGCTTTGTATAAACCATTCTTTTATCTCTTCGTTTTCAATTTTTTCAAGTATCTCGTTTAAATAGGCTTTGGTTAAAAGTTTTTTAGCGTCTGCCTCAGATATGCCGCGCGATTGCAGGTAGAACAATTGGTTTTTATCCAGGCTGCCGACGGTTGCGCCGTGAGAACATTTAACATCATCGGCAAAAATTTCAAGTTCCGGCTTGCAGTTTACTTCAGCATCATCGCTCAACAACAAAGCGTTGTGCAGCATGTAGCCGGAGATTTTTTGAGCATCTCTTGCAACGCTGATTTTGCCCTGAAAAGAGGCTTTGACTTTGCCTTCCGCCACGCATTTTGTCAATTGATCTGAGTTGGTGTTTGGCGCCAAATGCTCTATGTTTGAAACAATGCTGCCGCGGAAATAAGCTTTATAAATGTTAGCTGCAGCTTCGCTTTCAGCCAGGCGGACGTTGGTTTCATCTCTGGTGAAAACATCTCCGTTTAGGAAAGCCACTTGGTTATAAGCAGCATCAGTTTCAACGTTAACCGCAGAAAGAGCAATGTGCTTAGCCTGTTCCGAGAGAAGTTTATAATGGTTTAGTTTGGATTTTGGTTTTAGAAAAATTTCGTTCACATGGTTGGTTAAATGATTGCCGGAGCCTGCAAAAATCTCCAAAATTTCAGCGTGCACGCCGACATCAAGAGAGATTATGTTGCGGGTGGTGCAGAGCGTTTTTTCTTCTGTATTGTTTTGATAAACAATGACCAGCGGCTTGTCTAAATTGCGGTCGATATTGATGAAAACGCCTTCCTGCAAATAGGCGGTGTTTAGAGCAGCAAAGGGATATTGGTTTATGTTGATATGGGTGTTGATTTGACAGCCCCATCCCGGCCTTCCCCCATCAAGGGGGAAGGAGGAAGAATTGCAATTGCAGGTTTCTTCAATAAATTTTTCAATTAACGGAACGGCCTCAATTTCTTCAGGCAGATGAGATTGATGAGGGTTGAAGATGCCGTTGGTGAAGGCGATGATATAGCCCTTGGGGCTGTTGATTTTAGATTTTAGATTTTGGATTTTTGATTGTGGAATATAATTTTCTATGTCTAACTTTGAGACGTCCAGATATTTGAAGGCTTCTGTTTTTTGGGCGGGCAAAGAGAAATGCTTGCGGGCGGTTTCGCGCAGTTCTTTTAGCCAAGCAATGTTTTCACCGATTAAAACCATTAGCCGAGAATTCCTTCATAACCGTTTTCTTCCAGCTCTATGGCCAGATTTTTATCTCCGGATTTGACAATTTTGCCATCGGCAAAAATGTGCACGTAGTCCGGCACAATGTAGTTCAACAAACGTTGATAGTGCGTTATTACCAGCATGGAGCGTTTGCCGTCACGCAAGGCGTTGACACCTTCTGAAACCACCTTAAGGGCGTCGATATCCAACCCAGAATCGGCTTCATCCAAAATGGCAAAATCGGGTTTTAAAACGGCCATTTGCAAAGTTTCCAAACGCTTTTTTTCGCCGCCGGAAAAACCGACATTTACAAAACGTTTTATCATCTCGGTATTAAGTCCCAGCTTTTGGCCTTCAATTTTTAATTCTTTGGCAAAGCTGGGCAGGTCAAGCTCAGGTTCGCCTTTGTGTTTTCTGATGCTGTTGAGAGAATTTTTTAAAAAGGCGGAAATGTTAACGCCGGGAATTTCGGTGGGGTATTGCATGCACAAGAACAGGCCTTCGCGGGCACGTTCCTCAATGCTCATTTCCAAAAGGTTTTTGCCTTTGAAGAAGATTTCGCCTTGAGTTACCTCATATCCGGGTTTGCCGGTTAAGACGTATGAAAGGGTTGATTTGCCGGCGCCGTTGGGTCCCATGACGGCGTGAATTTCACCTTCATTAACGGTGAGGTTAAAGCCTTTGATGATTTCTTTGTCACCGACTTTGGCATGGAGATTTTTAATTTCTAATAGTTTGTTCATTTTATTTCCTTGTTTTTACACCCCCACCCCAACCCTCCCCCATCAAGGGGGAGGGAGGATAAAGGCTATCCGACGCTTCCTTCCAGGCTTATGTTGATTAGTTTTCCGGCTTCAATGGCGAATTCTAACGGTAAGTGCTGCATTACTTCTTTGCAGAAGCCGTTGACGATTAGTCCCACCGCGTTTTCAGCATCTATGCCTCTTTGGCGGCAATAAAACATTTGCTCGTCGCTAATCTTGGAAGTGGTGGCCTCGTGCTCAACAATGGCGGTGGAGTTTGAGCTTTCAATGTATGGCACAGTGTGCGAGCCGCATTTATTGCCAATCAGCAAACTGTCGCATTGGGAAAAATTGCGGGCATTTTGGGCGCCCTTAGACATTTTGACCAAGCCGCGATAGGTTTGGTTGGAAAAACCGGCGGAAATGCCTTTGGAGATGATTTTGGAACTGGTGTTTTGGCCGATGTGAATCATCTTTGTTCCGGTATCTGCTTGTTGGTGGTTATTGGTGATGGCTACCGAATAAAACTCGCCGATGGAATTGTCGCCCTGAAGAATGCAGCTGGGATATTTCCAGGTGACGGCGGAGCCGGTTTCAACCTGCGTCCAGGAAACTTTGGAGTTTTTGCCGCGGCAGGCGGCGCGTTTGGTTACAAAGTTATAAACTCCGCCCTTGCCTTCTTTGTCTCCGGGGTACCAGTTTTGCACGGTGGAATATTTGACCTCGGCGTTGTCCATTAGCACAATTTCTACAATGGCGGCGTGGAGTTGGTTTTCATCGCGCATGGGGGCGGTGCAGCCTTCAAGATATGAGACATAGCTGCCCTCTTCGGCGATGATGAGAGTTCTTTCAAACTGGCCGGTGTTTTGGGCGTTGATGCGGAAATAGGTGGAAAGCTCCATAGGGCATTTGACGCCTTTGGGGATATATACAAACGAGCCGTCGGTAAACACGGCGGAGTTTAAGCAGGCAAAAAAGTTGTCGGTATGCGGCACAACCGAGCCCAGATATCTTTTTATCAGCTCGGGGTGGTTTTGAACGGCCTCGGAGATTGAGCCGAAGATAACGCCCTGTTCAGCAAGCTTGGCTTTATAGGTGGTGGCAACAGAGACACTGTCAAAAACCGCGTCCACCGCGACGACGCCGGCCAGAATTTCTTGCTCTTTTAAGGGAATTCCCAGTTTTTTGTAGGTTTCAAGGAGTTCCGGGTCAACCTCGTCTAAAGATTTGGGAGCAATTTTTTGCTTGGGAGCGGAATAATAGGAAAGGTCTTGGTAATTTATTTTTTCATAAACCACTTTGGCCCAGGTCGGCTCTTCCATGGTTCTCCAATGCTCAAAGGCTTTAAGGCGGAAATTAAGCAGCCATTCGGGCTCGTTTTTTTTAGAAGAGATTAAACGGATAATGTCCGCATTCAGCCCAACGGGTGCGGTTTCGGTTTCAATCTCGGTGATAAATCCATACTTATATTTATCGCCAGATGAATCAAATATGTCTACTTTTGTGTTCTTCACAAAGTTACCCCTCACCCCAACCCTCTCCCGCAAGGGGAGAGGGGGAATGTTTTATTCATGCGCCTAAATTAGGGTTTTTAAACCAAAAATGCAATAACTAAATGTTAAGCAAATTGATTTAGAATCGGCAATATGAAAAAGGTTCTAATTCTTATATTCTTCCTTGCAATCGGAGGCTGTTCTTGGTTTTCCGATACTTCGGGCTATTTGTGGGGCGGAAATCCGAACCAAGTGACGGTGATTAAGGGCGATACGCTTTACAGTCTTTCCAAAAAATATAATGTGCCTTTGCGCGATATGATTGAGGCAAACAACCTCAGACCGCCTTATGCCCTGCGAATCGGCCAGACGCTTAGAATGCCGAATGCCAAAACACACATTGTGGCAAAGGGCGATACGCTTTACAATATTTCCAAGCGATATAATGTGGATGTGACCTCGCTTAGCCGTACCAATAATATCAGGCCGCCGTACACTTTGAGCATTGGGCAAAGGCTGGCGCTTCCGGGCAGCGTGAGCAGTTCCGGTTCTTATGCGGCAGCAAGTTCCGCGCCAAGCGGTTCTTCTTATTCTGCGCCAAAAAGCAACACCTATAAAGAGGTTCAGGTCAGCAAATATCGTAAAGACAAGTTTTCTTGGCCGGTTAAGGGCGCGGTTATTTCAAAGTTCGGCGTAATTGCCAAGGGACGTAACAATGACGGCATTAACATCAGGGCTCCGAAAAACGCCAACGTTTTGGCGGCAGATAAAGGCACGGTGGCTTATGCCGGAAACGAGCTTAAGGGCTTTGGCAACCTTATTTTGATTAAGCATGATGACGGCTGGGTGACGGCTTATGCGCACAATGACAAGTTTTTTGTGAAAAAAGGCCAGAGAGTGGGAAAAGGCGAGAAGATTTCCTCGGTCGGCACCAGCGGCGGGGTTAATGAGCCGCAGCTGCATTTTGAGACCAGAGCGGGCAAAAAGGCTTATAACCCGCTGGCGTATTTGCCTTAAGTGGAGTGAAAAACACGTCATCCTGAACGCAGTGAAGGATCCATGGATTCTTCGTTTCACTCAGAATGACGTGATTACGGCAGATGATAAACAAAAAAAACGGGGAGGCTTTTGGCCTCTCCCGTTTTTTTTCTTTAGCTTGCTTGATTATTGTGCAAATTGGTTTTTGGCACGTTTTTCAAGCGAAAGATTTCTAACAAATTGATTTTTACCGTTAATTACAATGGTATCACCAACCGTTGTCATTTGCACCTCAATGTTTTTTTCGGCTGTTACCACTTCCCCGCTGAATTGAACATAAATGTCAACTCCTTCTTCAGCAGGATACATACTGGTAACTACTGTGGTTTGTTCGTGTTTTTCTAAAGTTAATTTTGAAACTTGCCAAGAAATACAAACAATTTCAAAAATAACAAAAACAACTCCAAAAACAACCCAGCCAATGCGGCCTTTTTTTGCCATAACTACTGAATAAACCACAAAATACAGCAAAAAGCATGAGTAAAAGATAATCCAAGTCATAATGTTTAGTTTTTAATGTTAATAAATATTGATAATTTTATATGATAATTTTCCTTAATTACCCTTTCAGGATACCACACACACAAGAGTTTCAAGGGTTTTAATGTTAAAGTTTTGTTACAGGAATCGTAAACGTCATTGCGAGCGAAAGCGAAGCAATCCAGCTTGGAAAAAGGCTATATGTAAATAAACCAGACATTTGTCTGGTTTATTATGGATTGCTTCGGGGCTCGAGCCCGCTCGCAATGACGAAAAAGGGGTTGTTTGGGATTGAGAGCCCGCTCGCAATGACGAGAATGGTGGTTTTTTCGAATTTTTATGTTGAGATAATATAAGATTGGTGTATATTGTGGCTAATTTAAATGAATTTGCCGAGATTGCGACGCTTCGCTCGCAATGACAGGAGAAGAAAGGGAGAAAGATATGTTTATTAGTGAGGCTTGGGCTCAGACTGCGGCGGCGGCAGGGGGCGAATCTTTTGGCAGCATTGCCATTCAGATTGGGTTTATTATTGCGATTTTTTATATTTTGCTAATTCGTCCGCAGCAAAAAAAGATTAAGATGCATGAAGCCATGCTCAAAGCCGTTAAAAAAGGCGACAAGATTGTGACCGGCGGCGGAATTTATGGCAAAGTGGTTGAAGCTGTGGAAGGTTCTCCGGATATGCTGGTGGAAATTGCCGACGGCGTTAAGGTTAGAATCAGCCGTTTGAGCGTTCGCGAACTGGTGGTTGACAAGCCGGTTAATGACAATTCTAAATCTAAAAAATAAGGGTTAATGATATGTATAAGCTTTCTAAAACCAGAATCGGCTTAATTATTGCCGTTTGTCTAATCGGCATGTTTTTTGCCGTGCCGAATGTTGTTTCAGACAAGACCAAGCTTCCTTCATGGTGGCAGCCGGTTAATTTGGGGCTCGATTTGCAGGGCGGCTCAAATCTTTTGCTGGAGGTGAAGACCGATCAGGTTTTGGCGGAAAGAATGGCCTCTTTTGAAGATGAAACCCGCAAGGTTTTGCGCGAAAACAAAATCCGCTATCAAGACTTGAAGTCTACCGGAACAGCGGTGGAGGTTAAAATTGAAAGCGCAAGCTCGCGCGTGCAGGCTTCAGGTTTGTTTAGAAAGTTTGATGACGGAATTGAGGTTAATGAGCTGGCTGACGGCACTTTGGAGATTAAATATTCCGACGTGGCTATTAACCAGATGAAGATTAAGGTGGTTGACCAGTCGATTGAGATTGTGCGCCGCCGCATTGACGAGCTGGGCACCAAAGAACCGGTGATTCAGCGCCAAGGTTCAGACCGCATTGTGGTGCAGCTTCCGGGTTTGCAAAACCCCGAATATGTTAAGACTTTGCTCGGCAAAACCGCCAAAATGTCTTTTCATCTGGTTGACAGCCGCTCAAATGTTAATGACGCCCGCCGAGGCAAAATCAGTCCGGAATCGAAGCTGGTGCCGGGCGAAGGCGGCGAATATTATGTAATTTACCGCAAACCGGCCGTGGGCGGAGAAAATCTGGTTGACGCTCAGCCGCGCTTTAGTGACGAGGGCGCCGTGGTTTCTTTCAAGTTTAACTCTATCGGCGGCAAAAAGTTTGGCGAAGTTACGCAAAACAATGTGGGAGAAAGACTGGCGATTGTTTTGGACAACGTGGTGATTTCAGCCCCGGTGATTAACGGCGCAATTTTAGGCGGCAGCGGAGAGATTTCAGGCTCGTTTGACATTAAAAGCGCCAACAATCTGGCAATGCTTTTGCGTTCCGGCGCACTGCCCGCACCTTTGGAGGTTTTGGAAGAACGCACCGTGGGCGCAGGTTTGGGCGCCGACTCTATTAACGAGGGCGTTAAGGCCTCGGTTATCGGTCTGGTTGCCGTGGTGGTGTTTATGGTTTTGGCCTACGGATTGTTCGGCATATTTACCACTTTTACGGTGTTTATGAACTTGTTTTTGATGTTGGGCGTGCTTTCTTTTATGGGCGCAACGCTAACCTTACCGGGCATTGCCGGCATTATCCTGACCATCGGCATGGCGGTTGATGCCAATGTGCTGATTTTTGAGCGCATGCGCGAAGAAATGAAAAACTTTAAGGCAATCCGCGATGCGGCCGACGCCGGTTTTAGAGAAGCCTGGAACACGATTATTGACTCCAATCTTACCACTTTGGTGGCGGCTTTTGTGCTGTTTTATTTCGGAACCGGACCGGTCAGAGGCTTTGCCGTGACACTGGCCGTGGGCATTGCGACATCCATGTTCACCTCGGTAACGGTCACCAGAGTGATTATCATGTCTTGGATTGACAAATTTAAACCTACAAAATTACCACTTTAAGGAATATGACGATGAAATTGTTCAGTTGGGTTACAAAAGATACCAGTATTGATTTTATGAAACCGAGAAAGCTTACTTATGCCTTATCTGTTTTGATGATGGTGTTTGCCGTCGGCTCAATAGCTGTTCGCGGTTTTAATTACGGAATTGATTTTTCCGGAGGCATTTTAATTGAGATTAAATCTCCGCAAACGGTTGATTTGGACGCGCTGCGCAGCCAGCTTAAAAGCTCCAGCCTTAAGGACATTACCTTGCAGGCAATCGGCAAGGACGGCACAGAGGTGATGATTCGCGCGCAGGCCGAAGGCATGAACGAAAAACAGCAAAACGAAGCAATTAAGGCAATTCAGCATGATTTGGGCGGGGCTTATGAGTATCGCCGCGTGGAACTGGTGGGTCCGCAAGTGGGAGATGAGCTTAAGACGGACGGCATTGTGGCTTCGATAATTGCGATTTTGGGAATTTCCTTATATATCTGGATTCGCTTTGAGTGGCACTTTGCAGTGGGCGCTTTGGTCGGCTTAATCCACGATATTGTGGTGACGGTCGGTCTGCTTTCATTTTTTCAGCTTGACTTTAACCTGACCACGGTGGCGGCGATTTTGACTCTGGCCGGATATTCGGTCAACGATACGGTGGTGACTTATGA
>JAVBOV010000054.1:0-10863 GCA_031550205.1 Alphaproteobacteria bacterium
TTCCTGATTCCACCACATGCGGAATCAAGCTCGGACAAGCGTGCCCTTTGCCGGTTTTTGAAGGATCGGAAAGCAAATATCCGTAACGGTCTTTAATAAGCCTCATCGTGCTGGAGTTGGCATAAATATCCAAACTTTTTCCCGTCACCCGGTTAATCTCACGCAAATCATCAATCCCGTGCAAATGGTCGGCATGCTCGTGCGTATAAAACACCGCATCAAGTTCCCTAATCTCGTGGTTTAACAATTGAATGCGCAAATCAGGAGAAGTGTCGATTAAAATTTTAGCGCCGTTATATTCCACATAAGTTCCGGCTCTCATCCGAATATTTTTTGAATTATAAGGATCGCAAACTCCCCACCCGTCGGACAAAGAAGGAACCCCGGGCGCCGCACCTGAACCTAAGATAATAACCTTATTCTTCATACCCGCTTCTTTCCCTTATCCGCCCTTCTGAACAAAGTGCAAAAATTATCCGTGGTAATTTTGGCCAGCTCCGGCACGGTCAAATCCTTAATCGCTGCCAGGCGCTCCGCCACATAAAACACAAAGGCCGGTTCGTTTCTGCGGCCGCGTTTAGGCACCGGCGCCAAAAACGGCGCATCGGTCTCAATCAAAAGACGCTCGTTTGGAATCTTGGCAAAAATCTCTCGAAGCTCATTAGACTTATTAAACGTAATAATGCCTGAGGCTGATATATAAAACCCAATCTTCAAAGCAAAATCCGCCAGTTTTTTAGAAGAGGAAAAGCAATGAACCACACCCGTAAACGGCTTAATCTTATATTGCTCGCCCATAATCTTAATCAAATCATCATCGGCATCCCTGGCGTGCAGAATAATCGGCAGCCCGGTTTCCTGCGCCGCTTTAATGTGCTCAATAAACAAACGAATTTGGTCTTCTTTGGCAGAATAGTTATAATAATAATCCAAACCGGTCTCGCCGATAGCCACAATTTTTTTGTTGTCAAGCTTTTCCATAATGTCTTTGGCCGTAATATGCTTATATTTGGACGCATTATGCGGATGCACGCCCACCGCCGTAAAAATATACGGATATTTTTTAGAAATCTCCAATTGCTCTTCCATCTCGTCAATGTTGTTGCCGACATTAAGCATCAAATTAACGCCGCGCTCATGAGCTCTCTCCAACATTTCCTCAAAATCGCTGAAATCTTTCATATCCAAATGACAATGACTATCAACCAACATCTCTTCTCACACCCTCGCAATAGAATTAATTACATTAAACAACGCCTGTTTCTTATCCATATTCAAGCGCAAAGTATCATCAAAAACACACAAGGCCTGCTCCCAGACCGACGCCGTTTCTTCGGGCTTGCCGGTTTTTTTCATCTTCTCATTCAAAGCCTTCAAAGCAAGCTCCTGAGTCAGAGCATAAAGTTCTTCATCTTTAGCGGCCTCATCGCACAAATTAAATAATTCGGCCAGCTTAAAATTGCCGCCTGCCTCAATAATCTTATTAAGCTTATCATAATTCTCCAGAGCAGAATTATCAATATAATTCAAAGCTTTACCGATACTTCCTCCGCAAAGCTTAACCACTTTTTTAATATCTGCTTCAGATGTCTCCGGCCGATAACGGCGAATAAGGCTTGCCACCTCACCGTCTTCTAAAGGTTTCAAGTTCAGCTTCGCGCAGCGCGAGCGAATGGTCGGCAACAACTTTTCAGGGTTATGAGAAATCAAAAGCATCACAGTCTTATAAGGCGGCTCTTCCAATATCTTCAAAAGCGCGTTGGCAGAACTGCCGTTCATATCGTCAATGCTGTCAATCAACACCACGCGGTAACCGTCATTTGAGGCTTTTTTGGAAAGAAAATCGCCGATTGCGCGCACTTCGTCAACCTTAATAAAACTTGAGCGTTTCAAATCTCCCAAATCGGCAATATTACTGCCTTCTTTAATAGCCTTAATAATCTTTCTCTTATCCGTTTCCGTATAATCGCGTTCAATAACCTTCATATCCGGATGCGCATTGCGGGCAACCAGTTTGCCGTCGTCTTTTAGCAAAAAACGAGCAAATTTATAAGCAAAAGTTGCCTTGCCGATGCCTTTTAAACCCGAAATTAACCACGAACTGTGCAAAGAGTTTTTATCAAACGCAGCTTGCAGAAAATCTTCTTCTGTCTTGTGCCCAAGAAGATACGAATTTGACCTTGGCGATAAAAGACTACCTTCTTCCATTTTGCGTATCAAAACCTCTTGCCATATTATTGTTAAACATTTTCTTCTCAACCGCCTTCACAACATCCTTGTGCAAAGCCTCAATGCTCTTATTGGCGTCCAAAACCACAAAACGCTCAGGCTCTGCGGCTGCAATCTCCAAAAACCCCTGGCGCAGGTTGTTGTGAAACTCCAAATCTCTTTGCTCAAATCTAATTTCTTTGTTTTCTTCGCGCATTGAACGCCTTAAACCAATCTTTGGGTCAATATCCAAAACAACCGTCAAATCAGGCTTAAACTTTCCGGCCACAATCTTATATAAGCCTTCCAAAACCTGCTTAGGAACTCTCTTATCATACCCGTAATATTGGTAAGCCATGGTGGAATCTGCAAACCTGTCTGAAAGCACCCACTTGCCCTCTTCCAAAGCCGGCAAAATCTTCTGGCGCAAATGCTCTCTTCTGTCGGCATAATATAAAAGAGCTTCCGAAATCGGGTCAAATTTATCAACATCGCCAACCAGCAGAAGCTTCCTGATTTCTTTGCCGACCTCGGTACCGCCAGGCTCTCTGGTTTGCACCACCGAAATGTTTTTAGAGGCAAGATATTCGCTCAAAAGTTTAATCTGGGTGGTTTTACCCGTTCCCTCTCCGCCTTCAAATGTAATAAATCTGCCTTTAGCCATTTAGTTCGCCCCAAATAAAATATAAGAAATATTCGCACTCATTCTGCCAAACATTCCAAGCTTTTCCACGTCTCTGTCTGCCACCAAATCAGTCTCAATCACTCTTCCCTGCGGCAGTTCAACCCGAACCAAACCAAGCTTATCTCCTTTTTTAACCGGCGCCTTAATTGGCTTTTCATATACCGCCGTCATCTTCACCGCTGAAGCCTTTGCTCTTTCCACTGTGGCAACAATATCATCGGCAAGCAGCAAATTAACCTCTTTTTCCTCACCCATAAACACCGGAACGGTTGCCACTTTAGTACCTGCTTTAAGCATGGTATAATTGTCAAATTCTCTAAAGCCCCAACCCATAACCTTTGAAGATTCCTCTCCGCGCTCCTTGTTAGATTCCATTCCGGTCATCACCAAAATCAATCGGCGGTTGCCTTTTTTGGCAGAAGCCGTAAGCGAAAACCCCGCCTCCTCGGTGTGTCCGGTTTTCAAACCGTCGGCATTGGCCATTGAATACAAAAGCGGGTTACGGTTGCCCTGCTTAATGCCGTTATATGTGAAAGATGTTTCTGAAAACAAATGATAATATTCCGGAAATCTTTCAATAATAATCTTTGAAAGCTTGGCCAAATCTTCAACACTCATCTTATGGTCAGGGTGCGGCAAGCCTGTAGCGTTGGCAAAGTGCGAATTAAAAAGACCTAGCTTTTTAGCTTCCTTGTTCATCTCTTCGGCAAAGTTTTCTTCACTTCCGGCCAGGTTTTCGGCTGCCGCAATACAAGCATCATTGCCCGATTGAATGATAATTCCCTTAATCAAATCATCAACCTTAACGTTGGAATTAATCTTCAAAAACATGGTGGAACCGCCCGATGCCGCTCCGCCTTTGCGCCAGGCATTTTCGCTCACCGAAAATTCATCGTCAAAAGAAACCGCTCCGGTTTTAAGCTTATCAAACAGCATATAAACGGTCATCAACTTGCTCATGGAAGCCGGCGGCACCGGCTTTTCGTGGTCTTTAGCCATCAAACATTCGCCGGTTGTAAAGTCCATCAACACCACGTTTCTTGCCGTTGTCTCAATCGCAAACGCCTTGCCGGCCAGCAAGCTTAAACACAAACCAAATATTGCTTTTTTCATTTTACCTGTAGTTCCTTCTTATTAATCTGATCAATCATGAATAATTTTTGCATTATAAACGCCAAAGCTCTTCACTTTGGCCAAAGCCACCTGGGCTTCTTCCATATGAGTATACGGCCCGAGCCTCACCCTGTAAAACTTGTTGCCGTCAACGCTGGCGCTTGCCACCTGAGACTTGCCAACAGACTGCAGCTGGTCGCTCAAACCCTGCGCAGATTCCTTCTGTGTAAACGCTCCGGCCTGCACAAAAATATTGCCGTTCATGGTGTTTTGGCCGGCTCCGATTAAATATCTGCGCTCAGATTCATCAATGCCCGCTCCGGAGGAAGCATAGGCTGTCTTGGTTGTTTCAACCGGCTCGCCCAAAAGTGCAGCTTTAAGTTCGCGGCTTTCTTTTTCCAAAATATCCACCCTGACCTTGGCCGTGCCTTTTTCCTGAAAGCCCAAAAGCTGAGATCCGCGTTTGGAAATATCAATAATGCGGTTTTTGGCAAAAGGCCCGCGGTCATTAACCCTTAAAACCAAAGAGCGTCCGTTTTCCAAATTTGTAACCTTAACAATTGAAGGCAGAGGCAGCGTGCGGTGCGCAGCGGTTAAGGTGTTCATGTCATAATCTTCGCCGTTGGCGGTCTTTTTGGCATGAAAATCTTTGCCATACCAGGAGGCAATGCCCGTTTCGGAATAGCTGTAATTTTCTTCCGGCTCATAATATTGCCCCAAAACCTTATACGGCTTGCCGACCTTATACGTTCCGCCGGTGCCCTTAATCGCCGCCGCCTGTGAATATGGCGATGCAGTCGGATCAACTGTGGTTGTACACCCGGCAAGCAGCATCACGGAAATAAATACTGTTTTTTTCAAGTTCATTCGCAGTTTCCTCAAAAATTTTCACCTATTGTATAAAAAAGCAATCTCTTTGTCACCTATTTTCTATACTTATGCGGTTGTACTTATGCGGCTGAACCGGCACGGAAAACCCAACATCCGGATCATAATTATTAATTTTCTCCAAAATCCTGAAATCCGGATAGCCGTCTTGAGGCATCAAAGCCTCTTTCTGCACCTTTTTCAGTGCTTCTTTGGTTTTGGCTCCAAGCTTGCCGTCTTCTTCCAGCTTTTCACCAAAAAATTTATTAATAAACGACTGCACCTTCACCACATCTTCACTCTTCAAACGCTGAGAAGATTGTGGTCTAAGCGGCTTATAAGGCTTATCTGATTGAATATAATCCGCCAGCATGCCCACGGCCAGAGCATAATTTTCCGACCGATTCCAAACCATAATTTTCCTAAAATTGTTCAAAACCAGATAAGCGGCCTCGTTCCTGCCCTCGGGCACAATCACCGCCGCCATCATATCTCCTTTTATCGGCAATGGGTTGTTCTTAAGCGTTCTCACTCCAAGCTTGCTCCACTCTGCAACCGTTTTCAAATTGCCGCGGCTGGCCTCGGAATAATCAAAATTCCATGGCAGAGAAACCGCCATGCCCCAGCCGCTGCTCTTTTCCCAGCCGATTTTGGTAAGATAATTTGAAGCCGAAGCCGAAGCATCATGAAAAGAGTGCCAAATATCGATTTTTCCGTCCTTATCAAAGTCCACGGCATATGCGTTGAAAGTTGAAGGCATAAACTGAAAATGCCCCATGGCTCCGGCCCATGACCCCTGCATTTGCTCTTGTTCAATGCCATATTTATCTATAATTTTTAAAGCCTGATAAAGCTCTTCCTTAAAGAAGTTTGAGCGTCTTTGGTCATAACTCAGCATCACCAAAGCGTCCACCACTTCAAACTTGCCGAAATCCTCTCCGAAGTTGGTCTCAATTCCCCAAAATGCCACAATATATGCAAACTGCACACCATATTGCTTTTCCATATCCTTAAACAGCGGATAAAGCTTTTTATATTTGGCTCGCCCGTCAAGCACCCTTTTCTTGGTCACCACACGGTTAACATAATCGGTTGAACTTAAAACAAACTCGGCCTGCTTGCGGTCAATTGCCACCACTTCCGGTTTTTCCTTATAATAGTTTTTGGCAAAAACCTTCTCCGCAGTTGACTTGGAAATGCCGCGCTTAACCATGTCTTTTTTCAAAGACTTAACAAAACTCGCATATTCCTTGGGAACAGACTGCTGGTCCTCTGAAGAACCGGCGCAGCCAGTTAGCGCCAAAACCAAATAAACAACCAAAAACCGCATTATTTTACCAATTCAAAACCGACGGATTGCGCTATCAAAACCTCCTGATTGGCTTTTAGCTTCAAAGCTTTGGCCAAAGCCTTTTTATCTATGCTTGTTCTGCAAACCGTTGCCAAATCAAAAGATGATGCAAAAAGATACATATTTTCAACCACAAACCCGACATTAATCAACGCCATTTTTTTATCCTCGGCTTCGTTTTCAATTCCGCCGTATGTTGCCGCCATCACCACCGTTGCCGATGCATTATGCGCATATTCCTGCGTGCCTGCAAGCTTGGTAAAATCGCCTTTGTTAACCAATATCAATTCATGCTTAAACGGCTCATAAAAATATATCCCTTCCTTCAAAATCACATAAAGAGAAATATTCTGCGTATTATGAGCGGAAGGAGCCGTGCGCTTTTTTTCCGCCTCGCGGTTAACGCCGTTGGCAGCCCATAACAAAGAAGCCAGTTGCTCTTTATTAAGCTTTTTAGAAGAATCAAAACTTTTAACTGAATGGCGGTCTTTTAACGCCTGCAAAACCGTCTTACCCGTATCAAACTTCGGAGTCGGCAGAGCAAATATTTCTTTTTCAGCCTCATCAGCCTTAGCAAACGAACTTGCCGCAAACAGCAGCATAATCAGAACAAAAGCAAATTTTTTCATATCCACTCCCATTATCTTTATCATGTTGAAACCGCAATTCATACTCCCGCCATACCATTGCGAACACAGCAACCTGTCCGCCGTAGCTTCAGCGAAGGAGGAAGCAATCCACTCCGCCGCCGGCTTCCAAAAAAGTCTATCTAATAATTAGTAATTTATAAAGAGTTTTTATTTATTATTAAGCTATATTTCTAAAAAAGGAGACTTGCTCATGAAAACTTTTTTAATTATCATCATCATCTTAGGCGCCGCCATTTACTTCGGCCAGCCCGTATGGCAGGGCATGTTTAACAAAGCCGAAAGCAGATATTCTTCCAGCATTGACCAAAACAACGCCTTAAAATAGAAAAAGCACCCTTTACGGGTGCTTTTAGCTTTAGTGGCGGAAGTGTTTACACACTTTTCGAACTGATTATGCAACAGAGTTAACTGTTTTAGCCAATAAAATATCAAAACTTCAAACACTGTCATTCCGCACTTGATGCGGAATCCAGGTATAAATATAGCTATTTAAAATAACAAAGGCGGCTATAACCAGCCACCTAAGTTTTTTTACTTTTCACACATTTCCCTTAAAATCTCTCTAATAGTTCTAAATAAAAGATTGTGCGTTCCTGTTGCTGTCCAGCCATCGGATTGAAATTTGGCATAAAGACCATCAATGTCTTCAACCATCAAGTCCAACATGGCCATTTCTCCAGGACCATCAGCCCAAAGAGTGTTTACTATATCCTCCAAAGATTTTTGTAGTGTTCCGGAGTATAGATAAAGTCTAAATGATAAATCAGTTTGATATCTCGGAAGATAAAGACTGCATATTAAACCACCTCGAGCGGAAGCAAGGGATTTCAATAATTCTTGAGCTCTTTCTTTTGTTGGTATCATATCTATATGTTTTAAGTTAATAATTATCTTAATTTTTAAGTGATTAATAAATCATTTAGCACAAAACCACTTAAATAGCAAAACATATTTCAATAGTTCAAAAACGACCAAAAATCAAATATTTTCAAATTTGTTCGTTTCGAACTCACTTGGGGTTATGAATATCAACACGTTCGGAAGAAAAATCAGCCACCTGCATACAGTGGCGGAGAGAGTGAGATTCGAACTCACGGTGGGCTCGCACCCACGACGGTTTTCAAGACCGCTGCTTTAAACCACTCAGCCATCTCTCCATATTTTGTGCCAAGAACAAACTTCTTTTCAGAGCTTCGCTCTGACGACGGTTTTGGCTCCGCCGTTCGCTGCGCATCACTTGCTCGCCGACCTGCGCTGACGCTTCGGTTCAAGACCAAGTTTATAATTCCACTCAGCCATCTCTCCATATTCAAAATTGTCATCCTCGGAGTCAACCGTCTGAGACTCGCTAAGTAAAATCATACCTTAATGGTATGATTTTATCTGCAAGAGCACGGCTATCTTAATTTTATGAAGCCAATGAAATGGCTGAAATAAAATTTAGATACCCGTGGTCGAACTAGGTTGAACCCGGGGGCCTAGCGTGACAATCTCGGCAAAATAGTCTCTTTGACGAATTGCAACAATTTCTGACAAAGTATTAATCAAATCCAAGCCAAACGTCAAGAACTTTTTTATAGTCAATCAAATTATCCCAATATCGCCTTTAAATCTGCTTCCGCCGTGGTCGTCGGCGAAATATTATACTTCTCCACGAGCAGCTTCAAAACATTCGGGCTCACAAAGGCCGGCAAAGTCGGCCCCAATTTAATGTTCTTAATGCCCAAATACAACAGGGTCAAAAGAATGCAAACCGCTTTTTGCTCATACCAAGACAAAATCAAAGACAACGGCAGTTCATTAACCGAACATTTAAAAGCATCCGCCAGCGCCACAGCCACCTTAATCGCCGAATATGCGTCGTTGCACTGACCCATATCCATCAACCTAGGCAAACCCCCAATCTCGCCAAACTCCAGCTTATTAAAACGATATTTTCCGCAAGCCAAAGTCAAAATCACGCAGTCATTGGGCACCATTTCTGCAAATTCGGTATAATAGTTGCGCCCCGGTTTGGCTCCGTCGCACCCGCCGATTAAGAAAAAGTGCTTAATCGCTCCGCTCTTAACCGCCTCAATCACCTTGTCGGCCACGCCCAAAACCGTGTTGTGCCCGAAACCGACCGTAATATACTTGGCCTCTTCGTCTTTGGCAAAACCTTCCATAGCCAAAGCCTTTTCAATCGCCGGCGTAAAATCATAATTCTTAATGTGGCTCACACCCGGCCAGGCCACCAAACCTGATGTAAAAATTCTGTCCTCATATCCTTTCGGGTTCTGAATGCAGTTGGTGGTCATCACAATCGAGCCCGGAAAAGCCGCAAATTCTTTCTGCTGATTCTGCCATGCCCCGCCATAGTTTCCTACCAAATGCGCATATTTCTTCAGTTTAGGATAAGCCAGCGTCGGCAGCATCTCGCCATGCGTATAAACATTAATCCCCTTGCCTTCGGTCTGCTTTAATATCTCTTCCAAATCTTTCAAATCATGCCCTGAAACCAAAATCGCCTTGCCTTTAATCGGTGTCACGCGAACCTTGGTCGGCTCCGGATGCCCGTAACTTGAGGTGTTGGCCTCATCAAGCATCCCCATCACCTTAAAATTCACCTCGCCGCACTTCAATACCAAACCCAAAAGCTCATCTTGCTTGGCTTCAGAATTATATATCGCCTTCAATGCGGTCTTAAAAAACTCATAAACGCCCTTGTCTTCAAAACCCAGCACTTTTGCGTGGTGCGCATAAGCCGCCGTTCCTTTAATGCCATATTTCAGCAAAGATTTGAGCGAAAAAATATCCTCATTTTCCTGACGCTTGTCAATTTCCAAAGAATGCAGCTTGGCCTGCGTTAGAATATCCATATCAGAAAGCTTGCCATATTTTTCCTGATTAATTTCTTTCAAAATTTTAACCAAAGCCGCGTCATCAAAATTAACATTGGTCACGGTTGTAAACAAACCGTCCAAAAGCAGCTGCCCGCTAAGCTTATCCGCTCTCTCCGCCAGTTCAAAAATAATCAAATCCTGCAAATCTGAAGACGTTGGCAGTTTGCCGCACACTCCCTGGATTGCACATCCCTGACCCTTAGCGGTTTGCTCGCATTGAAAACAAAACATATTTATTTCTCCTTAAAATTTTTAATTTGCGTATTAGTAAAATAGTCCAAAAATTCTGAATTTAAACGGCACAGCAAGTTTCCCAAAATACATTTGCCTTTTAAACAAGGCTTACGGTTAAACAAACAGTTTGCCGGCTTAACTTTGCCATCAATTGCTTCCAAAACTTGCATAAAAGAGGTGTTTTGCTGCTTGGCAGTCAAACAAAATCCGCCCTTCGGCCCCTTAACCGAAGTAACCAGCCCCGCCACAACCAAATCACGCAAAACCTTGGAAAGATGATGTTTGGAAACACCAAGCCTTTCCGCCATATACCCCGCCGAAACCGCACTTTCTTCGTTAACCAAAAGCACCGCAGCATGAAGCCCAATCGCCGCCGCCTCAGAAATATTAATCAATCCCTTCATCTTTAGCCCGCCTATATTTATATAATAGTACCATTATACTACTATACAAACAAAGAATGTCTATATAAAAAAATACACCCCTGTCATTCCAGAAAAATTTTACAATTTTTCTCTGTCGACAGCAAGGAGCAGAGATAAAAAAATTGAAAAATTTTATCTGGAACCCAGGGAAAACCGGCTATATTATCAACCCAGCAACCAAAACCAAGTCCAATAAAATAAGGATAATTAGTTAATTAAACCCATCCCAACCTTCCCTTAAAATTAAGGGAAGGAGCTAAAAAAACCAACCATCCTTGTTTCCCCACCTCTTTCCTGCCTTAGGAAAAGTATTTAGACTTTGTTAGCGTATCTTTGCATCCTTTGGTTCGCAGCGGTTCTGCCGAAAGAACAATAATAAAAGAAGGCAGAACTTTAGCGGAGAAAGCAAAGCGGAGCTTACAAAGTCTTAATGCTTTTACTCAGGCAG
>JAVBOV010000020.1:0-39469 GCA_031550205.1 Alphaproteobacteria bacterium
GCGGGAGCGGGAGATAATACCAAGCACTTTGCTGCCGATTTGGACTCTGATTTGAGCAATCTCTTTTTTGATTTGCTCTGATTTGGATAAGTCTATTAAAACGCCGTCAAGGTTGAGCTTGAGACAGGTTTCAATATCTTCGCTTAAAAATATTTTGCCGCCTGCTTTTGCCTTGAAATCTTTAATAAAGTTTTCAGATAAGCCGGCGGCAAGAATATAACACTCCGCATCGGTTTTAAGCGGCGATTTTTCAGATTCAATTTTATAAATGAGGTTATACATAGGGCGTTCCATTTTGGCTTGAAAAAGTGTATTATGGCGACTAATATAACCTATCATTATTGGAAAGCATAGAGAAAAATGAGCGGGGATATCTTAAATTTGTCAAAAACCAACGCAGCCATTGTTGAACTCGGCGAAGCAATCGCTTTGCTTAAAGACAGCATTGAGCTTAAAAACGACCGCTATGAGTTCTTAAAAGAGCTTAGTGAAAATTTAATATGCAGCATTGACCAAATGATTGCCAAGCTGGAAAAAATGCTATGAGCCAGGTAACCGTTACCATAAATAATCGAGAATATCCGGTTGACTGCGAAGACGGGCAGGAAGCCAGAATTTTTCAGCTGTCAAACATTTTGGATGAAAAAGCCAAGATGTTTGCAGAGGCCGACCCGTATATTCACGAGAACATTTTGCTGATGATGGTGTCTTTGGTTTTGGCCGACGAACTGAGTGAGGCAAAAAAAGGAAAAAGCGGCGAATCTTCGAGTGCGGATTATAAACCGGATGAAGAGATTGCTCAAGCCCTTAAAGCCAAAATTTCTGAAATAAAGGGGCTTGCCAAGAAATTGGAAATATAGTACAATGAACGGCATAGAAGGTTGGCTGTGTTGTTAGTACTTCCGCAGGTCTCCTGAGCCATCGTTATTGATTAGGGAATCGTCACTGGATAGATCTTGGTTTATTTATACGGTGCCCACTTTGCAAAGCAGCGGTTCACGTAGAATGTGATATAAAAGGTACGGCAGCAACGGCGGCCTTCATTTTTTTGCTCCAAAGGGAGCTTTTTTTAATGAACTAATGAAAGAAAAGTATGAAAATTATATATTGCGGCGATGTGGTGGGAAGACCGGGAAGAGACGCCGTTTTGAACAATGTTGAAAAAATGAGAGCCGATTATAAGGCCGACGCGATTTTGGTTAATGTGGAAAATGCCGCGCACGGGTTTGGGGTGACGCCGGGCATTGCCAGAGATTTTTTGGACAAGGGCGTGGACGGGCTTTTGACCGGAAACCACGTTTGGCAGCAAAAAGAGATTATGCCGTTTTTAGATTCATGCAAAAAAATTATCCGCCCGATTAATTATCCGGCAGGTTCGCCGGGGCGCGGGTTTATGGAAATTGAGCTTTTGAACGGCAAGAAGATTTTGGTTGTGCAGGCCATGGGACGCGTATTTATGGAGGCTTTGGACTGCCCTGCTCAGACCGTAGACGCGCTTTTAAAAAACTACACTTTGGGCAAAAATGCGGCAGCGATTTTTGTGGATATTCATGCCGAAGCCACTTCTGAGAAAATTGCTTTCGGGTATTATTTAGACGGCAGAGTTTCTGCTGTTTGCGGCACGCATACACACGTGGTTACGGCTGATGAGAGAATTTTGGACAAGGGCACGGCTTATATTTCCGATGTAGGAATGTGCGGAGATTTGAACGCGGTTTTGGGCTTTGAGAAAGAGGAGCCGATTAACAGACTCTTACGCAAGCCAAACGGCGGAAGGCTGAGCGTTTCTAAGGCAAAAGGAAGCGTTTCAGCGGTTTTAATTGAGACTGACGACAAGACCGGACTGGCGGTTAAGATTAAGAGAATTAGGATATAAATAGCCGAGATTACGACGCTGCGCTCGCAATGACATAACATAAAAAAAACCAAGCTTTATAAAGCTTGGTTTTTTTACTACTACTAAACGGTTTTATGCATATTGCAATATCTCAGGCATTCCGTTTGATATTGCAAGCATTTGCAAGTCTTCTCCGCCGATTTCCTCCCATTCGTCATTTTGGGGATGAATTTTGGCGGTGGCCGGTGTTGAAAAACGAAGTTTTTCCAGAAATTCCAGCAGCTTGTTGTTTTCGATTGCGTTCCAAACATCTCCTGGAGATGGGTTGGAATAACATGACCGTTTCATAATGTTTGTTTTTTAATGTTAAATAATAGAGATATATATAATGTTTGTAATAACAGTTTATATCATATTTTTAAAAATGCAAGAAAAAATGGACAAAAATTTCACATTTGGTGGATAAATGCAAATATTGGCATAATAAAAAGGCCGAGATCTTCACGCCTGAGCACCAAGTTTTGGTGCTCAGGCTCAAGATGACGATAAGCTGGGGAAAGTACGGGCGGTTTTATTTTTTGTAGATTTGGCTGGAATCAGGAATTTTATTGCCGATGCCTTTTTGCAGGATTTCGGTTTTTATAAAGCCCATATCGCCGTTATCAAGCATTATTCTATACCACTTTTTATCCGGCGTTATGCCGCTGATGCGCACGGTATGGCCTTTTTCCAAATGGGCAATAATGTCAAAACGCTCCGAGGGGCCATACATTATGTCTGAAGCTTCGCTAAGATGAAAAAGCATGTTTAAATCTTGGACATCAACCGGAAGGTTGAGAACTTTTGAGACCACCAGGTCATCCACCGCGTGCTTTTGGCCGCGGAAAGAAACCTCTTGGTAATAGTTGATGTCATTGCTTTGCAAGTGCTGCAAACGCAAAGAAGAGATATATGCAAAGCCGCCCCATACCAGCAGAATGCTCAAGATGAAAGCAGGCAGACAGAACTGGAGATATTTAAGAGGCACAAAGTTCCAATTTGGGGCTTTTTGCTCCGGATTGCCCTTCAGCCAAACAATAAATTCATTCAGCAGTTTGGTTTGCCCGGCATCGGCATAATTTTTGGCAAGCAGCGCCGAAACAACAGCTTTTTGCGGCAGGTTATCTTGTTCAAAAGCCAAAGCGTTATGCACCAGCAGGCGCAGATTTTCTTCGCGGTTGTCAACATATTTCAGGTTATTACTTATTGACTTCAGGTTCCAAAAAGCAACAAACCAGTTCAGCATTGAGGCCTTCAGTACAAATTTTTTGGCACTGTCATAAGTGCAAACTTCAGACAATATTTTTTTGCCGACATGCAGGTTAATCTGACGCAAGTTTACACTATCGGAGTTTGAGGAATCCTGATAGGCTTTTAAGGAAAACATGTCCGGAAAAGTTTTAATGTCATAAATTTCAGACAGAAGGTCATATGTGAAACGGCTGCGTCTGTCTTTCAAAACATCATATGCCACAGAAATTTTTTGAAAATTTTCCAAAGCCTCTTCATCGGAATTAGAATCAGGGTGCCACAGCTTGGCTTTGTCGCGATATTTCTGTTTGATTGTTTTGTCATCTGCGGCAGGAGAAACGCCCAAAACCGCGTAATATGCCAATATGTCTTTCATGCGAATATACCATCTTTAATTGTGCTTTGAAGATTCTCATCTTCGCATATTTTTATAAAACTTTCCTTAATATTTACAGATAAATTGCCGACGAAATCAACATCATGAAGAGAGGTTTTAAACAGGTTTAAGATGTGATAATATATGTCTTTATTGATTTCTTTTTCCGTTCTTATCACCAGGTCAAAACGGCGACGCTCGGCAATGGAAAAACCGTCGAGCTGAAATTTTCCCAAGCGGCTTAAGTTGAGGTCAATTACAAACCTGGTGCCGTATTGCTTTGAAGATGGACGGTTTTCATCGTCTTCTTCGTCTTCATTTTTCTTTACCGCAATTCTGATTTTGCTTAAGTCTCCTTCGGCAAACAGCGGAATTTCCATAATGCGCCACAACGGCGTTTCGGTTCGGGGGGAGGCAAAAAACTGCGATATCTTATCTAAAATGATTTTGCCTTCGGGGCTGCTTTCAAGCTCTCTTACGAGCCCTTTGCCCAGCCATTGACTGATATCCTGAGCAGTCTCGGCTTTGATAACCGAGAGCATGCGGCTGACCATTTCTTTGCCCATTGAGGGAATCTTATCAATAATCTTCTGCATGAGAGGAGACTGCGTCTGCAAAAGAGGCTTAAGGGTTTCCGTAAGTCCGTTTTTTTCCAAAGAAACCGCCGGTTGAGAACGCTCTTTTACAATATCAAGCTCAAGAAGGAGCTTGGTTCCTGGCTCAAATTTTAAAGGAATTTCAGATTTAATCTCTCCGGCCGGAGTTTTAATATGCAAAAAGTTTTCATCTCTCTTAAGCACCTCGCCGATAATGTTTTTGACGGTGGGCGGAAAATTTTCTTTAAGCAGATATTCTGCCAGTTCTGCCGGCTTTGCCAACGGCTGCGGCTGTTCAGAACCGGCTAAAAGCGGAGCTTTTAAAGAAACAATGACGTTTTTTTCCGCCAGTTCGGGGAAAGTTTTAAGCTCAGGAGCCAGGTTTTGAGACCTGATGGCGCTTAGATTTATTTTGGGAAGAGCGGCAGCCTCCGGCTTTTGCAAGATAACGCTTTCACTCTGGTTTGAAACGAACGTTGTTTTAGCTATGTTAGGGTTTTGCGGAGGCTGCGGCGCAGACTTTAAAACCGTCTCATGGTGTTTGGAAGCGGCAAATTTCTCCGGCGGCAGATTGTTGATGCTTTGCAGTTTTATTTCCGTGCCGCCCTCGCTCTGAGAAGAAACTTTGGCATGAATTACAACTTCTTTGGGTTCGCTAAAAACCAGTTTTTCAGAAAACTCAAGCTTGACCGGAAGTTCTCTCGGTGGAAGATTTGCGGCCGGCTTGACGGCCGCCAGAGCAACGGCTTTGTCCAGCGGCAGGTTAACCAAATTGCCGTCGATAATCAGCTTAACAAAAAGACTTTCGCCAATTTTAAGGTTTTTAAATTCAGGCAGGAAATCCGATATTTTGGCGGCAAGCGACGAAAAGGAATTTTCTACCGTGGGCAGGCTAGGCAAATTTATGGAAGGAATGTTTATCATATTAGTTTTCCGGCGGTTTTGATGACGTCTTCAGCGGCTTCCGAGGAGGGATAACGGCTGAGCAGAGGCATTTTGCTGCGGATGGCGTCTCTTACTCTGGTGTCTTGTCTGACAACGCCCAAAATCTGCGGAGAAAAATTTAAGAATTTGGAGCAGGCGGAATGCAGAGTTTCAAAGGTGCGGCTGCCTTCAATGTGAGAATGAGCCTGGTTGACGACAATGCTGATTTCAACATGCGGAAAAAGTTTGTGAATGTTTTGAATGTATGCATAGGCCTCAACCATGGAGCTGGGCGCCGAATTGCAGAGCAAGATTATGCGGCCGGCAAGCCCCGAGAGAATGTGCTGAGTTTTGCTTGAAAAGCCGCCGATGTCCAAGATTACATGATTATAATCGGCGCTTAAGAGGTTTAAGTCCTCTCCCAAAATTTGCAGGCGGCCAACCGGCATTTTACTAAAACCTTGAGTGCCCTCAGCATCGGAGATGATGTCCAGGCGGGCTTTTTCATATGGACATATTATCTGGTTTAAGCTTTTATGGCCGTTAATCACCGAATTCAGCCCGTCTTTGAGATTGAGTCCAAGCTGGCTGTCTATGTTGGCAAGACCCAAGTCGGCATCAAAAAACAAGACTCTTTGCTTTAAGCCGCTTAAGGCGTGAGCCAAAGTGGCTGCAAACCAGGTTTTGCCTATTCCTCGGTTATAAGAAGCAACAGCAATGATATTATGACCTTTTTTTTTCATCGGCAATCAGCCTAAATTTGCGCCACGGTTTTGATTTTGGCTTTGGGGTGAATTTCGTTTTGAGACATTACCACCGTTAAGGGTCTGAAACGCTCAATTATGGAGCGCACAAACGGGCGAATCGCCGGACTGGTCAGCAAAACGCCGGTTTCTCCTTTAATGGCAAGCTCTTCAAGAATGTTTCTGACTTTAGTAATAAACTTTTGCAGAGAGCTTGGCGGCATGGCCAGCTGGCGGTCATCTCCCTCGCCGATGATGTTTTCTGCAAACGCCTGCTCCCATTCCGGAGTTAAGGTTATCAGCGGGATAATGCCAAGCTCATTGGCGTTGGCATTGGAAAGCTGACGAGCCAGTCTGGAACGGACATGTTCAGTTATGGCCATTAGGCTGTGGGTTGAAACAATGGCCTCGGAGACGCCCTCCAAAATGGAAGGCAGGTCGCGAATGGAAACGCGTTCCTGAAGCAGATTTTGCAAAATGCGCTGCACCGCGCCAAGGCTGATTTTGTTCGGAATGAGCTCTTTAACCAGCTTCTGATGGTCTTTGTCAAGCTCGTCAAGAAGTTTTCCGGTTTCGGCATAAGAAAGAAGCTCAGGCATATTGTCTTTAACCAGTTCCGTAATGTGCGTGGTGACAACCGTTGCCGGGTCTACCACGGTATAGCCTCTGAACATGGCTTCTTCGCGGTAAGACTGGTCTATCCACATGGCTTTAAGACCAAAAGTCGGCTCAACAGTGGCTTCTCCGGGAAGGGTAATTTCCTCTCCTCTGGGATCCATAACCAACAGCTGGGTCGGGTGTAGTTCTCCACGTCCGGCCTTAACTTCTTTAATGTAAATATTATATTCGTTGGCTTCAAGCTGCATATTGTCCTGGATGCGGATGGAGGGCATTACAAAACCGAGTTCGGAAGCAAGCGCCCTTCTCAATGCTTTAATCTGGTCGGTCAGCTTGCGGTTGGCTTCCTCATTTATCAGCGGCAGCAGGCCGTAACCAATTTCCAGACGAATCAAATCTATGCGCAGGGCATTGGCAATCGGCTCGTCGGCAGCTTTGCTTATTTTGCCTTGTTTTTCTTCTTTTTCTAAAACTTCCTGCGCTTTAAACGCGGCAATTTTTTGCTGCTTATCCAGATAATATGCCGTGATGCCGGTCAGCGTGGCCAGCGTCAAGAACGGAAAAGCCGGAGTGCCGGGAAGCATTCCAAGAGCAACCGCCATGAAAGAGCTCATGCCCAAAGCCTTGGGATAGTTGGCAATCTGCGAAAACAAAACCTTATCCGCAGATGAGGTCATGCCGGCTTTGGAAACCAGAATACCGGCGGCAACGGAGATGACCAAAGCCGGAACCTGAGCAACCAAGCCGTCGCCCACGGTTAAACGGACATAAACATCAGAAGCTTCGGCAAAGCTCATGTTGTTTTGAACCATGCCCACAATGATGCCGGCGACAATGTTGATGATTACAATGATTAAGCCGGCAACGGCGTCTCCGCGCACAAATTTTGAAGCACCGTCCATGGCCCCGTAAAAAGCGCTTTCTTTGGATAAATCTTCGCGGCGGCTGCGGGCTTCGTCCTCATTAATCAGCCCGGAAGATAAATCAGCATCAATGGCCATTTGCTTGCCGGGCATGGCGTCCAAGGCAAAGCGGGCAGCAACTTCGGCAATGCGGCCTGAACCTTTGGTGATTACCACAAAGTTTACCAACACCAAAATTGAAAACACAATTACGCCGATTACAAAGCTGTTGCCCATGATGAAACCGCCGAAAGCCTCAATTACCTTACCGGCTGCGTCAGTTCCCTGATAACCTTTAGACAAGATGAGCCTGGTGGAGGCCAGATTTAAGGCAAGGCGGTAGATGGTGGTGATTAAGAGAACTAACGGAAAAGCGCTGAACTCGTTGGGCTTTTCAATAAAAATGGCGGTCATTAAGACCAGACAGGCCAGAGAAATGGAGAGTGCCAGAGAAATATCCAGAAGCCAGGCCGGCATCGGCAAAATCAAAATCACCAGCATTAGGATAATGGCAAGCGCGAAGAAAATATCTCCGCGTTTGGTGGCGTCGATTAAACTGCCTTTGAGAGTTTTGCCGCCAAAGGCCGATGCAAGCTGATTTTGAGGAGCCTTAGCCATTTATCTCCTCCATCTGATATTGCTTAAGCTTGTTTCTTAAGGTGCGGATGGATATGCCCAAGATATCGGCAGCGGTGTTCTTGTCGCCCATGGTGTGTTTTAAGGTATCGATAATCAGGTTCTTTTCCATGCCGGCAAGCGTGGTTGTCTGCGGTTTGTTTTTAACCACGGAGCCCTCATCGGAGAGCATTATATTATCTGCGGAAATTTCTTCGCCGGACGCCATTAAGACGGCGCGGTGAATGGTGTTTTCAAGCTCACGGACATTGCCCGGCCAGAGATAATTTTTTAATTTTTTTTCAGCATCCAGGGACAAAGGCTTTAAACCGATGCCGTTTAATTCGGAATATTTTTTGCAAAAGTGCTTGGCCAAAACCACAATATCTTCCACGCGGTCTTTAAGCTCGGGAATGTTGATGCTGATGACGTTTAAGCGGTAATATAAATCTTGGCGGAAAGTGCCTTTTTTAACCTCTTCTTCCAAATTGCGGTTGGAGGTGGCAATGATGCGCGTGTCAACTTTAACCGGCGTCTTAGAGCCGATGCGGTCAATTTCTTTTTCCTGAATGGCGCGCAGAAGCTTGGCCTGAATGCCGACGTCCATTTCAGAAATTTCATCAAGCAAAAGAGTGCCGGAGCTTGCCTCTTCAAACTTACCGATGCGTCTGGCCACCGCGCCGGTAAACGCGCCCTTTTCATAGCCGAATAGTTCTGATTCAAGCAGCGCTTCAGGAATGGCGGCACAGTTTACGGCCACGAATTTTTTATTGGCGCGTTTGGAGTTGTCATGAATGAAGCGGGAAAAAACCTCTTTGCCGGTGCCGGATTTTCCGGTAAGCAAGATGTTGGCTTCGCTTGGTGCAACGCGCTTGGCCAATTTTAAAACTTCTTCGGTTTTTTTATCACCGTAAATTAAGGCATGATTTTCTCTGGTGGCAGCGGCCAAAACCGCGCCGATTAATTCAGGGTCAGGCGGCAGCGGAATATATTCTTTGGCGCCAGCCTTAATGGCCTTAACAGCCAACGAAGGGTCATTGGAAACGCCGGCGGCAACCACCAAGACGTTAATTCTTTCAGCCTCTAAGGAAGATATGAATTTATGGACGTCAAGCTTGACGTCAATCATCACCAGCTCAACCGATTTGCCGGAACGGAGAATGTTTAGGCCGGATTCAATGTTATCGGCAACAGATACAAGGCCGCCTTGGGAGATGGCAATTTTGCTTGCCGCTCCAATTTGACCGTCCAACGTACCTATTATCAATAATTCCAATGCTGTCTCCCCTTTTCAGCCTTTCTAGTTTCTTCTGGATCCCCGATGTGCCGGCTCCTAAAGGAGCGGCCTCGAGGATGACACTACTCTAACCTTTGCTCCGCAAAGCCAAGAGGGTTGTCATTTTACCGTCCAACGTACCTATTATCAATAATTCCAATGCTGTCTCCCCTTTTCAGCCTTTCTTTATAAAGCCTTCCCCGAAGCTTTTTTTATTTTGATTGTTTTTGACCTGGATCCTCGGGTCACGCCCGAGGATGACAGTATACTACGCGGTAGCACCGCTAAGTATACTGTCACTTTGCAAGATTCTTAACAATCTCAGTCATGGTGATGCCGAGTTTGTCATCAACCACCACAACTTCGCCGCGAGCCACCAGATTATTATTAACATAAATATCAATAGCCTCACCAACCTTGCGGTCAAGCTCAATTATGGCGCCTTTGTTTAATTTTAAAAGATTGCTGACCTTGATTTGAGTTTTGCCCAAAATGGCAGAAACTTTTACCGGAATATCATAAACCGCTTCTAATTCTCCAACAGAATTGGGTGAACTGCCATTGTCCGATTTACCGTCTTTTTTTAAGACCGGATCGTCGTTTAAGTTGGTGCTTTCGCTCAATTCGTCTAATTCTAGGTCTTTGCTCATTTGGTGTCTCCGCTCTTGTCATTTAAAAGATTTCCAACCTTGCTGAACAAGGTATCGGTTTTGCATTCCACTCCGCCATTTTCCCATTCCACCCTGCACTCATTGGGGGCGAGCTTTTCATCCTTGTGGATGGATATTTTACCCTCAAAATCATGAGCATTAGCAAGCTTTTGAATGTTGTCCTGAATATATGATATAATATCAGGATGAATATAGAAAGATAATTTTTGCTCTTTTTTAAAATTGTTGAAATTATCCGCTATAAATTTGCCGACAATGTCTTTGGCATGTTCTTTTTGCAACGACGGAACCAGGCGCTGCAGCATAACCTGAGCCATTTCCACAAATTTTTCCTCAGCCCGGGCCTGCAAGGTGCAACTGTCTTTGGAAACACCCTCAAGTTTCAAATTTATATCAGCCAAAAGCTCGTTGGTGATGGTGGCAATGCCGGTTTCCGCGCTTTGATGCCCTTTGACATATGCCTCCTCCTGGGCTTTTTTTAACATACCCTCCACTTCTGACTGCGTATATGTCTGAGCCACAGGTTCGGGGATAAACGGCGCAGCCTCGGGCTCGGGTGCTGTCCGCTCTTCTTCGGCTTCAACATCTTCTTCAATCGAATCATTTTCATGGGCCGGCTGTTTGGAGTGTTCAACCACAAAGTTATCAAAAAGAAATTTCTTAAACTCGGCCATTATTAAAACCCTCCGGGTTTAAAAGTGAAGAGTGAAAAGTGAGGATTGAAAAGTGATGGATTGTTAATATACAAGTTCATCGTTTTCTTTGCCTTCGCTGATTACGATTTCACCGGCGTTAGAAAGTTCCTTGGTGGTGGTAACAATATATTGTTGAGCCTCTTCAACATCGCGCGGGCGAACCGGACCCATGGCGTCCATATCTTCCTTGATGATTTTTCCGGCGCGGGAAGACATGTTGTTAAAGAACAGGTCTTTAATGGTGTCTGAAGCGCCTTTAAGAGCCACGGCAAGTTTGTCTTTGTCAACATTACGAAGCAATATCTGGATGCCCTGACCATCGACACGAACCAAATCTTCAAAGGTGAACATGAGAGATTTAACGCGTTCGGCACTTTCACGGTTGCGTTCTTCCAGAGCTTCCATGAAGCGGGTTTCGGTACTGCGGTCAAGAGAGTTGAAGATATCGGCAATGAGCTCGTGAGAATCTCTTCTGGTGGATTTGGAAAGGTTGTTCATGAACTCTTTTCTTAAAGTTTTTTCCAGGCCGTCCAAAACTTCTTTTTGCACGGAATCCATTCTTAACATTCTCATTACAATTTCCATGGCGAAGTTTTCAGGCAGAAGAGCAACAACCTTGGCAGCATGGTCAGCCTTGATTTTGGACAAGATAACGGCAATGGTTTGAGGATATTCGTTTTTAAGATAGTTGGCCAGAACGTGCTCGTTAACGTTGCCAAGCTTATCCCACATGGTGCGGCCGGCCGGACCGCGAATTTCTTCCATGATGACGGAAACACGGTCTTTATCAAGCGCTTTGGAAAGAAGTCTTTCAGTTGATTCATAAGTGCCAAGAAGCGTGCCGGTATTGGTGATTTTATCGGTAAACTCAACAAAAAGCTGCTCAACCACATTGGAGTTGATTTTACCGAGGCTGGCCATGATAACGGAAAGCTCTTTAATCTCCTCATCATCCATTAAGGCAAAAACGGAAGCCGAACGCTCTTCGTCCAAAGAGAGCATTAAGATGGCGGCCTTCTGCTGGCCGGAGAGTAAGTTATAATCGTCTACAACATTCGGTTTCATATTTTTATACTCTACATGTTCTCGCCCTGGTACAGCCAGCTGCGAATGATGTTAACAGTGGCGTCGGGGCTTTTTTCAACAATATCGTTAATCTTTTTAAGAGAAGAAATTTTAACGCGTCCGTCAATTTTGTTAAGGCTGACAAGCTCTTCAAGATCCGCGTCTTCCTCAGTTAAGAAGTTGGAAAGCAGAACATTGTCCTGCTCACCGCCTTCTCCGGCCAGCTGGCTGGAGCTTTGAGAGGCGTCAAAGGCGTTGTTAATCAGCGGACGAATTACCAGAAGAATTACCAAAATTGCAACAATGGCAACGCCAAGACCTTCGGCAATGCGAATGATTTCTTCTTTGGTAAAGCCAAGAATTAAGAATTCTGATTCTGCGTCAAGTTCGGCGGAGGTTTTGACAAACTTCATGTTTTCAACATCGACGATATCGCCGCGGTTGGCATCAAAGCCCACGGCAGATTTAACCAGCGATATAAGCTGGTCCATTTCTTCCTCGGTGCGGTCGCGATAAACAATTTTGCCGGCCTCATCAGGTTCGTTAATGCCATTGACCATTACGGCAACGGTCAAGCGTTTGATTGAACCGGAGTTTTTGACCTTGTTTCTGACAACCTTGGAAATTTCATAGTTGACGGTTTCTTCAGTGCGGGAATTGGAAGAAGAAGTGTTGCCGGCCGACATATAGCTGTCGGCATTGGGAATGTTGTTGGCAACCGTTACCGGCGCCTCTCCGGCTTTGTTGACACCCTCTTCGGTGATGCTGGCAGTGGAACGAACCACCTGAGAATCGGGGTCATAGATTTCCTCATTGGTAACCACCTGGTCAAAATCCATCTCAAGGTGAACCTGTGAACGAACGTTGCCCTCACCGACGGTTTTTTCAAGAAGAGAGTTGACCTTTGAGGTCATTTTCTTTTCCTGGTCTTGGCGAATCATCTCATTATTGGCGGCAGAGAGGGTGTTTTCATCTTCATAATTGTCGGTTAAGAGGTTGCCGGAGCTGTCTACGATGGCAACGCTTTTAACTTCAAGCTTGGGAACCGCAGCCGCCACCAGCTTTTGAATGGAATGAATGTTTTGGATGCTGAGCTTGCCGCCGCTTGCGGTTTTTACCACAACGGAGGCGCTCGGTTTTTGCTCTTCTCTGGAAAACATTTCACGCTTGGGCAAAACCAGGTGAACTTTGGCGGACTTGATGTTGTCGATGCTGCGAATCGTGCGGGCAAGCTCACCCTCCAAAGCGCGGATTAAGTTTACATTCTGCACAAAGTTGGTGGAGCCCAGAGCGTCGGTATTATCAAAGATTTCATAACCGACGTTGGAGCCTTTGGAGGACAAGGCGATATCCGCCGTCTGCACTCTTAATTTGCCGACCATATCTTCAGGCACCAAAACCTCCGTGCCGTTTTTGGACAAGCGGTATTTAACGCCGGAAGCATCCAGGTTGGCCACAATTTGTTTGGCATCTTCAAGATCAAGGTCCGTATATAAAACCGTATATTTAGACGAGCTGAACGTGGTTGCAATGTAAACAAAGAAACTGATTAAAAAGATAACTACCGCCGCAATCGAGGCCAAACGCCCGGGCGATAAGTTTTTTAGACTTTGCAAAAAATTATTCACTAGATTCCCCAATCTAATTTTATTTCTATTCCCTTGTTTATTAATTAACTTAATTTTAGCGACAATGGAAGAAACAATAAAAACATATTCACAAATTAAAAAAAACAGCGGCCTGTAGTCGGTGGTCGGGGTGATGTAAATAAAAAGCCCGGCGGGAGAGGCCGGGCTTTGACTTTAGGATAGTTTATAATAATTTATGTCATGTTGGTAAGTTCTTGCAACATTTCATTGGAAGTGGTGATAATCTTGGTGGCGGCCGAATAGGCACGCTGTGTGACTATCATGTTGGAGAACTCGGTGGCCAAGTCCACGGTTGACTGCTCAAGAGAGTTGGAGCTGATTTCACCGGCTCCGTTGGTTCCGGCTTGTTTTAACAGAGCCTGACCGGAAAGATCGGTTTCAATCCAAGAGTTGCCGGTTAAGGCCGACATGCCGTTGGGGTTGGTGAATGTGGCCAGAGGCAAAATTGCTATCGGGCGGGTTTCACCGTTATCAAACAAAGCGGTTACCACACCGTCTTCACCGACAAACACGCCGGCATATGAACCGAATTTGGCGCCGTCCTGCTTGATGTAGTTGGTGGTGAAATCACCGGACAGGCTGGTTAGGCCATCGTTGGTGCCGACATTGCCCATGCCAAGTTTAATGGTGGTGCCTTGGTCGATATCGCCGTTCATATTCTCTGCGCCGTTGGCCCAGTCAATGGCCATTTCATCTACGAAGAAATATTTGGGCGTGCCGTCGGCGTTGAAGCGAACCGAAGGAACTATCGGACCGTTTTCAGTGTTAACGCCGTTGACCACAAAGGTGCTTGAGAGATTATAGGTGCCGCCGGCAGTGATGTTGGTCCAGCCGCCGGGAGCGTTTCTGATTTCACCGCTGACATTGGTTAAGCCGGTTAAATCGATGGCAATATCCGGGCCGGTATAAGACGGAGAAATTTCCAAAGTCGAGCCGCTGGCAACGTATCTTTCCGGCTCAATGGCGTTGGCTTTGATAACGTCTAACAGAGCGGAGACAACATCAGCCGTTGTTGCTGCACCGGAAATGTTAACGTTGGTGCCGCCGGTTACGTTTGAGAAAGTATAGGTTGTGCCGTCCAAAGTAATGGTCTGGCCGAGGTAAGATGCCGGAGCGGGGTTGGTAAAGTCAATGCGCGCAGCATTCTTAATGTCTTTATCAATTTCAGGAATTGTAAAGATGCCGGTCGGAATTCCGGTGGAAATCAGCGGATTTGCAGCACTTTGCTTGCAGGCCAAACAGTTGCTGGCATCAATGGTTATGGAACCGCCCATTACGGACTGAACAATGTCTATGGTGCTGTTGTTGGCAGCAAAGCGGCCGGCAGAAGGCATTGTCTCCAAAATGGCCTGCTCCAGAACCTTAACGGCATCTGAAGTGGAAACCACGCCGGTTGAAATGTCCACGGCAATTGAGCCGGGAATGGTGGTGGTGCCGGTGGTGGTGAACTCATAAGTATATGAGTTGCCGGTGGCTCCGTCGGTGATGGTGACGCTTGAACCGTTGGAAGGAATTTTAGTGAACTCCAGATGGCCGGCGGCATAATATACATCCGCAGTGGTATCGCCCGAAGTTTCCTGAGAACCTTGAAGAACAATGCTGGCAGCACCCGGAGGAACAGAAGTGGACATGTTCCAAGAGTTGGCCGTTACTTTGGTATAACCAAGGCTTAAGTTGCTGGCATTGCCCAAGCTGTCATAGATTAAGGCAGAGATGCTTCTTTTGCCGCCTAAGGCCGGGTTGGAAGGGTCGAAAATAGCGTCATTGGAAGGCAGGTTGGCACCAAAGTTCAACTGCTGCGTAGGGTCAGCCGTACCGCCGATGTTATTAAGGTTAATCGGCTGAAGGTTGCGGCCGTCGATGATATTGTCGTTGATATATACGGCGTTGCCCTGAGCATCGTAATATGCCTTCATATAGTTTACATTGTTGATGTTAACCACAGTTGCCGCCGGGTTGCCGTCCCAAGGAACAAGCGTCCAGCCCTGCAGATAAAATCCTCCGGTGTTTTTCAAAAAACCGTTTTGGTCGGGCTGGAAATCGCCGGCGCGGGTATAGCACCAGAGATCGCCTTCACCGGGGTGAGCCGCCTGGTTTACCACAAAGTAACCGTTGCCGCTGATGCCCAAGGCAGTGGTGGAAGCGTTGTCAGCCAGCAGACCCTGAATGTTAACATGCTGCTTGGTCACACCCTGAACGCCGCCCGGGGAATAGGCACGGATGGAAGTTTGTTTGGTAATTAAGGTTTGAAAGGCAACCTGATTGTCTTTATAACCTACGGTGTTAACGTTTACGATATTATCGGAAATTGCACCCATCGCGCTGGACTGGGCGGATAATCCCGAAATACCGGATTGCATTGCACCAAAAATACTCATTTATTTTCTCCTAAAGTCTTAAATTAATGCTGCAACTTTGGCTGCTATACTGGCAACGTCGGTCGCAATATTTGAAAATGCTGTCATGAAAACAGACTCTTCATTGTTCTCCGCCGCTTCTGACGGAGCCGGTTTATCAAAATAGGTGTCTTCTCTTATGGTCAGGATATCTCCCAACTGAGCGGTTACGGCATTGCCCAAACCGACATAAACATTGTTTTCATCGCTGGCAACACCGCTGACTTTGCCAAAAACGGTGGTGGTGACATTGGCGGCGGTTTCTCCGCTCTTGGCATTGGTGGTTACCACAACCTGATAAGCGCCGTCTTCCAGCTGCTGTCCGTAGCTGTCTTTGCCGTCCCATGTGAACTCATGCGTGCCGGAAGTTACTTTGGCCTGCTCGGAATAAACCACCTTGCCGTTCATATCTTTTACGGCAACAACCGCAGACTGAACATTTTTATCAAGAGTGTAAGTGGCTTTGGCCTTGCCGTTTTCAAGCGGCATAACATCGCCCAGAACCTGAACGGTTTTGCCGATATATGAAACAGCCTGCGCACCAAGATTGGAAACGTTTATGGCCAGAAGAGAATCTAATTTGGCATTGGTTTGAATGGACTGCTCAACGCTTGAATATTGAACCAGTTGGTTGGTGAATTCCGCCGTATCCATAGGGTCAAGCGGGTCTTGATATTTTAACTGAGTGGTTAAGAGCGTTAAAAACGTATTCATATCCGCAGAAAGCTGGTTTGTTGCCGCGTTTGTTTTTGAATTGTTTGCCGCATAACCGGTTATATTGCTGACATCGACCATGATTTTTCTCCTTATACCCTGATATTCAGACTTGATTTGCCGTCCCAGTAGCTTTCCGGCATGACATCCATTTCAGAATCCGCATCCAAAACATTGGCCACAAATCCCTTAAAGCCGTTTTCCTGACGGTTATTGTTTTCTTCTCTTAAAGAAAAGCTCAAGCCGCCGTCTTTGGTGTTAAAACCGGCTGCTTCAAAAGCTTTTTCCAACGACTGCACGTCTTTTTGCAGCGCCTCCAAAGCCTCTGAGCGGCTGGCCACAACTTCAGCGGTAATTTTGCCGTCTTTGCCAATCTGCATCTTAACCTGGATTGTGCCCAGATCCTGCGGCTTCAACTGAATGTCTATTTTATCAATTCCCTTGATTGCAGATTTGGTAATGTTTACCTTAACCTGCTCAACCACTTCTCTTTCCATGCCTTTATATACATCTTTAAGAGAGGTTTTGTTCAAGTCCTGCAAATTCTCGACATTATGTTTATGAGCAGCCTCAACAACCGGAGCGGCAACACTAATATTAGTCTCAACAACATCTGCCTTAACCTGAGAGGAATCTGCCGCAAAAGCGAAGTTTTGAACCGGAGAGTGCTGGACGGCGTCAACCGTCTGAGATGCGGCCGGCGTCAGTTTAACGTTTGTTTCCTCAACCGCATCGGCAACCGCATTTTCTTTAACCGCCGGTTTAGGCGCGGCAGCCAATTCCTTATGAGGAGCAAGTTCAACTTTTTCATCTTTAACGGAAACTTCAACCTTCATTTTTTTGCCCGGCTCCAAAACCTCGGCAATTTTGGCGGCCTGCATTTCAGTCTCTGCCAATTCTTCAGCCGGAACGTCGGAAGACTTTTCAACAACGGCAAATTTTGCCGCAGCAACTTTTGCCTCAACCTCTTTTAAGGGAACAATTTCAGGAGCATCAAAAAGCTCTATGCCGTCTAAATCGGCCTGAGCAACATTGTTCTCCTTCATTACAAACTTGGGATTTTCCACCTGAGAGAGACTGATTTCTCCGGAGGCAACTTTTTCCAAAAGCTCACTGCCGGTTAAAACCACCTCTTCATTTGAAACAGGATTGGTAAACAGCACAAAAGCCACCTGAGAGATGAAGTTCCGCAAAGCATCCAGCTCTTCCTTTGAGGGAATATGCAAGTCGGAAACCGCAGCCGCGTCCTCAACAGCAACCTCTGACTCTGTTTTAACCGCCTTATCGTTTGAAACATCATCTTTGACAGCAACTGAGGAAGAATTTTCTTCTTCAGCCTTGCCGGCCGCTTTTTTTTCTTCAGGCTTTTCTTTGGCAGAAGCCGTTTTGTTTTCTTCCTTAACCGGAGCATTATCCGAAACTTTGGCTTCTTTTTTATTGCTCTTAACCTTAACCTCAACAGCCTCAGGCTGGCGGGAGCTGACCGGCTGCTTGTTTTTCTCAACCACAGGTCTTTTTAACTCTGCAACGGCATTTGCTTTTTTTCCGACCATGCCGGCAAAGTCAAAATCGGCAGAGACATTGGCAGATTTGCTAAAATTAAGAAGATTTAATACATTGTTTATTTCTTTAATTTCCATAACAACACCTTTGTTAAAAACTTAACTTAAAGATGTTATATGCAAAATTCGTGCCAAAAAAACCTTGAGGTGTTGATTCAAGGTTTTTAAATAAGCGCTTGTTTTAAGATTCTATTTTGGGGAATCGGCTTTGGGGTTTTCCAAGCTGCTGTTTTCATTTAAGCCTTTGGCAATGTTCATATTTATATCTATTAATATTTTAAGGCTTTCAGGCTTGGGGTCAGCCAGGATGCTGATGGTTCTTTGAAAGATGAACAAAGCCAGGTTTAAGATGTTTTTTCTGACCTCGGGCGGCTGTTTGCAGTCTTCCTCACGCATGGCGCTGGCAAGAACGGTCCAAAGCAGGCGGTTTTTATCCAAGGCATCCGGAAGTTTTTCCTTGCTTTCCTCCCAGTGTTCCTTAACCTGGTTGAGAGCGGAAGCGGTTCTGATTAAGGCCCTGCTTTCCAGCTCAACCTGGTCTAGGCCAGAAACTTCAGCTTGATTATACTTCTTAGATATGTTCATTTTGCTCACCCGATTAATTTTTATGCTATATTTATATAAAATTTAACAATATTTGGTTAAATTATTCTAAATTTAGGAGATTTGCAATGTTTAAATATATCAGAATGGCTTTATTTTTAAGCGTTTTAGCTGCAGCAAGCACCGCTCTGGCACAGATAGAGTTTCAAAAAGACACCGGGAATTTTAAGCAGAAAGTTTTGGTTACAGGCTTTATTGATTATCCTCCGTTCGGGGAGGTAGGCACTTCTAAAAAACCGGAAACTTTTGAAAGCATTTTTGAGAGCTTTATGAACAATCTGGCCAAAGAAAAAAATTATGAGCTGGTTTATGTGACCGAGGATTCATATGATAATTTGGTAAGAAGAGTGCGCCGCGGAGAAGTAGATTTGATTTTGGGCATGTATTCGGAGACGGACAAATATACCGGACTTGACTATATATATCCGGCAATCTCAAACAACCCGATGAGCATTATAACTTTGCCGGAAAAAGCCGAGGCAATTAAGAGAACGTCGGATTTATCCGGACTTAAGGGAGCAATGAATTCCAACGAGGTGTTAAGCGATTATGTGACCAAGGAAACCGCAAAGCTTAATTTGCAAAAAGTTGATAATTCGCACGACTTGTTTAGACTCTTATTTTTGGGAAAAATCGATTATATTTTATCAGGTTATTATTTCGGTATTGTCGAGGCATCAAGACTGGGGCTGCGCGGCCAGGTGGTTTTTTCAAGAAGGCCGGTTTGGGATATGCCGATTTTCTTCGGCGTTTCCAAGGTTTCTAAAAAAAGAGCGTCTTTGGCGCCGGTTTTAAAAAGAGCTTCAGAGAGCCAAATTGTTAAAGACAAGATTCAGAAAGACCTGACGGACAAGGTGGAGGAAATTGAGAGAAACAACTCCGGCATCGTGCCGCCTGCTTACAGCAGTGAAAAGTGAATGGTGAAAAGTGAAAGGTGCTGCTTGACCTGATGCTTTCTAATTGGTAGAATCTTTTTGAATTAATTCATTTTAGGGTTTGATATGGTTCTTTTAATCCATCATCCGGCTAATCCGTTTGCCCGCAAGGTCAGGGTTATGATGAGCGAAAAGCGCATGCTTTTTGTGCTAAAAGAGGTTGACCCGTGGAAACTGCCCGAAGATATCTTTAAGCTTAACCCGGCCGGGGAACTGCCGATTTTTATTTATGACGGCAAAGCAATATCTTCCAACTATGCAATATCGGAATATTTGGAAGATTTTAACAAAGAGGTCAGGCTTCTGCCTGAGGATATTTCTCTGCGAGCCGAAATCAGACGTTTGGTCGACTGGTTTGACGTGAAGTTTTACAAGGAAGTTTATCATCATATTGTTGATGAAAAGGTGCAGAAACGCTTTCAACTGGGAGAAGCGCCAAACTCCAAGATTTTGAAAATCGGCTTGAATAATCTTAACTTTCATATGGAATATCTGGACTGGCTGAGCGAGCGAAACAATTATCTGGCCGGAGACGAGTTCTCTATGGCAGATATTGCGGCAGCGGCTCATCTTTCCATTATTGATTATTTGGGAGATGTGCCCTGGGATATGTATAAAAACGCCAAGCTTTGGTATTCCAAAATTAAATCCAGGCCGTCTTTTAAGGAGGTTTTAAAAGACAATATCAGAGGCATTTTGCCTTCAAAACATTATGCAAATTTGGACTTTTAAGATGAATATAAAAAAATATATAACGGCTTTTGCACTCTTTTTAGGTTCCTGCACTTTGTTTTCAGAAGGCAAAGGTCAGGTTATGTATCATTGGGAAAGAGAAAACACCGGCATTGAAAAATTTGCCAGAGATCACTCTGAATGCATGAGAATGGCCGAAGATTTCCGCCTTATTCCCAATGTTAAGACCTGGTTTTATTCAGAAGAGGTTAAGCTGGATATCCGCGCCGACTGGCACTCTGAGAAAGGAATTTGGGCAAGTTACGTGGCTTATCCCGGTGCGCAGCCGGTGATGGTGAACTCGCTTAGAGACGATTCTGACTCCAGCCCGAAAAAATATCGCCTGTGTATGGAAAGGCGCGGATACTGGCACAGAAACTATGATATTCCGACATATTCAAACATTTTCACTTATTACCCGCAAAGCGTGAACCAAGACGTGCCGTTCGGTTTTGGCAATTGGTGATTATGCTATTGACTTTTGTCTAAACAGGGTGTATATTGGACACAAATTAAACATTATTAAAACTATTTATTATGGAAAGAACAAAACGTTATGACGGGTGTGAAACTTTTTTAAGACATACTCTTCCTCACACTGCTCCGGACTTGCCTAAAACTCAGGTTATCGGTTATTTGCAGGATTTATTTGAAATCGGCGATTTGGAAGGAGAATGGCAGGCTGTTGACGGCACTTTGATAAACTATCAGATTGCCGACAGTGAGCTGTGTGAAGACCTTGTAAAGTGGGTTGAGAACCAGCGAAAGATTGAAGAAAGCAACGAAGCCGAACACGAATATGGTTCGGATTACCGCGTTGCCAACGATGCTGTAAGCTGAAGATATTAATTAAAACGTCGGATTTTATCCGGCGTTTTTTTATTGACCTATTTTTTATCTTTGGTTATATTGCGGCTCTAAAAAAAAATTATTTATAAACCTTTAATATTATTGTTATGGAAAAAACACAAAAAGAATTATTGGAAGAAGAACAAGAAAAATCTTCAAAAGCAGTTGCAAAAATCTTGGAAGTTTTTAAGAGAAACGGAAGAGGAATTTCGCCCAAAGTTATGGCCGATGTGATTAACCCCATTTGGAAAAGCGGCATGCTGAAAGACGAACATCTTGAAGCGGTTAAAGAGCTGGTTGAAAAGTTCCAAGTTCCGGTTTATGCGCAGCTTATTGCCAAGATAAAATCAGAAGCAACCTCTTGTCTTGCGGCTAATTTTTAAAAACAAAACGTCAGGTTTATGCCTGACGTTTTGTTTTATGGAACTTTTGCTAACCCCTCCCAACCTCCCCTTGCAAAGGGGAGGAGAAGAGAGAGTTATACTAAATCTCTTTAGCGGCGTATCTTTTGGCCATGTTGGGCAGGGTGATTGGTTTTATTTTGTCGCCAAAGCCGGCGGAGCCGAAGGCAACGTAGCGGGCTTCACAAACTTTTTGCATTTCAGCAATGGCCGGGGCAAGATATTTGCGCGGGTCAAATTCTTTGGGGTTTTCTGCAAACACCTGACGGATGGCGGCGGTGATGGCCATGCGGCAGTCAGTGTCCACGTTGACTTTTCTAACGCCGGATTTAATGCCGCGGACAATTTCTTCAACCGGAACGCCGTAGGTCTCAGGAATGTTGCCGCCGAATTTGTTAATCTGCTCTCTGATTTCTTCAGGGACGGAAGAAGAGCCGTGCATTACCATGTGAGTGTTAGGCAGTTTTTTATGAATTTTTTCAATGATGTCCATGGCCAGAATATCGCCGGTCGGCTTGCGGGTGAATTTGTATGCTCCGTGAGATGTTCCGACGGCAACGGCCAAAGCATCAACTCCGGTTTGGGCCACAAAGTCCACCGCCTGGTCAGGGTCGGTTACCAGGCGCGATTTATCTAAAGTTCCTTCAGCGCCGTGGCCGTCTTCTTTGTCGGCCTTGCCGGTCTCAAGGGAGCCGATTACGCCAAGCTCGCCTTCAACCGAAGCTCCGACAGCGTGAGCGCGGGCTACAACTTCTTTGGTGACTTTTACATTATATTCGTATGATGCGGGAGTTTTGCCGTCGGCTTCAAGTGAGCCGTCCATCATAACGGAAGAATAGCCATTGACAATGGCAGACTGGCAAACGTCAACCGATGCGCCGTGATCTTGGTGCAGGCAAACGCGCAGCTCGGGAAACATTTCAAGCCCGGCTTGGAACATGTGCCTAATCATCGGGTCGCCGGCAAATTTGCGGGCACCGGTAGAAGTTTGGATAATTACCGGCGAATTTACTTTTTGGGCAGCTTGCAGAACGGCAATCATTTGCTCCATGTCATTAATGTTAAAAGCCGGAACGCCGTAAGAATTTTCGGCAGCGTGGTCTAGAATTTGACGCATTGAAACTAAAGGCATGAATTTTTACTCCGTAAAAATGATTTTTGATTTTAGATTTTAGATTTTTGATTACTGATTGGCAAGCCTTTTTTCTTATATTTGATTATCATGACCAGAATCGGCAGGGAAAAGCAGAGGCAGATGATGTTGAAAAAGAACATGGGCTTAGAGTTTATCAGATAACCGTAAAACACCCAAGCCAGAACGCCAAGGTTATATATGCCGTAAGTAAAGGCCGAGAGACCTGAAACATTTTTGGTTTGAAACGTTTTGAAAGCCTGTGGGATAAACGATATGGCCATACAAACGCCGGCGAAATATCCGATTGAATCGATGTACATTTGAACCCCTCACCCCAACCCTCTCCCGCAAGGGGAGAGGGAGTTTTTAGATACTATTCTTTACAGCTTCAATCACGGCTTCAGCGGTTATGCCGAAGTGTTTGAATAGGTCTTCGGCTTTGCCGGAGGCGCCGAAGCTTTCCATGCCGATGATTTTTCCTTTTAAACCGACGTATTTTTCCCAGCCGTATTTGGCGGCGGCCTCAACGGCAATGCGCGGGGCAGAACCCAGCACTTCTTCCTGATATTTGGCGTCTTGCTTGTCAAACAGCTCACAGCACGGCATGGAGACCACCGCAACTTCAATTTTTTGTTCACGCAATTTTTTCTGAGCCTCTATGGCCAAAGACACTTCCGAACCGGTGGCGATGATGGTGGCTTTTCTCTTGCCATTGGAATCAGAGATTATATAACCGCATTTTAGAGTTAAATTTTATTTATCCGATGTTCTTATCATTGGCAGATTTTGGCGGGTTAAGGCCAGCATGCTGGGGGTGTTTTCGCTCTCTATTGCCAGCTGCCAGGCCTCGGCGGTTTCAACCACATCGCAGGGACGGAACACATTTATGTTAGGCATGGCGCGGTAAGAGGCCAGGTGCTCAATGGGCTGGTGGGTGGGGCCGTCTTCGCCGACGCCGATTGAATCGTGGGTTAAGACATATACCACACGCAAGCCCATTAAGGCAGCCAGGCGCATGCTTGGGCGCATGTAGTCGGAGAAAATTAAGAAGGTGCCGCCATATGGAATGACGCCGCCGTGCAGAGCAAAGCCGTTCATGATTGCGGCCATGGCGTGTTCGCGGATGCCATACATTATCAAATTGCCGGAATAGTCTTTTTTGGTGATGGTTTTCATGCCGGGGGCAGTGGTGAGGTTGGAGGCGGCCAAATCTGCCGAGCCGCCGATTATTTGCTTTAACTCGGGCACAATTTTTTCCAGACACATTTGCGAGGCGCGGCGTGTGGCGACTTTGGTTTTCTCGATGAGGGCAGAAGCTTTTAATTCTTCCAAGCCCTTATGCCAGTTTTTTGGAAGCTCATTATTAATCAGCGCATTAAATTCTTTGCCGGCCTTGCTTGCGGCCATATCCCACTTGCGATATTTTTCAATGCTCCTTAAACCGGCTTTGCGCCAATCGGCCAATATTTCAACCGGAATTTCAAACGGAGGATAAGACCAGCCGAGTTTTTTGCGCATGGCCGAAGTTTCTTCAACTCCGAGCGGAGAGCCGTGGCATTTGCTGGAACCTTCTTTGCAGGGCGAGCCGTAGCCGATTTTGGTTTTGCAGGAGATCATGGTCGGTTTGTCTGATTTTTGAGCCTTGGCAAGAGCTTTTTCAATTTGCAGCGAGTTGTGGCCGTCGACCTCAATCACGTTCCATTTGTTGGCCTCAAAGCGTTTTTTCTGGATGGTGGAGCTGGAATCGGTAACAAAGCCGTCGATGGTGATGTTGTTGTTATCCCAAAGTACAATCAGTTTGTTTAAGCCCAAATGACCGGCCATGGAGATGGCTTCTTCAGAGATGCCCTCTTCCAAACAGCCGTCGCCGCAGATTACATAGGTGTGGTGATTGCAAAGTTTGGAGCCGAATCTTTCGTTCAAGTGACGTTCAGCCACGGCCATACCCACGGCGGAGGTGATGCCCTGCCCCAACGGGCCGGTGGTCATGTCGATGCCTTTTAGATGGCCGAATTCGGGGTGGCCGGCGGTTTTGGCGCCGAGCTGGCGGAAGTTTTTGATGTCTTCAATGTTAATGTCTTTATAACCCAGAAGATAAAACAAAGAATATAGCAGCATGGAGCCGTGGCCGGCGGAAAGCACGAAGCGGTCGCGGTCAAACCAGTTTGGCACGCTGGGGTTTATGTTGATGAACTTGGTGAACAAAACCGCGGCGACATCGGCCATGCCCAAAGGCATTCCGGGGTGACCGGAGTTGGCTTTGTCTACGGCATCGGCACTTAAAAAGCGAATGGCATTGGCCATTTGGGAATGGTTGTCTTTCTTTTGTTTTTTCTTAACCAAAGGCATTTACTTTGCTCCTCTGTTCAATATGGGTTTGTTAGGTTTGGCATATAGACCAAGGTTGATGTCTAAGGAATATTCGCGGTTGTCGGGGATTCGGACTTCTACCGGTTCGGGCTTATAGGCTCGGGAATTTTCATGCAAGCCGATGCTGGTTTTGGCAAAATAGGTCTTTTTGCCCAAAAATTCCGGCGGGCCTTTTAAGGTTTGGGTGTAATAAGAGAAATGGATGTCGGTTTCATCGCCGGCTTTTAAGCGGGTGATTTCAAAAATCGGGGCGAGCACGGCCATGTGGGAGTTGGTTTTGTCATCATAATAACAATATCCTTCATAGCCCTTGAGTTCCACCTTAATCTCATCTTTAAAAGTGGAAGAAACCATGAGGTTGTCTTTTTGGATGGAAACGCTGGGGCAGATGGGCTCTTCTTCAGCCGGTTTGGTGCCAAAGAGCCAGTCGCGGAGAGCACTGCAGCCGGTTAGACAAGTGAACAGTGAAAGGTGAAGGGTGAAAAGCAAGATTTTTTTCATGGTAAGGTTCCTCTTAAAGATAGAGGCATTTTATAGTGAAAAGTGAATGGTGAAAAGTGAAAAGTGGTGGAAGTGGGTATAAGTGGTTGGGGGCTGGAATTTTTTAATTTGTCATCAAAATTAACCGAATCTACAATAATCTTATAACAGAAAATTCATATTTTGATTTAGCAAAGCGCTTGAAACTCATATATATATATGCTATTCTGTTGCTTATATATCACATGCAGAGAGGTAAAAATGTCTATTATTGAAGTTAAATCAGAAAATGGTCTTGACAGTAGAAAGTTTGTCAACGTTGATAAGTTAATTGAAGCGCTTACGGAACATAGAATTCCTTTCGACCCTGTTATTGAGAATGTTGATTTCTCCGGTAAGGACTTCAATCGATCTGAAGAAGATAGCAATGCTGCAGACGAAAGGGTTTCCAAAGCCTTATTTGCGGCCATGGAGCTGAAGGGTTCAGGTCTTTCAAATGAAGAGATAATAAAAAAATATGAAGAAATGAGCAAGCCAGCAGAGAGCGATAATGTTAAAGCAACTTTTAAAAATTGCAATTTTGATAAAGCAAATATATTTTGTCCTATGGATATAAAAGCAGAGGGTTGCTCCTTTAAGGGTACATACTTAGAAGCCAGCAGTTTCACATTAAAAGGTAAGAACAATGATTGCGAAGGTCTTCATGGAAATGAAGCCAGAATAAGTTTGGATGTTTCTGATTGCTCTTTTAAAGATTTTGATTTTTGGAAAACTCATGTGTCCGGCAAGTTAAAAAACTGTAATTTTGCATCTGAAAAATGGAGTCGTACTTATCTTGGCCAACACAACGATTTGGTTATGGATAATGTAGATTTTGGCGACAAAGAAATTGATGAATGTTATTTTGAATCTAAAAACCTAAAATTGATAAATCCAAAGATGAATTCAGAGACTTTAAATAAAATAAGTCAAATGAACCCAGAGGCTTTGAAAACTGGCGATGGTTTGGGTAACAATTTAAGCAATCCGGCATATGGAAGATAAACTGAAATAATCTTTGAATACCTAAGTAAGACGCCCCTGATGGCGTAAATTGGAAGGTGTGTTTTTATAATTTCCCATTTTCGAAAATCGATTTTCGAAAATGGGAAAGTTTGTGAATTATGAAATAAGAAAACTAAGAAAACATTATAAACATTGCAAAATTTGGGGATTTATTGGAATAATTTTTCTTCGATTATTTCACCGGATTTGATTGTCAGTTTTTTGGTTGAGGCGTTTTTTTCTTTGCCGACGCCGCTTCTTATGGATCGGATTTGGCCGTTTTCCCAGATTAAGGCGGTGTAATCATCTATGGCATATACGGTTTCGGACGGGTAATTATTTTTGAGGACGTTTTTGACATATGGAAGGCGCAGAGTTTCGGTTAGGGTGTGAGGCGCGCAGATGCCGCCTATGAAGCCCAGGCCGTTCCTCATATCCAAATGCGTTCCGTTTTCCGCGCCAAGCTCTATTGCCGCGCTGTCGGTGCAATAGTGTTTAAACCAGCAATTGGCGCCGGCGCTTAAGCCCGACAAGACAACGCCGTTATTCAGCGCCTCTTCCAGAACTTTATCTAAACCGGAGCTTTTCCAGGCTTTTATCAGGCTGTTTGTGTTGCCGCCGCCGACATAGACTATGTCGGTGTTGAAGACGGCTTTTTTGATTTCGGCCAAGGGCGGGTTGGAGAGAATGTTTAATGCGGAGCATTTGCAGCCGTGATCAATGGTAAAATATTTATCAACCGCTTCAAAATAAGTCGGAGAGTCACCGGATGCGGTTCCGATGAAAAGAAGTTTGGGGCTGGATTTTCCGGTTAGCCTTACAATTTCAGCGTCAATTTCCCTGGTTTCAATGGGATATTTTTTGACCGAACCATCTTCCAATATTTTTGTTCGCCCGATTTCCCCGCCGCCGATTGCGATGATTTTTCCTGTTTTTATCATTGTGTGTTCTCTCTTAAAGTTTTCATGTATTGTAGATGTTGGGCATAAAAAGTAAATGGAAATAAATACTGGATTCCGGATAAATTTTTGCAATTTTTTTATCTGTGCTCCTTGCAGTCGACACAGAAAAATTGCAAAATTTTTCCGGAATAATATGGGTGTTATTTAACAAAGACGGCGACGAGTTCCATGTGGGTGGAATTGCGGAATTGGTCGACTAAGGTGATGTTTTTTTCTTGATAGCCGCCTTGTTTTAAGATTTGGGCGTCTCTGATGAAGGTTTGCGGGTTGCAGGAGACGTAGATGATTTTTTCAACATTGCCGGCAGCAAGCATTGAAGCCTGTTCTTTGGCGCCGGCTCGGGGCGGGTCTAAGACGACGATGTTGATATTTTTTAAATCCGATGCATCCAGCGGGTATTTGAATAAGTTTTTTTGTTTGATTTCAATGTTGTGAATTTGGTTTTTGGCAACGGAGGTTTTAAAAGCTTCCAATAAATCAGGAGCAGAATCGATGCTGATAACCTTATGGGTTAAGCAAAGCGGATATGAAAAGGTGCCGATGCCGCAAAAAAGATCGGCGATATTGCCCTTTGTATCGGAGATGTATTTTTGCACCAGTTCTATGAGCTTTTGTTCTGAGGCTTTGGAGGGTTGGAGGAAGCCGCCGGCGGGGATAAAAACTTCAAAGCCGGCAATTTTGGTAGAAGGCTTCAACTTTTCCAGCACGGTTTCAGTCTGACCAAAGGCACTTTTGCGGTGAGAGATGCGGATGATGTCATTAAACCGCTGAGCAAGCTCGGCAATTATCATGCGGTGGTCTAAGCTTAAGCTTTCATCAAATTCTAAAACCACGTCCAGGCCATTGTCTAAATCAGCAACGTAAATGTCGGCTTTTTTCAGTTTAAGCTCAGCTGCAAGTTCTTTTAGATTGCCGATGTTTTTGTTGATTTTATCGGTGAGAAGTTCACAAAAGTTTATATCAACAATTTCTTTGCTTTTTTCATGGTTGAAGCCGAAAGCAGGAGTTGCTGCGCAACCGGTTTTAGATCCCCGATGTGCCAGCTCCCGCGGGGGCTGGCCTTGGGGATGACAGGAACAGGAATATGCAAAGGTGGCACGGCGGCGGGAACCTTCATCAACAAAATAAGGTTCGTCGATTATGAAGCCCAAATCTTTGATAATATTTTTAAATGCGGCAATTTTCTCGGCCTGATAGGATTTTTTATCAGAGCTCTTGTATTGGCAGCCGCCGCAGATATTTTTAAAGGAGCAGGTCATAATCACCCCCACCCCAACCCTCCCCCATCAAGGGGGAGGGAGAAAAAAGAGAATTCTCCCCCATCAAGGGGGAGGGAGAAAGAGGAGTGGCAGCCGCCGCAGATGTTTTTGCAATTATTCATCAATGGTATTTATATCATCTAACAAAGAAACTTCTTTAGCGTGTTCTTTGGAAAATACCGGATGGAGATTTTTTTCTTCATCTTCGGCTTTTTTAGAATCGAGTTTGAAATTTTCTAAATCTTCTTTGGTAAAAATCTCACAGCGGTTGCGACCATTATTTTTGGCTTTGTACAAGGCTTCATCTGCAGTTTTTATCAAGGTATCTATGCTGTCTGAAACTTCCGATGAAGAAATGCCGATGCTGACAGTGAACTTGATCTGTTTGTTATCTTCAGAATATACAACAATGTTGGCAATGGTTTCACGCAGGCGGTCAGCCACGGTTTTGGCCTTTTGTGCATTTACTTTTGACAAGAAGATTACAAACTCTTCGCCGCCGTAGCGCGCAACAATGTCATCTTCTCTTAAGGCTTTTTCACAAGTGGCGGCAAGCTCGATTAAGACCTTGTCACCGATTTTGTGGCCGTAGGTATCATTAACATTCTTGAAGTGGTCGGCGTCTATCATCAGAACACTGAAATCCATTTCATTAAGCTTGGCGGCGGAAATGCGCTTGGAAACCTCTTCTTCAAAATAGCGGCGATTGAACAGAGAGGTTAACGGGTCGCGCACAGCCTGATTTTTGAGCAAAACTTCGCGGTTTTTGCGGGAAGTGATGTCTTGGAAGGCCGAATACAGCGCAACGTCGTAATTATAATCGATGACATTAACCGAGGCCAGAAGCCAGAAAGGCGTATTGCCGCTCGGAGTTTTTACCAGAATCTCAAAATCCTGAACTTCTTTTTCCTGCTCCAAGCGCTCATTTAGATGGCGGCGGTTGTCGGCGTCGGCAAAGAAATCGCGCAGGCGGTAGCGGTCAAGTTCTTGAGGGTGGATGCCAAAAAGCTTGACAGCATTGGTGTTGGCCAGCAGAATTTTGTCATCGCCGACGCGGGAGATAATGATTGGGAACGGAGAAGATTTGATAATGCCTTCAATGCGTTTGTTGGATTTTTCTATTTCTTTGTCTTTTGCCAAAACTTCTTTGTAAAAACAATCGGTTTTAATGATGATGAAGGAAATGGCCAGGAAAATGTAGGTTAAGGCAGATAAGTACCATACTTGAGAAAGCAAAAAGTCTATGCCGGCCAGACGAAAGCCCAAAAACAACACAACCATTGAAACAGTTGCCGCCGCCATGATGTATCCGGTGCTTTGTTTTTTCTTAACGTGCGACCAGAGACTGCCGGCAACATATGCAAGGCCGGCTATCGGGAAAATACTGAGCATTTTATCTACCATTGCGCCATCGGGCGAGATGGCCACAAAATAGATGATGGAAACCAGGCCGATGACGCTGAAAATGGAGATTATCGGCGTGTCGGGGACATTGTTGGTTAAAATCTGCGAGGCGGCAAAAGCAAAAAAGGCCATGGCGCACAGAAGCATTAAGAGTTCTATGAAAACAAGCGTGGAGACAGAATCGCCTCTTAACTGAAGATTGAAGGCATAATAACCTATGCCGTTGGATAAAAGCTCAAAACCCAGGCCGGTCATTAAAAGCGCAAGGGTTTTGCCAAGACGCGTATTAACCGAGCTGTAAACGGCAGAAATAGCCAAGATCAGCATGGCAACCAAAGTTACCGACAAATGCTGCGCAGAGCTAAAGATTTCAATGCTTCCCATTTTAAAGAATCCTTAAAATTTATAAATATGCATGATTATATTATAGTGCAATGGTTAAAATAAATTAAAGTGTTTATTTTTTTTAAAAAATATTATAGTATTTGGGCGTATATCAAAAACTTTAGGAAAATTGCCATGTTTTCTCGTCAGGTTCACCACTATAGTTTCAATTATCGGCTGCCGCTGGATAAAATGCCGGTCAAGCGCTCAGACCGCTTAAGTCTGAAGATTACTTATCCGGGGATGTTTTTGGGTCTGGTTCTGGTGCTTTTGGGCGGATATGAACTGCTTTCAAGAACACAAGGAAACCATGCCGCAAGAAAACTTCTTCCGCTGCCGCAAACCGCAGAATATCACTCTTTTTTGAACATGAACTTTTTTGACGCCGCCATTGCGGTTTTGGGTTTCGGCATTATTGTTTCTTTGCTGATGTCTTATATTCGCTACAAAAAAATTAAATTTGACGGCAAAGTTTTTGAAGTTACGCTGCGCCCTTCCATCGGCTCTAAAAAAACCTACTCAGAGCCTTTGAAAAATTATGACGGCGTGGAAATGAGAATCGAATTTCTGCAGTTCGGGCTGTGGAACAAAAACCGCTATATTATTGAGCTGCGCCACAAAAATTATCGCAAAACCATTCCGCTTTACATCAGCGTCAGCGATAAAAATATCAGAAACATTTGGGAATATTATGCCAAAAAGCTCAAAATGCCGGCAATGTTGGAGACCGATGAAGGCCTGGTAAAGCGCAATGTGGAAGATTTGGGCAAAACTTTAATTCAACTGGCCAAAAAGGGCGTTTTGAAAAGCTCTTTTAACGAAAATGCCGCTCTGCCGGCCGCGGTTGATTATGTGAGGAAAAAAGACAAGACGGTGATTAAGGTCAGAAAAATTTTGTGGGACGCTTATAATCTGATTACGTGGGTTTTGATGGCCGTTTTAGGCTGGATGCTGGCATATTCGTTTTATATTTACGGATTTGGCGCAATAAATTGGATTTCTTATGCCGGCGCCGCGGTTTTAGGCGCGTGTATTTTTGCCCTGTTCAGAAAAGACAAAATTGCCATTAAGAAGCATAAGATTGTGATTGTTCATAAGTTTATGCTGTTTTCCCGCAAGAAAGACGAAGTGGCAAAAAAAGACATTGAAGCGGTTGAGGTTGCGCTTAACCCGGCCAGCGGAAGATATTTTTTGAGCATTGTGGCCGATGATAAAACCTTAATATTCGGCAAAAAACTCTCGACCGAATCTTTAAAATGGGTTAGAAATTTCTTAGTCAATGAAATTATAAAAAGCAAATAATGGAGCAAATGCAATGAAAATGAAGAACAAAACGCCGGCAACTCCGGAAGATTCTTTTTTTAGAGAAGTGAGTGAAGAGCTGAAAGCCGACAACTTGCAGCTGATATGGAAAAAATACGGCGCATATATTGTTTTGGGCGTTGCCGCCATCTTAACGGTTACAGTCAGCTTTGAGAGCATTAAGGCTTGGCGGATGAGCAAAAGCGAAAAAACTTCAAACAGTTATGCAATTGCTCTGGCTCTGCAAAACCAAGGAAGATATGAAGAGAGCATGAAAGCTCTGGAAATTTTGAAAAACGAAAACGGCGGAATTTATGCCGATGCCGCCGAGATTCAGATGGCTAATGTTTTGTTTGAGCAAGGAAAAACCAATGAGGCCGTTGCAAAATTGGAAAAAATCAGCCAAAATTCGGATTTGAACCCGAAGCTCAAAGATATGGTTATTTCCAAGCTGGTTTCTTATAAGCTGGACAACGCTCCTTTTGAAGAAGTTGCCGCGCTTTTGCAGCCGCTGATTGATGAAAACGGAGCATGGACCAATATTGCCAAAGAATGGATGGCGATGCTTTATGTGCGAGAAGGCAATTTTGGCAAAGCCAGAGAGATTTATAAAGATATTTTAAACAGCAAGGATATTGACCAGGGCTTGGAATCAAGGGTTAAAGACATGCTGGCAACTTTGGATGTGGAGAAATAAGCAGATGAAAAAATTTTTAGCGCCTATTATTGCACTGGGTTTGACTGCCGCCTGCAGCACCGACAAGGTTCCTTTGGAGGGAGAAAGAATTCCCGTGTTGCAGGGCAAAACCGCTTTGAAAGCGGACTATAAACCAGAGGAAGTTAAAATTAAGCTTCCGAAGCCGCAGCTTAATAAGGCATGGGCGCAAAAAGGAGGAAATGCCGAACACTTTATGCAGCATTTGCAAACGGCAAGCAATTTGAACGAAGTGTGGAACAGTTCTTTTGGCGAGGGCGCTTCAAAGCGCGATTTTTTAATTGCCGAGCCGATTATTGCGCATAAGGTGATTTTTGCGATTGATGCGGAAGCCGTTGTCAGCGCGTTTCGTTTGGAAGACGGCAAAAAGATTTGGAAAAAAAGATTGAAGCCGTTGAACAAAGAAGATAAGACAATTTCCTTAAAAGGCGCCGGCTTGGCGGCAAACGGCAAGGTTGTCTATGCCACCACCGGTTTCGGCGGAGTATTTGCCTTAGACATGATCAGCGGCAATACAATTTGGCGCTATGATGCGCATATGCCAATTAGAATTGCGCCGACGGCCGGACAAGATAAGATATTTGCGCAGACCATTGATAATGAGCTGATTGCCTTAAATGCCAATGACGGTAAAGAAATTTGGTCGCAAAGAGTTAATGTTGAAGCCACAACTTTGGTGGGCGGCGCCGCGCCCGCTTATAATGCGGATTTGGACGTGGTGATTGCCGCTTTTTCTAACGGAGAAATGAGAGCCTTTAAGGCCACAACCGGGTCTCCATTGTGGAACGACTTTTTAATTTCTAAAAAGAGAACCAACTCTTTGGCCAATATCAACGCCATTAAGGCCAACCCGGTAATTGCCGGAGATATGGTGATTGCAGCAGGAAACGACAGCGTTTTGGCGGCTTTTGATTTGCGCACCGGCGGACGAGTTTGGGAAAGAGAGATTGGCACCGTGAACCAGCCATGGGTGGCAGGAGATTATGTGTTTGTGGCAACCAACCATGCTGATTTGCTGGCTTTGGAAAAGAAAACCGGCAAGGTTGTTTGGAGCACCAATATTCCGCTGGCAGCAGACATGGATGACAAGAACGGCGTGTTTGTTTCAGGCCCGGTTTTAACCAGCAACCGTTTGATTGTGGCAACATCTTCAGGATATGCTTTTGCGGTTTCTCCTTATACCGGAAAAATTCTGGGCTTTATCAATATGGATGAAGACGTGGTTCTGCCTCCGATTGTTGCCAACGAGATGGTTGTTTTCACCTCTAACGATGCAGAACTGCTGGCGTATAAATAATGAGTATAAAACTGGCAATTATCGGGCGCCCGAATGTGGGTAAGTCTACCTTGTTTAACCGTTTGGCCGGGCGCAAGATTGCAATTGTGCACGACCAGCCGGGCGTTACGCGCGACCGCATTTTCGGGCACGGCAAGCTTAATGATTTGGAACTGGAGCTGATTGATACGGCCGGTTATGAATATTCTAAAGAAGACAACTTGGAATCAAGAATGTGGGAGCAGACCCAAAAGGCAATTAAGGATGCCGACGTAGTGTTGTTTTTGTTTGATGCCAGAGCCGGCGTGCAGCCATATGACGAGCATTTTGCATCCTTGGTCAGAGTTGCTAAAAAGCCGGTAATTCTCATTGCCAACAAATGCGAAGGCAAGCTGCAGGAAGACAGCATTCATGAGGCATATAAACTGGGCTTGGGCGAACCGATGCCCTTTTCAGCCGAGCATGGGCAGGGTTTGAGTGATTTATATGCAATGCTGCTTAAGTTTGAAAAAGAAGAAGTTGTTGAGTTAGAAGAAGAGACCGAAGAAGAAAAAAACAGGCCTATTCAACTGGCAATTGTGGGGCGGCCGAATGTTGGCAAGTCTACTTTGATTAATGCTCTTTTAAATGAAGAACGAATGTTGACCGGGCCCGAGGCCGGAGTGACCAGAGACGCGGTAACGGTTAAGTGGAAATGGAAAGAGCGAGAGTTTAATTTGGTGGACACGGCCGGTTTGCGCAGGCAGGCAAAAATTGCAACTTCTTTGGAAAAAATGGCCGCGGCCTCAACCAAGATGGCGGCGTTTATGGCGCAAGTTGTGGTGTTGGTGATTGACAACGACGGCGTGCTTGACAAGCAGGATTTGACGATTGCCCGCAAGGTGGTGGAAGAAGGAAGAGCTTTGGTGATTGCCGTTAACAAATGGGACATTGCCAACCGCAAAGAAGTTTTGGATAAGCTTAATTATAAGCTGCGCAATTCTTTGACGCAGGTGAGCGGCGTGCCGACGGTTACGGTTTCAGCTTTGAAAAAAGAAGGTTTGGATAAATTGATGAGCGCGGTGTTGAAGATTTATAACCGCTGGAATATTCGCGTGCCGACCGCACCTTTGAACAAATGGTTTGGCGATGCGATTGACAATTATCCGCCGCCTTTGGGCAAAAATAAGAGAAGAATTAAGCTGCGTTATATTACACAGGCCAAGACCAGACCGCCGTCGTTTTATATTTTCTCCAGCAATCCGGAAGGCTTGCCTGACGCATATTTGCGCTATTTAAGCAACGAGATGCGTGAAACCTTCGATATGGGCGGAATTCCGATTAGAATTACGGTGAGAAAAACCGGAAACCCATATGCAGACAATGAGCCGGGGTTTAAGAAATAAGAAAAAACATTAGGAATAATTTCCTTGACAATTTAATAAAACTTTGATATAAACAAAACATACAACGCGATAAGTGTATTTAAATTCCTGAGATTTATGTCTTGGGAATTTTTTGTTGAAAGGAAAAGCAAGTAACTAATGAAAACCTCCCATTAAAGCTATAGGCAACAAAGGCAAACCACGAACTGCTAAAATGGCTAAGATTGTAAATAAAACAAAAAATAATTTTTTATTTATGAACGCGAAAATATAAACAATTATAGGAAGATTATAAGTCATATATATATATATATATATGACTTTATTATTTATTTCATAATCCATATTATCAAGCAGAATGAATAAGAAACCAAGACCACTCAGTAAGCTGCAGATTATTCCCATAACGATCCATTTGCTTTCTGTTTTCAATTTAACTTTTCTATATAAAAAGAAATACATTAAAGTTGTTAAGGCTATAACCAAAGAGCAGAAGATGCTATTGCTAATTTTCATGTTATGGAAGTTTATAGGAATCCCCTCCAACCCAAACACAAACAACCAAGCGGCACCGAACTGCAAGGTTAGGTGCAACAAATTATTCTGCCAATTATTTTTTAAGCTTTGTTCTGTCATAGCTTTTATATTAACAGCAAAAAATATAAAAGCAAGCTTGAAGAACAAATAAAGAACAATATATTCTAACAACCGGTCTGAGATATCAATCTCAGGCTTTTTTTATTTTAAATGAAGGAATAAAATAAATGAACAATATAAATAACAAATCTTTTGAAGACTTTCTTGATGTTGTGTTTAACGATATGAAGAATATTAAGAATGATAAAGATGCAAAGAGAATGATAAATTTGAATAGTAACAAAGATATTTTAAAATTCACAAAAATGTTTCTAACCTATCCTGAGTTATACGATAATTTCAAGAATGGCAAGTGGGATCACAAAGTGCCCGGCAAAAGGCTTACTGAAAGCTATTATCATAATTTTGATAGGAATTACAAAGGAGAGCCGGCAGCAATATTTGGCTTTAAGCTTCCTAATGACAGTGAACATACTTATGACCATGACACTTTAGGAAATATATCTTATGGATATATTATGAAGGCAAACGGATTGAATGACTTAGAAACTAGAGGAGCAGCTATAACTGATGATATATTGCAAAGCATTAAAAGCAAAAAAAGCGACACCAAAGACGACCCGATGGTGAAGCTGGGCATTGATTTATACGAAAAGTATGGCGATAAGTTAACCAAAGAAGATTTGCGCCGGACAATTCTGGAAAACAAAGATATCTTACGCCGTTATAAAAACGCCGAATTAACCGACCGCCGTTATCAAACCAAAGGCGGTGAAACCGTTGAGAATATTGCTAAAAAATATGATGTAACGCCGGAAAGCATTATTCGGAAGAATCAGAAAGAAGGCTTGGCTTTGAACAAAGAACAATCTCTTTTGCCGAATATTAAGACTTTGCTGCCCAATCCCGATGAGCGTTTTAAGATGAGTCAAACTCCATTAAAACGCAAGAGCTTACTGCCACAGCAGACACCGCTTCCCCGCACACCAGAGCAGGAAGAAAAGGTAAGGAACATTGTTTTCAAGATAACCGAACATGACGACAAGCGCACCGACGTCTTATACAAACAACCGCAGGATTTAACCGAAAACGAAGCCCGTTCTGCCATGCAGCTTGCCCGTTATGAAAGCAATGATATTGAACTTAACAACCGCCTGGAACAAAAAGCCAAGTCTTATTACGAGTCCCTTTACGGCAATAAAAACTTGGAAAGAGATGCCACCGGCCGACAGATTAACCCCAAACCGCAATACACTCCTTTAACCGAGCCGAAGGAGTTAAGAACTAAAGATAATATCCTGATGCGAGAGGCTTATCAAAGTATTGCCGAACGCACCGCGCAAACCGGCGTTAAGAGTCTGCAAAGAGGGTTAAACAGCTTCCCTTACCAAACACCGTTGAAAGAAGATGATGATTTGGGGCCGAAAACCACAAGCAGACTAAAAGAAAATTTGGTTACTCATGGTTTAGATAAAACCCAAGAAAGCATTAAAGAAGACGTTGCCGCCAGAGAAGAAGCTTAACGAAAAGAACGTGAAGCCGAAGCCAAGCGGGAAGAGCAGGAAAAACAAGCCGCCGCCGCGCAAGAAGAAAAAGAACGTCAGCAGAGACAGATGGAAGAAGAAAAAAAGCAGCAGGAAATTAATTCAGTTATACAATAATCTAATTATTCTGAACGGAAGTGGGGAATCTATGGATCCTTCCCCTTCGCTACGCTCTAGGGTCAGGATGACGAGGTGAGCGCTCGGGATGACGAGGCGGGCGCTCGGGATGACGCGGTTTTTATAATTGAGTTTAGGGAGTTTAGGATTTCTTCAATGGCTTCGTCGTCGCCCAGGCGGTGGGTGGAGTTTTTTAAGAGTTTTACGGTTACTTGTTCGCTTTCCAGTTGGGCGGCGATTTTTAAGGCTTTTCTCCAGTCTTGGCTTTGGTCTTGCTGACCCTGGATTAAATGCACCGGGCAGGTTATTTTTATTTTATTATTCAGCAGCAAATTTTCTGTGCCGCTGTCTATGAGTTTTTGGGTGAAGACATATGGGTGGTCGCCGCACATAATCTCTATTCTGCCCTTTTCTTCCAGCTCTTTTTTGAGCTCCGGCGTAAGCAGATATTCAGATATATCGGCAGTGAAGTCGGCCGCGGCAGACATGCCGATGATGCCTTTAACGCGCTTTGGCCTTGCAATGGCGGCAAGCAGGCTAAGCCAGCCGCCAAGAGATGAGCCGATTAAGATTAAATCTCCCTCAACCAGGTTATCTATGGCTTCCAAGACCTGGTCTTTCCAAACATTTATATCGGCTTTTTCATAATTTTCTTTATCTTCGCCGTGGCCGATTAGTTCGAAGCGGAAAAAATTAAGCCCTTCTTTTTGGCAGAAAGCTTTGACTTCTTCGGGCTTGCGGCCATATGGATTGGAATATAAACCGTGGATATAAAAAATGGTTAGGGATGTTTTAGAAAACCCTTTGCATAATTCAAAATTGGTTGTAAATTGGCTTTTGTATTTATGTTTGTTCATTTGTTTAATGTAGGGAAAAAATGCTGGAAAGTAAAGAAAAAAAACCGGTGGTGCTGCAGGTTCTGCCGAAGTTACACCAAGGCGGAGTGGAAAGAGGAACTGTTGAAATTGCCGAAGCCTTGCAAAAAAAAGGCATTAAAAATTTTGTGGCCGCTGAAAAAGGCCTGCTCTCTCACCGCCTGCAAAAGCTTAAGGTTAAACACTTTGATTTGCCGCTTAACACTAAAAATATTTTCAAAATGTGGCTGAACTCTTATCGTCTGGCAAAAATAATTAAGGAAAACGGCATTAATATCGTACACGCCCGTTCACGCGCGCCGGCCTGGAGCGCTTATTGGGCAGCCAAACGCACCGGCGCTACATTTATGACAACTTTTCACGGCACATATAATATGGGGCCTTTGAAGATTAAGAAAATTTATAACCGTGTGATGACTTATGGCAAAGTTGTGATTGCAATTTCAAGCCACATTAAAAACCATATTTTGAAAAATTATAAAATTGACCCAAACAAAATCAGGCTGATACACCGCTGCGTGGACGTTGATAAATTTGACCCGGGCATAATTTCTAAAGAACGCATTATCAGCATGGTTAAGCAGTTTAATATTGCCGAAGATAAACCGATTATTCTTTCCACCGGAAGGCTGACCCACTGGAAAGGCCAGCACCTTTTGGTTGAGGCATTATCGCGCTTGAAAAATAAAAGCTTTCATTGTATATTTGTGGGCGATGACCAAGGTCGAACTTATTATACAAACCAATTAAAAGAAGCTATCGGAAAATATGAAATGGAAGATAAGTTCAGTTTTATCACCCATGTTGAAGATGTGCCGGCTTTGATGATGATTTCTTCAATTATCACCTCCACGGCCATTGAGCCCGAGGCTTTTGGCAGAATGACCATTGAGGGACAGGCCATGGGCAAGATTACAATTGCCTCTAACCACGGCGGTTCTTTGGAAAATTTGGTTGACGGCGTGACCGGAAAATTATTTGAAAATAATGATGCAGAGTCTTTGGCAGAAGCCATTTTGTGGGCTTTGGATTTGTCTGAGAAAGAAAAGAAAAAAATCGGCGAGGCCGCAATTAAGCACGTTAGAGAAAACTTTACCAAAGATATTATGTGTGAAAAGACGATTAAGGTTTATGAAGAATTGATGAGATAATTGACCCCTCCCGACCTCCCCTTGAAAGGGGAGGAGAAAAG
>JAVBOV010000088.1:0-3083 GCA_031550205.1 Alphaproteobacteria bacterium
AACACTAAAAATTAGAAAAACAATATCAATACATCCACGATAAACAGCTGTAGCAAGAGTAAGATTATCTTCGTATAGAAGATATTTCACCGGAAAACAAAGCAAAGATTCGTGCCGTTAAAAACCTAATGAATGAGAAGTCTTGCGAAGTTGAAGATGATTTCATAGATTATGTTTTCGGATTCTAAAAAAACAAACCCCCGCGCATTTTTAGCAATGCCGGGGGTTAATTATTTATCCAACACTTCTCACTCTTCACTGACACTTTTCACTAAAAACCGGTCTGTCGGTTTTTTTACCCCAAAACCTTTTTCTTCAACCTCTCCAAAACCGGGCCGGCAATTTTTCGGGCTTTAACTGCACCTTCCGCCAAAACCTTCTCAACCTCGGCATAGTTGTTCATATAATAATCAAATTTCTCCTTGCCCTCGGCGGTTTTTTCTAAAACCGCATCTAAAAGCATGTTCTTAATATGCCCATAGCCCAGCTTGCCGCCGCGCAAACCCTCGGCCATTTCCACAATCTTCTGCTCGTCGGCCACCGATTTATAAATCTGATAAATCAAAATCTCATCCGGATTCTTAGGCTCTTCCATTGGCCTGCTGTCGGTCTTAATTGCAAAAATCGCTTTTTTAACCACATCCTTGTCTGCATAAAGCGGAATAATATTATTATAACTCTTGCTCATCTTGCGCCCGTCAATCCCCGGAATCACCGCCACGGCTTCTTCCACCGCCACTCCCGGCAGCTTAAGAACTTCTTCGTCATATAAAGAATTAATTGCGCCGGCAATATCGCGGGCAATTTCCACATGCTGAATCTGGTCTTTGCCCACCGGCACAATATCTGTGTCCATGCACAAAATATCCGAAGCCATCAGCACCGGATAAGTATATAAGCCCATGTTAATGCAGTCGTCATTAGGCTTATTTGCGGCCAAATTCTTATCAACCGCAGCCTTGTAGGCATGAGATTTATTCATAAAACCCTTTGGCGTAAAAGCCGCCAAAATGGTTGCAAACTCAAACAATTCCGGCACGTCAGACTGCTTATAAAAATTAGAGTGCGAAGGATTTAACCCTGCCGCCAAATAAGTGCAGGCCACATTTTTTGCAAACTGCTTTAAGTTTTCTGCGCTTTTCTCAGCATTAATCGCATGATAATTTGCCAAAAACATCGAATGCATAGAGGCCTTGTTGGCCAAAGCAATGGCCGGTTTAATTGCCCCAAAATAATTGCCGATATGCAAACTGCCGGTAGTTTGAACGCCGGTTAAGATTCTTTTTCCTTCAAACATTTTATTTTCCTATTGTATTTCTCTTACAAAAGAAGTACTTTATTTTCAAACGAAAATCAATAGGGAAACGACAATGCTGGACATTAAATTTATTACAGAAAACCAAGATTTGGTTAGAGAAGGCCTAAAGAAAAAAGGCTTTGAAAAAAAGGTCAATTTAGACGAGCTTATTTCCCTTCATTCTGAAATCACCAAACTCATCACTTCTACCCAAAGCAAAAAAGAAGAAAAAAACCGCCTGAGCAATTCCATTAAATCTGCCTCAAATGAAGAGCGCCCGCAGATAATTGAAAAAAGCAAAAAAATCGGCGAAGAATTAAAAGCTGAAGAAGAAAAATTATCCGAGCTGCAAAAAAAGTTTGATTCTGAGCTTGCCCGCATGCCCAACATGCCGGCTCCCGATGCTCCCGTCGGTGTTGACGACAGCGGCAATAAGGTGATTCGCAAAATCGGCGAGCCGACCAAATTTGCGTTTGAACCTTTAGACCACATTGCGTTGATGGAAAAAAACAACTGGGGAGAAATGGAGCGCATTGCGGGCGTCTGCGGTTCCAGAACCTATGCCATTAAAAACGATTTAGCCAAGTTAGAGCTGGCGATTCATATGATGGTTTTAGACAAGCTTTCCGAGAACGGTTTTAACATCATCAACGTTCCCTCCATTGCCAAAGAGCGCCCTCTATACAACATGGGCTATCTGCCCTTTGCTTCTGATGAAATTTATTATATGCCGGCCGATGAGCTTTATCTCTCCGGCACGGCCGAACTGGTTTTAAACTCCCTGCATATGGATGAGATTTTAAATGAGAACGATTTGCCGATTCTCTACGCCGGTTTTTCTCCTTGCTTTCGAAGAGAGGCCGGAGCCGCCGGCAAAGACACCCGCGGCCTGGTTCGCGTCCACCAGTTCATGAAAACCGAGCAGTTTGTAATCTGCAAAAATGACATCAAAGAATCTGAAGCCTGGCATCAAAAACTGCTTGCCATTTCAGAAGAAATATTAAAAGACTTGGAAGTGCCGTATCAGGTTCTGGAAGTTTGCACCGGCGACATGGGCGCTCCAAAATATCGCCAATATGACCTCGAGGCCTGGGTGCCGAGCCAGGGCGTATACCGTGAGACCCACTCTGCTTCCAACATCACTGAATGGCAGGCTCGCCGCACCAACCTGCGTTACCGCGACAATCAAGACGGCAAGGTTAAGTTTGCCCATACCTTAAACAACACCGGCATTGCCACCCCGCGCGCCCTTGTTCCGTTCATTGAAAACCACCAGCAGGCCGACGGCACCGTAAAAATCCCTGCCAAATTGCAGCCATACATGGGCGGCAAAAAGTTTATAGGCGGAAAAATCTAAATTCTCCTCCTCCCCTTAATTTTAAGGGGAGGCTGGGTGGAGTCAGCAATCTCATCCTTCTCAATAAAACTCCACCTTCACTTTCTTTTTCATAAACCTGGCCAAATTAAAAACTGCATCCCAGTCCTTATGGTTGCCAAGTTCCAAGGCGTATAACTGCGCCTGCTTAATGTTCAAGGTTTTTGAAAGTTCCTCAATTGAAAGCCCGCTCTCAACCCTAAGCTTCTTAATCTCTTGGGCAAAGCGATATTTAAACTCATGAATATAGTAATTCTTAGACATATTATAAAACTCCCATGTTTTGTAAATCTTCCATCCTCGTCATCCTGACCCTAGAGCGTAGCGAAGGGGAAGGATCCATGGATTCTTCGTTGCACTCAGAATGACGACATGGAATTATCTTTAGTTAAAACAAAACTCGCCATTTAA
>JAVBOV010000006.1:0-4073 GCA_031550205.1 Alphaproteobacteria bacterium
GCTTATATGAACTGGTGGCTATAGCTGGAGTGATACACTCGATCCCATACCGAACTCGAAAGTGAAACCTCCACGCGCTAATGGTACTTTGACTTAAGTCACGGGAGAGTAAGTCGTCGCCAGTTCTTATAATCATCATTAAAAAAAACAAAACTCCCCGCTAACCAAGCAGGGAGTTTTGCGTTTGACAGGGTTTGTTTTTTATCTGCCGCCGGAGTTTCCTTGATTTCCGGTTTGGGAGTTTTGATTGCTTTTTTGTTGTTCTTGGCCGTTTTGTTTGTTTTCTGATTTGTCTTTGTCGGTTTTTATGCCTCTTAGTTCCTGAATTTTTTGGGAAAGCTCTTTTTCTTTGGAGCTGTCTTTGGTCCAGTCCTGAACAAACTTTACCTTGTCTATGGTTGCGTCGTGGTCGGAGATTACGGAGCTCCAGTATTCACCGCCGCTTTCTACTCCGGATGAGAGCATTTTGCCTTTCAGGATGCCCAGCGTATCTATCTTTTCTTCCGGCTTTTCCGGTTTGTTTTTCTGCTTTTGTTTGTTTTGTTCTTTTTCATGCTTTTTCTTTTCACCCAAGTCTTTTTTTATGACCTTTTCAAGCTTTTTTATGAACTTTTCTTTTTCTAAAAACTTTTTATATTCTGCGCCTTCTTTGTTCTTGGGAAACTTTTTTTCCATTACTTTTTGCATGGAGCCTAAGATACTGACAAAGGCCTCTAAGTCTTCTGAAGTGAAGCCTCTGGTGTTGGTCAGAATTTTTTTTATGTGGTTGGGAGGTTTGTTAAACTTCCCATGCTCATCGACACCGTTTCGGGCCACAAAATAATCGGCCATTCTTTGCATGGAAAGTTTTTCAAGAAGGTTTATCCAATATTCAAGCTCTTCTTCATCTTCAATGGAAAGCCCCAACGCGATGAGAGCGTTTAGCAATTTGGCAATTTCTTGATTGGAAAGTTTATCTATTTTGTCTTTGATGGTTTTTAAAAAATCTATGGCCTGTCTGCGGCGAGAAGTGTTAAAGGCGCTTTTGCCGGCTTCAACTGCCAGCGCGGTGCTTTGGCCTTCTTCTTTTGCTTTTTTTTCAGCTTTTTCTTTTAAGATTTCTGCAAACTGAAGGCTTTTGTCATCATCATAGGTTTCCATATATTTCTCAGACATACTCCGGGTTGATTTTGGCATATAAATTATAGTCTATGAACTTGCCTTTGCGGTAGCGGACTTTGTGCAAGGTTCCTTCAAGCTGGTAGCTGTTTCTGATGGCAACGTTGTTGGAGGGGATATTGTCCACATTGCTGCGGATGACAATTCTTACAATTCCTTTGGCAAAAAGCAGTTTTTCAATGTTGCTTAAGGTTTCGCCGACGTAGCCTTTGCCGGTGTTGCTGGGGCTCAGCCAATAAGCAAACTCGGCACTGAAGTTTTCATAATCGATACTATGAGCTTCAATGGCGCCAACGGTTTTTCCTTCCTTATTTAAAATAGCATAGGCATAAGCATGTCCTTCGTCCCATCTTCTTATGGTTTCTTCCGTGGTGTTGGAAACATCATTGATGGAGTTTGCCTTGTCTATCCAGCTTAGGTGCTGTTTGAACTGGCCGCGGTAAAGGTTGGCTAAATCAAAAAAATCTTGGTCAAACTCATGCCGGCGTCGGATGGCTGTGGCCCTTTCTCCGATGATTTTTTCAGGCATATCGAGTTTTTTGCTCATAATTTATCTCCTTTGTTAAAGGATAAAAAATAGTTGTTAAATAAAGGTTTATTTTCAGAAATAAATGGGCTAGTATCTTGGCATTATCAACTAACAAAGGAGCAGAATGAATGAAAATTAAACCGTTTAAAGCTGTGCGTCCGCCTAGAGAATTGGCCAAGGAAGTGGCTTCGCGCCCGTATGATGTGCTGAACTCTGCTGAGGCTCAAAAAGAGGCCGGTGAAAAATCTTTGCTGCATATTATTAAACCCGAAATTGATTTTAGCCCGATTATTGACGAACATTCTCAAGGTGCATATGACAAAGCGGTTGAGAATTTTAAAAAGTGGCAAGAGCGCGGCTGGCTTAAGCAAGACCCCAAGGAAATGTATTATATTTATGCGCAGACCATGGACGGCCGTACGCAATATGGTTTGGTGGCTTGCGCCAGTGTGGAAGAATATTTAAACGGCAAAATTAAAAAGCATGAACTGACCCGCAAAGATAAAGAAGAAGACCGCATGATTCACGTGAGGATTCAAGATGCCAACGTTGAGCCGGTTTTTTTTGCGTATCCCGATGTTGCGGAGATGAACGAGCTGGTTAAAAAGGTGATATCTAATAATCCTGATTATGATTTTGTGGCTGAAGACGGCTTTGGGCACCATTTTTGGGCGATTGAAGATGATGCGGTTAATAAGCGCATTACCGAGATTTTTGCCAAGGTTCCGGCGTTTTATGTGGCCGACGGGCATCATCGCACTGCAGCGGCAGCTTTGGTTGGCGAGGAAAAAAGAAAGCAAAATCCGAAGCACACCGGAGATGAGGAATATAACTTTTTTCTGGCGGTGATTTTTCCGGAAAGTCATTTGAAGATTATTGATTATAACCGTGTGGTGAAAGATTTGAACGGATTGTCTGCGGCTGAATTTATTGAAAAACTTAAGGGCTCTTTTGAGGTGGCAGAGAAGGGTGCGGATATTTATACGCCTTCCAAGCTGCACAATTTTTCAATGTATTTGGATGGCAAGTGGTATTCTTTAACCGCTAAGGCAGGGACTTATAATGATAATGACCCGATTGGAGTTTTGGATGTGACCGTGCTTTCCAACCTGGTATTTGACAAGGTTTTAAATCTTGGCGATTTGCGCGTTTCCAAGCGCATTGACTTTGTTGGCGGCATCAGAGGTTTGGGCGAGCTTAAAAGGCGCGTAGACAGCGGAGAAATGGCCGCAGCATTCGCGCTTTATCCGGTTTCGATGAAGCAACTGATTGATATTGCTGATACGGGCAACATTATGCCGCCGAAAACAACCTGGTTTGAGCCAAAGTTGAGAAGCGGTTTGGCAATACATAAGCTTAGCTGATGAGGCTGCAAATAAAGCCGGGATATTCTCTCGGCTTTATTTGTAACGAAAACCACAGTCAGGCTGCGAGTTTTCTGTTGTTGAGTTTTATAGGCGGCAGTTTTTCATGTTTGTTTTGTTAAAATTTGTGCTTGACAAAGAGCTGCAATGAGCGTAAATATACGCCATCCCTTGGAAAATTGAAGGGAAGCGATTTTATCGCGGGGTGGAGCAGCCCGGTAGCTCGTCAGGCTCATAACCTGAAGGTCGTAGGTTCAAATCCTGCCCCCGCAACCAATAACTGATTGAAAACCCGTTGTTTTTTAACAACGGGTTTTCTGTTTGTGTGGGGTAAAGGGAATTCGGAAGCATATAGGAAGCAGATGGGGGATTAGCTTCATAAATTTCTATTTTCTATTTTGTATTTTCCTTTTATCTGCCTGTTATTTTTGCGGACATTTTTAAACTCTACATTTTGCATAAGTCCACTTTACAAAATGTAGTTTTTTACACTTTTGTAAAGTGGGGTGCTCTGGTGACTGTAAAAACTATGAGAAAATGAGAAGTTTTTACATTGGAGGATATAAAACTCCAATAAGTGAGAAGTTTTTACAGTGAAAGATAAAGTTTATTTATTGCGAATAAACTTGATTATAAGATATTTCTAAGCAACAACACAAGGAATTGCAATAATTAGGAGTGTTGTTATGGTTAAGACTTCGTATAGACAGATTAAATGGGAAGAAATTGATGATACTAAGAGGGCGGAGTTTAGGATGCTTTTTTATAGTTCAATCCGGCTTACAAGGCGGTTAGAGCGTAAATTGGTTCAAATGGCTGAAGCTTATAAGAATTTGAAAAAGGCTGCCGGGGATTGTAATAATAACAAAATTTAGTAATGGAAATTTATATACTATCTTACTATCAATTACGCTTTATTTCTATGGAGAAATCAAAAAAAATTATAGAAAATATTGTAAATAGAAGATATAAATTATTTACAAATAGTTAATCAGAAGTTGTTATAGTGTATATATGTTAAA
>JAVBOV010000043.1:0-16165 GCA_031550205.1 Alphaproteobacteria bacterium
AAATAGAATCAATGAGTTGATAGATAATATATTATCAACTCCCTATGAAGGAATAGGCAAGCCTGAGCCTTTGCGGTTTGAACTAAGCGGTTTCTGGTCAAGAAGAATAAATCAGCAGCACCGCTTGGTCTATCGCATAAAAAACAACACTCTTGAAATAGTATCCTGCAAATATCATTATGATTTAAGATAAGGCCTGCTTTTTGATTAAACTTAGATACACATGATCTATTCCTATCCAAGAGGCCGTCGGCCGATTGGTAAAGGGCTCACAAATAAACCAAAACTCCCTCATCCTTCGGGTGGGGGAGTTTCTTCATTATTGGTGAGCCCGACAGATGGCCGCAAGAAAAAGCGCTTTGAATAGCGCTTTTTATAAGGAGACACAATGAGACTTGCATTTTGGAAAAAGCGTCAGCGCCCTGAACAAAATGCTTTAGTCGGAATTGACCGAACCTAGGTTCGACCTGTTCGGGCATCACCATAAAAAAACACCCTATGCCTAAAAGGCATAAGGTGTTTTTTTTATAATTGGTGAGCCCGACAGGAATCGAACCTGTGACCACTTGATTAAAAGTCAAGTGCTCTACCACCTGAGCTACGAGCCCGCTCAAACGACTTCGAATGTATAATAGATAAAAAAATCCGAGTCAACACAAAAAGCATTAAATTATATGAAAAAAGTCAAAAATGTAGTTTATTTGTTAATAATTATGTGTTAGCCTCGACTAAGATATTCAAAATTAAGAGGTTTTACAATGGCAAACAAGACAAATTCCGGCTCTGAAGGCAGATACGAGATCCTTAAAAACGCCGCCGGCGAAATCATGATCATCATCAAATATCGCGCCGGAGGTCCTGAAAACCCCCGCATGGTATATGACGGCGGAGAGCAGGCTTTGCTTTATCGCAGCCGCGAAAGCTCGGTCATGCTCGGCAACATCCACAAAGAGGCCAGAAACCCGCTTAAATCGGTTGATGAAATTTTGGTGGTTGAAATTGAAGATGACGATGTCGCCAGAGAATACAAAGTTCCGATGCGTGTGGTTAAGAGTCTCGACGCGCTGATGAAATAATCTGTTAATATCTGCAAAATCAAGCAAAAAAGGCTTCTAAAAGCCTTTTTTTGTTGTATATTGAAAAATCTGGAGAAACAAGATGCTTGCTGCCGTTTTTGCATATTTAATTACCGTCGGAATATTTTCTTTATTCATCCCTGAAGACAGATACGAAAAACCTGCGTCTGTTCTTCTTTTTTTGCTTTTGCTGCCATTAACCGCGGCTTTCTGGGCTTATCCGTCTTTTTTTAATGAAGCTTCGCTGGTTTACCCCTGGATACAAGACAAATACTACCATCTTAACTTCAGCTTGTCATATTCCCCCGTTCTTGGCGCTTTTTTCCTTATTTGCGGCACTTTAAGCCTGTTTAATATTTTCTCCGTAACGGAAGAGCGGCGCGCCGAGCTTTCTCAAATCATATTTTTCAACCTTGCCGCCTTAATGGTTCTTTGTTCGGCCTCCACTCTGCCGCAAATTGCCGTTGGCAGCTGCTTCATCACTTTTTGCGCTCTCTTCAGCATAGACGATGCAGAGTTTAAGAAAAAATTTGCCCTCTACCACATTGTTGCAGACATGCTGCTAATCCTAACCTGTCTGGTTTTGCGCGGACAAATTCCGATTCCCGAAATCTCCGCGGTTTTTCAGCTTAAAAACATTGCCAATTACAACCTGTTGGCGGCGGCGTTCATCCTCTCAATTTCCATAAAAACCGGATTTTTTCTGTTTCATAACGGCTTATCCGACGTTTACAAGGTCAAATATTTTCGCCAAATTTTCATATCATATTGCACCACGCCTGCAGCCGGCATTATAATTTTGCAAAAGCTTGGCGGTTTATTTGCTTTTGCGCCGTGGACTTTAACGGTTTTTCATCTTTTAATTATCGCTTCGGTTTTATGGGGTGTGCGCGGACTTTTGTTTATGGACAACATCAGGCAAAAATCTTTTTACCTAAACCAAATGTTTTTTGCTTTTGTGGCCTGGGTATCGGTTGCTAAACCAGATGTTGACCTGCTTGCGCTGCTTTTGGGCGGTTTCTTCTTAAACAGCATTTTGTTAAACATTTTCATCAGCGCCTCTCAGGAAGCTCGGGTTTCGCTGATGGGCGGTTTCATAAAACACACCAAATCTTCTTTTCTGTTTGCTTTATTTATGATTTTTGGTGCCATGACACTCATAATCGCCTCTTCCTGCAGCAAAGATATCTGGTTTTTCATGTTCTTTTTCATCTTGCTGTTTGCCTCCATGGCTCATGTTTTGCACTGCATATATTTTGGCGCCAACCAGTCCGACGAGCGGGTTTTAGCCAACTTAAGAAATCCCCGTTTCATATATTTTATTCCGGCGCTTTTTGCCGCCTGCCTCATATATAAAACCGGCTTTTTTCACCTAATGCTTGTTTTGCAATGCTTTGCCGCTTTTTGTGTTTTGCTGTATATCCATTTCAGCCTTCCTTCCTTAAAAACCGGAACGGACTCCTTTGCCGATTTTGCATATGGTCTCATATTGGTTGCTCCGGTCAACTTTCTGGGCAGAATCTTAAACCTTACCATAGATTTTTTGTTCATTGAAAAAACGCTTCTCAATTCTCTGACCAGGCTTAACGACTTTCTGTCTGAAACCGCCGGCAGGTTCAACAACAATTCCTGGCAGACTTATGCCGGTTTTGTCATCATCGGAATGGTAACAATCTTTTTAATTATTAAAGGAGCAGGGCTGTGAGCGCAGAAATGTCATTTTTGGCCGCCATGATTCTCATTCCGTTTATCGGCACGTTTTTTGCGCTGCTTTCCAAAGACGCTCCTGAAGCACCCGGCAAAAACGCTTTCAATGTCTGCGTTTTTACTGTTATCGCCAATCTCTTCTTAATCATCCGCATCTTTTCATATTCCAACAGCTCTAACCCCGGATATATCTTAATAGAGCAGTTCCACTGGCTTAACACCCCTTCAATAGAGCTTGCCTTCGGGGTTGATCTCTTTTCTTTGTTAATCATCGCCAGCCTCCACATCATGTTCTTAATCTGCCTCATTGGTCCCCACCGTGAAAAATATTATAAAAAATCGCTTATTGTGCTTTCTCTGCTTTTCTTAAGCATGATGACCGGACTTTTGGTTTCGCTTGATATTTTTTCGTTCTACATCTTTTTTGAATCTCTTCTGCTTCCGCTGTTTATGCTTATTGGCATGTTCGGAGAAATCAAAAAAGTTCCGAGTCTCTTCCGTTTTTTCATGTACAACTTCATCGGCGCTGTTTTCTTTTTTGTGGCGGTCATAATTTTATATAACTGCAAAGACCAAAACATTGCCTTAAACTCGGTCAGCCTGGTTTTGGAACAATACAAGCATTTTGAAGTTTTTGTCTGGAGTGCAATAATCGTCGCCTTTTTGTCTCGCATTCCCATCTGGCCTTTCCATTATTGGATATCTTCAATCAGCTCCAATATTAAAAATCCCCTTGTGTTCATGATCTGCAACTTAATGCCGCTCACGGCCATTTACGGCTTCATACGTTTTTTGCCGCCTGAAATTCCCTCAGTTGTTTCGTATTTTATCATCTTTTTAGAAATCATCTTCATCATCAGCATGTTTTTCATCGCTCTCATCGGGCTGGTTAACAAAGACATGCAATACAAGTTGTTTTCATATATGACCTCTTATTACATATTATATGTCTTGGCTGCTTTTTTGCAAAAAGAAAAAATATTCTTAAGCCTTTCCTTCGCCGTTTCAACATTCTTAATTGTCTCTGCATCCATAATTTCCGTTTCCAGATATATTGAAGATGAACAAGAGCAAAAAAACATCTTATATTCTGCCGGCATACTGCAAAATTTGCCGCGCTTGTCTTTTGTTTACGGCTTTTTGGTTTTGGCTGCGCTCGGTTTTCCGGTATCCAGCATTTTTCTGAATAATTTTGCCATTTTTTCCGTTTTACTCGGCAGCAATTTTTGGATAGGCGTTTTTGCCTTTCTCTCTCTTTTGCTGGTCGCCTATATGTTTGTGCAGGAATTTTATCACTTAAAAACCGGCTCCCAATCGGAAAATGCTTCCATATCCGACTTAAAAGCCAAACCGTTTGTCTTCATGCTCGGCGTCATACTTGTGTTCCTTGCATCTTTCATCAATCCGATATGGTTTTTCGGCAGCTAGGGGGCGCGCATGTTTTCAAAATTTTTAATTGCTTTTTTGCCGGAACTTCTCATCTTAATGTCTGTTCCGCTGTTTCCTCTCATCAACCGTTACCGAACAAACAAAACCCCAAAAACTTTTTTTACCTTAAGCAAAACGGTTTTGGTTTTGGCTCTGGCCATTAAAATAATCGGTTATAAATACACCGACATCTATCACATTTTTCAAATGACGCCCTACACGCTTTTGTTTAAATGCTTAATTTATATTTTGGCAATTGCCTGGTTTTACTTGTCGTTGAAGTGGTTTTTAAGCAAAGCCGTAAATTCCGCCGGTTTTTATATCTGCGGCCTGTTATACGTCTTTTGCATGAGCGTTGCCGTTTCCGGCAGCAACTTGTGGGTGGTGTTTTCGGGCCTGTTGTCTGCTTTCTGGGTGCAATATTTCATGATAAAGCACGCCGTTGTTAACGACGAAGTCGGAGATTTCACTCAAAGTTTTGTTATCTTTGGCGGCATTTTCAGCATCTTTTTAATCATTGGCTTAAGCATCATGCAGCATTTTGCAGGCTCTCTAAACCACAAACATTTGTTTGAGTTTCTGCAAATGCAGGAAACCTTAAGCCCGTGGCTTATCACTTCTCTAACCCTGATTTTAAGTTCGTTTTTATACCAAATGGGCATTGCGCCGTTTCACTTCACCAAAATAGAAAGCATCAGCCGCACGGTTTTGCCGGTCAGCGGCTTTTTAACCATCATTCCCGTGTTCGGATATTTTGCTTGTTTGGTCAACCTGGTGGTTAATGTTTTTTGGCCGGTTCATTCCGGTCTGTATCTTGTTTTTCAGGTGTTGTCCTGCATCTGCATTTTGTGGGGTGCAATCAGCGTCGGTTCAACCCAAAATTTGCGCCGCATGTTTGCTTACAGCAGCCTTTATCATACCGGCGTAATTTTGCTGGCGCTTGGAAGCTTCAATTATAACGGGGTTTTAAGCAGCTTCATATATTTGGTTATCTACACTCTTGCCACTTTCGGAATTTATACCACCTTTTACGGGTTCAAAAATAAAGGGGTGTACCTGTCCAATGTTGAAAACATTTACGGCATATCGGCAACCAAGCCGTATATCTCCGCCGCGTTTTTGATTTTTGTTTTGTCTTATATCGGGCTGCCGCCGCTGCTTGGCTTTTTGGGACGCCTTTCTGTGGTCAACAGCTTAATCATCAGCCAAAGTTATTATGCGCTCACCTTCATGCTTCTCTCCACTTTGTGGCTGGCCTCGGCGTATTTAAAAGTAATCAAAGTGGTTTATTTTGACTCTGCGGCAAACAAATTTGACCGCGCCGACAAGGGCATATATATCTGCCTGTTCATCAACATGGTCATGATCATCATCTCCATCATCAACCCCAAATATCTGATGCATGACTTATCCCAAATACTCAACAGCATTTTCTAAAAAGGCCGCGGCATGGAAAAAATCAATAATTGGCATTGGGTTGATTTGCAAGAGACCAAAAGCACTAACGATGATGCTAAGAAATATCCCCCGAACACCATTATCAGCGCTGCTAAACAAACCGCGGGCAGGGGGCGCTTGGGGCGCAGTTGGGAAAGCATGGAAGGAAATCTCTTCGTTTCATTCAAGCTTAAGGTTGAGTTGAAAGACACGGCCAAAATGGTTTTTATCATCGGCTTAAGTTTGCTTGAAGCCGTTAAAAATATTTCTCCGAATGCTGATGTTAAAATAAAATGGCCCAATGATATTTTGATAAATAACAAAAAAACTGCCGGCATCTTAATTGAGAGAGATGATGAATGTTTAATCATCGGAATAGGCGTTAATATCAAACAACACCCTGAAGATGTGAACTTAATTTATCAGGCAACTTCGCTTAAGACTGAAAAAATTAATACGGATAGAGTTGCATTTTTAAAAAGTTGTGTTAGTTTCCTTGATAAGAATTTAGTTGAAGATTTTGCAAAAATCAAACAAAAGTGGCTGCAAAATATTAAGGGTTTAAATCAAGATATTAGAATAAGTATCGGAAATAGTGTAAGATTTGGAAAATTAATCGGTGTCGCCGATGACGGCGCCATAATGCTTGAAACTCAAACCGGAACAGAAAAAATCTACGCTGGCGATTTAAGTTTTTAGATAAACCATCAACAATCTAAAATCCAAAATCCAAAATCAAAAATTTTAAAAAAGGAATATATAAAAGATGTTTAACAAAGACGGGTTATATTTTTTGCCCCTGGGCGGTGCCGATGAAATCGGCTTAAACTGCTATGTTTATGCCAGCAATGGCAAACTAATTGTGGTCGATGCCGGTTATGGTTTCTTAAACGACGATTATCCGGGAATGGATATGGCACTTCCCGATGCAAGCTTTTTAAAAGATTATAAAAAAGACATTGAAGGCTTGTTCATTTCTCACGCGCATGAAGATCACTTCGGCGCCATTGCCCATATTTGGCCGCTGCTTGAATGTCCGGTTTATGCCACCGAGTTCACCTTAAAAGCCGTTGCTGCGCGCTTAAAAGAACATAAAATTGAAAATGTTCCGCTGATAATGGTTGATGACCAGCCGGTAAAACTCAAAAACTTTGAAGTTGAATTTTTATCATTGGTGCATTCCGTTCCCGAGACCTCCGGCTTGTTCATTAAAACCGCCCACGGCAAAGTGGTTCACGCCACCGACTGGCGTTTTGATGACGGCAAATCGGCGCTGCTTCCGACTGATTTTCCGGCGCTTAAACGCGTGGCTGAAGAGGGCGTAAACCTCTTTGTCTGCGATTCCACCAACGTGTTGGTAGATAAAGAGCAGTTCACAGAAAAAGACGTGCGCGAAAGTTTGTTAAAACTTATTCCGCAATTTGATAAAGGCTTAATCGCCACTTGCTTTGCCTCCAATCTGGTTCGTTTAGAGAGTCTGATTCTGGCCGCATATGAAGGCGGAAGAGTTCCGGTTTTGGTTGGCCGCAGCATCATCCAAAGCATGAAAAACGCCAAAGAATGCGGCTATTTCCAAGACCTGCCCGATTATATCAGCATTGAAAATGCCAAAGACATTCCCGCAGAGCAGGCGCTTTATATCTGCACCGGTTCTCAAGGGAACTATCGCAGCGCCTTAAGCCGCATTGTTAAAGACGAGATGAGAGACATCAAGCTTGCCGATGGCGACGCCATTATCTTTTCTTCCAAAATCATTCCCGGCAACGAAGATAAAATTGAGGCCATGCAGGAAATCTTGCTCGGCAAAGGCGTAGAGGTCATTACCGAGTCTGAATATTTGGTGCATACCAGCGGCCATGCCAACAAAAGAGACTTAAAACAAATGTATGAGATTTTAAAACCTGAAATTATTGTGCCGGTGCATGGTGATAAAAAGTTTATCAAAGCTCATAAAAACTTTGCCATAGAATGCGGCATCAAAGAAGTTGCCACGGTCAGAAACGGCGACATCATGTTCATTGCGGGTAAAAAGATAGAAAAGCTTGAGCAAATTCACACCGACGTTTTCGGCGTAGATAGAAACAATTTGGTCCGGCTCACCTCAGAGCTGGTTAAAAACCGCATCCGCTTAATGTATAACTGCAGCGTGTTTATTTCTGTGGTGTTTAATAAAGAATGGCAGTTAAAAGATTTGCAAATCAGCTCCATTGATATTTTGGAAAAAGACGCCTGGGAAGAATTAAGCAGCAAAATCAAAAAAGACATCATCGAAAAGCTCCCCTCGGAAGTTGTCAGGCTAAAATACAAAGAAGCCCAAATCGCCGACTACATCCGCATCAAAGCCCGCAAAACCATAGAAAAAACCACCGAAATAAAACCCGTAACCTTCCTCCACTTCACCAAACTGGAAGATTAATCGTCCATATATCCCCTCCCTTTGCAAGGGAGGGTTAGGGTGGGTTTGCTAATCATCTGAATTAATAAGTGAAAGATTTTTAAAATGATAATAGCCCTAGATTGCGATGAAGTTCTTGTAGACACCGGAAGCACCTTGCGAGATGTTTACAAAATAGAATATCCAAATGATGATATAAACCCTCATTCCTATTCCTCTACTTGGCCTGCGTTTAAAGGAAATAAGGAACTGTGGAAACAATGGCTTGTATCACGCTGGGAAAACAGCGAGTTCTTTACATCCATGAAAGCCATGCCCGGTGCCGTAGAAGCTGTGGTGCAGCTTAAAAAGGCGGGACACAAATTGTTTGTTGTAACCGCAGTTTCAAAACACCTATCCTCACGAAGGCGTGAACATTTGGAAAGGTTGTTCGGCAATGTTTTTGAAGATATAAAACTTCTTGGCATAGGCTCTGACAAGCGTGATGCTATTATTAATATCAAAGCCGACATTCTTGTCGATGATGATATAAAATATCTCACAGAGTGCGCCGATGTCACAAAATGCATAGGCTTCATGAGCCAAACCAACTCCGTCATATTACAACAAGCAAAATTGCTGGGTAACATTAAAATAGCCAACGGCTGGTCAGAGGTTATAAATGTCATAAACCACCCTTGTCATCCAGAGCATATTTTATAATTTTCCTGTGTCGACTGCAGGGAGCACAGATAAGAAAATTATAAAATATGCGTGGGATCCAGTATTTATAAGCCATATTATCTTTCTGGATATCTCGACAAGCTCGATATGACAAAATGACATAAAAAAAATTACGCACTATCGATAGTGCGTAATAAAAACATCCGCAAAAAAGCCGCTCATCTGAGCGGCTTTCTCAACATCGTCATTTCAAGCCCTTTCTTCTCCCCTTTTAAGGGTAGGCTGGGTGGAGTCAGCAATCTCATCCTTCTCAATAAAACTCCACTCTCACTTTCTTTTTCATAAACCGCGCCAAGTTAAAAACCGCATCCCAGTCTTTATGGCTGCCAAGCTCCAAAGCATATAACTGCGCCTGCTTAACGTTTAAAGTTTTTGAAAGTTCCTCAATTGAAAGCCCGCTCTCAACCCGAAGCTTCTTAATCTCCTGCGCAAACCGATATTTAAATTCATGAATATAGTAATTCTTAGACATATTATAAAACTCCCATGTTTTGTAAATCTTCCATCCTCGTCATCCTGACCCTAGAGCGTAGCGAAGGGGAAGGATCCATGGATTCTTCGTTGCACTCAGGATGACGACATGGAATTATCTTTAGTTAAAACAAAACCACCTTTGAAAAAAATCAAAGGTGGGGAGTTAGAAACTGTCTCGCAACAGTCTGGGTTATTCGAGCATAGCCTTATATCCCCAGCTCCCCAAAGGGAGTTAGTTTACGAGTTGGAGTTTCTACACTCCATCGGCAGAACACCCGCCGACAAAAAGATACTAACCCAAAAACCTAAAATTGCAAATAAAATTATTAGAATGCAAAGAATACGCACTATCGATAGTGCGTAATAAAAGCTCAATCACCACAAACTCAAAACTTCTCTCTCATACATCGTCCATCGATGTACGATGTAAAACATGAATCCAACACTCTTCACCTTCCACCCTCTGACCCCCGACCACTGCCCCTGACCACTTTTCACCTTTGGTCGATGCACAACATCAATCCACCCACCGACTACTGACTACCGACTACTGACTACCGACTACCGACTACCGAAAAAAACCACTCTTTCGAGTGGTTTTTTTCTATTGTTCTATAGGCAGATAAATTGTAAACGTCGTCCCATTATAAGCATTCGACGTCAACGTCAAATTGCCGTGGTGCCTCATCACAATCTGTTTGGCAATCGCCAGGCCTAAGCCGGTGCCTTTAATGTTCAAATCCTTATGCTCCTGCATCCGATAAAATCTCTCGGTCAAGCGCGCCATATTCTCATTGGAAATCTTTGCACCTTTATTATTAATTGAAATTGCCACGCCCCCGCCTTCCTTAACCTGAAAAGTCTTCGAAGCAGGAATGCTTTCTACCAGTTTAGCCCTAATCGTCACCGCCGTTTTAGCCGTGCCGTATTTAATCGCATTATCGGTCAAATTCTGCACAATCTGCTTAACCTGGCGCGCATCTGCCACAATATCGCTCACGTCTTTCTCAACATCTGCCGTAAGTTTAATCTCGCGGTCATCAGCCTTAATCCGCAGAGCTTCAATCACATCGTCAATAATATTCGGCACAAAAACTTTTTCATCGGGTTTTTGGTCTTGGCTCATCTCAATCTTAGATAAAGAGAGCAGATTCTCAATTAATGACGACATATATTCCGTCTGCGTTGCCATAACCTTCAAAAAGTTTTCCCTTGCCTGCTCGTCATCTTTGGCCGATGTCTGCAAAGTCTCAATAAAGCCTGAAATAATCGAGAGTGGAGTGCGCAGCTCGTGCGATGCGTTGGCCACAAAGTCCGACTGCATTTTTTCAATCTTCATGGTCTTGGTCAAATCATAAAAAGCAATCACCGCCACAGCTCGCCCGCGTGAAATAAACGGCAGTTCCTTAATGTGTGCATATAATTTCTTATCCAGCGGCTTCTTGGCATAAAACACCAAATTTTTGGCATCATACTCTTTTTTCAAAACCTCAGAAACCGCCTCCAAAAAGTTTTTGGAATCAAAAACTTTTTCAACGTTTTTATCGGTTACGTTTTTGCCGAACAACCCGCGTGCTGAAGAATTTGCTCCCAAAATATTTCCGGCGCGGTCAATCATAATAATCGGGTCGGGCAGGGAGTCTAAAACGGCTGTGTCTGAAACCGTCTGCGCCTCCAAAACGTCTGTCTTGTGCGCCCAAAAGCGGTGCATGGCATTAACAGCCTCAATCAAATCTTTGGTTTCTTTCTCGGACATTTTCAAATCTTTTGAAGAAACGTCTTCGCCTTGCGCCAGCGTTGCAATATAGTTTTTCAGCTTTTGCATCTCTGAAGTGAGCGGAAACAAAAAGGCAATATTAAAAATTGTAATTGTGGCATAAGAGATAACGGCCATCATCGGCGGCAAAATGCGCAAGGCCACCAGCATAATAAACACCAGAGCCGAAGGCATGGATAGCAGCAGCACTCTGTCCACCAATTTATCATTTTTTTCAATATGTATAAGTTTTTTTACCGGTTTTTTCATTTAAATATAGACTCGCTTTCAAAATACAGTATATTAGCTGTAGGTTTAAATTTTACTAATTTTTATCCATGAGCGAAGACAACAAATTAATCACGCCGATGATGGCGCAATATCTTGAAACCAAACAGCAGTATCCTGAATATCTGCTGTTTTACCGCATGGGCGATTTTTATGAAATGTTTTTTGACGATGCGCTCAAGGCTTCAAAGGCTCTGGACATTGCCCTAACCAAACGCGGCAAACACCTTGGTGAAGATATTCCCATGTGCGGCGTACCGTTCCATGCTTATGAAAGTTATCTCTCAAAGCTCATCAAACAGGGCTTCAAAGTTGCCATCTGTGAGCAGATGGAAAACCCCGCAGAGGCCAAAAAGCGCGGTTCCAAAGCAGTGGTCAGAAGAGACGTCATCCGCCTTGTCACTCCCGGAACTTTAACCGAAGATAATCTTCTGGAGTCCAAAAGACACAATTTCCTGCTTTCTGTTGCCGAAGCCGGAGAAAACTTAGGTCTGTCTTGGCTGGATATCTCCACCGGAGATTTTTATACCGAAGAAGTTTCTTACAAAACCGCCGGTGTTTTAAGCTCGTTCTTAGCCCGCCTCAACCCGGTTGAGGTTCTGGTCTCAGACAAATTTTTAACCAATCACGATTTCTTTGCTCTTTTAAATGAACATAAAGAGATTCTGACCGTTTTGCCTTTGGCCCGTTTCAACAGCGATTCTGCCGCCCGCCGCCTGAAAGATTTTTTCAAAGTTGAAAGTCTTGAGTCTTTCGGACACTTCGGCAGAGCAGAACTTTCGGCTGCCGGCGTACTGCTCGATTATGTCGAGCTGACCCAAAAAGGCAAAGTGCCAAAGATAAAAAATCCTCGCAAACTGCATGAAAATAAATTTATGGAGATAGACGCCGCCACCTGCCGCAATTTGGAAGTCTTAGAAAGCATCAGCGGCGACCGCAGTTCTTCTCTTCTTTCTCAAATTGACCGCACCAACACTCCGGCCGGCGGCAGACTGCTGGCTCAAAGGCTGGCCGCACCGCTGCGTGACATCACCGAGATTAACTCCAGATTAGACACCATCGGCTTTTTCATCGATTCGCCGGACATCAGACAAGAGCTGCAGCTTTTGCTCAAAAACTGCCCCGACATCCAGCGCGCTCTCTCCCGCTTAAGCCTCGGCCGCGGCGGTCCCAGAGATTTGGCGGGCATCAAAACCACGCTCTCCAACGTTCCCAAAATCAAAAATCTTCTTCCGCAAGACTTGGCCGCGCCGCTCGGCTACCACGCCTCAATTGTAGACGTTTTGGAAAACGCCCTCGCTGAAGAACTGCCCATGCTGGCCAGAGACGGCGGCTTCATCAAAGCCGGATATTATCCCCTGTTAGATGAAATTAAAGAAATTAAAACTCACTCGCACAAAATTTTACTTGAATTTCAAGACAAATACATCAAGGCCTCCGGCATCGGCAATTTAAAAATCAAATATAACAACGTAATCGGTTATTTTATTGAGGTACCAAGCAAATTTGCCACTCAAATGCTTGAAGACAAAACCTTCATCCACCGTCAATCGGTCTTAAACGCCGGACGTTTCACCACGGTTGAATTAACCGAGCTTGAAAACAAAATCCGCGGCGCCGATGACAAAGCTCTGGCTCTGGAACAGGAATTGTTTGAAAATTTTGTGAATGAAATTCTGGTTGCTTCAAATGAAATCTTAAAAACCGCCGAAGCTCTGGCTGAACTTGATGTTGCTTCATCGTTGGCCGCTTTGAGCGTTGAAAAAAACTATTGCCGTCCGGTTTTGAATGATAGCTTGTCTTTCAACATTAAAGGCGGCCGCCATCCGGTTGTAGAAAATTCTATCCTCAAACAAAAGCAGGGCTCCTTTGTTGAAAATGACTGTGAGCTTGATGAAAACAACATCATCTGGCTCTTGACCGGCCCCAACATGGCCGGCAAATCAACATTTCTGCGCCAAAACGCCATCATTGTAATTCTGGCTCAAGCCGGCTGCTATGTTCCGGCCGTCAGCGCCGAAATAGGCGTTGTCGATAAAATTTTCTCCCGCGTCGGCGCCTCAGACGATCTGGCTCGCGGCCGCTCCACTTTCATGGTTGAGATGATTGAAACCGCCGGCATTTTGAATCAAGCCACCTCGCGCTCGTTTGTAATCTTAGATGAAATCGGCCGCGGAACCGCCACCTTCGACGGTCTCTCCATCGCCTGGGCTGTGGTTGAACACCTGCACGAGCTCAACAAATGCCGCTCGCTGTTTGCCACCCACTACCACGAGCTGACATCCTTAACCTCGCGCCTTTCCAAAATGTCTTTGCATTGCATGCGCGTTAAAGAGTTTAAAGAAGAAGTAATTTTCTTACACGAGGTAATAAACGGTGCCGCCGACCGCTCATACGGTATCCATGTCGGAAAGCTTGCAGGCCTTCCGCATTCTGTGCTCAGCCGTGCCGAACAGGTTCTCGATTCTCTTGAAAAAGACAACCAGTGCGCCAACATAAAGAATATGGTTGATGATTTGCCGTTGTTTTCATCATTATCTATCAACAATCAAAAATCAACAATCCAAAATCCAAAATTAGAAGAAGCCTTGGCTTCCCTTAATCCCGACAATTTAAGCCCCAAAGAAGCTTTAGAAAAGCTCTATGAACTAAAGAATCTTTCAAAATCAAATACTTAACAAGAGGTAATTATATACCTTATCTTAATTTATTGATTTTATGTTGTTTTTTCTTATTGACAATATACTTTAAATATATATATTAACTCCGAATTTAATCACTAGAAAAATCGGAGATTTTTTACATGCAAACACATTCAACAAAACCCTCTGAAGTAGAGAGAAAGTGGTATTTGGTTGATGCAAGCGGTGTTGTTCTGGGCAGAATGGCGGCTGAAATTGCCAAAATCCTGCGCGGCAAACACAAACCTTGCTTCGTAACCAATATCGATTGCGGCGATTATGTCATCGTCATCAACGCAGACAAAGTTAAACTTACCGGCAACAAACTGACCGATAAGGTATATTACAAACACACCGGTTATGCCGGCGGAATCAAAGAAACCACAGCCGGCAAAATTTTGGCCGGACGTTTCCCGGAAAGAGTTGTTGAGAAAGCCGTTGAAAGAATGATTTCTCGCAATCCTCTCGGCCGTCAGCAAATGACCAAATTAAAAGTATATGCCGGAGAGACACATCCGCACATGGCTCAAAACCCCGTTGTTTTGGACATTGCCGCCATGAACCCTAAGAATAAAAGGAGCGCATCATAATGGAAAAAAGAACAGAAAAAAAGAAAATTGAATCTTTAAAAGATATCAAAGCCGCTGCTCCGGTTGCCAAAGCCGCTGCCAAAATAACAACAGCAGCTTCTTCTGAAGAGAATCGCAAACCAAACCGCGACAAGCATGGCCGTTCTTATGCCACCGGCAAAAGAAAAGACGCCGTTGCCCGCGTTTGGATTAAGCCCGGCAAAGGCAATGTTACCATCAACGAAAAGCCTATTGATACATATTTTGCCCGCCCGGTATTAAAAATGATTATCAACCAACCTTTTGAGGTTACCAACCGCGAAGGCGAGTTTGACGTGGTTTGCACTGTTAAAGGCGGCGGTTTGTCCGGTCAGGCCGGAGCCATCAAGCACGGCATTTCCAAAGCTTTGAACGAATATGAGCCTGAATTAAGAGCAACTTTGAAAAAAGCCGGCTTCTTAACTCGCGACGCCCGTGTTGTAGAACGCAAAAAGTTCGGCCGTGCCAAAGCCCGCCGCAGCTTCCAGTTCTCCAAGCGTTAGTCAGATGTCATTGCGAGAGGGCATCTGCCCCGAAGCAATCCAACAAAAAAGGCTTCCCTTACGGAAGCCTTTTTTTATATGTCATAACCACTTCTTCTCCCTCCCCCTTGACGGGGGAGGGTTGGGGTGGGGGTGTAAACTACCCATCCGAATTTCCCAAATACCTCTTGCACTTTTTGTCCAAACATGATACATATCCCTACATTAAACAAAATTATTAATCCTTAAAAATATAATTATGAAAATCTCTCTCAAAAATTATTTGTATCTGCTTGCCGGCATAACCTATGGCAATGTTGACGATTTTATTAAGCTGGTTTCTTTTCTGGTCAAAGAAAACATTCCAAATGACCTAAACTACGCTTTTCTCTATTGTCAAGATGCCGCAGCCATTGCCAAAGAGCTTAACCCGGAATATCTGGCATATTCCCAAAAAATTGCAAAAAAATATGCCGTCCTCAAGAACAAGCCCAATTTAAAGTCAAGCGTGCACAATATTTTAAGCAGCTTTGTTGATGAATTAATGATCAAAAACAACCTGCCGGAGACAATTGAACTGACACACACATAACTTCGTCATTGCGAGGCCTTTAGGCCGTGGCAATCTCGGCAAATTTGTTTACCAATAATTAATAATCGAGTCGTAGACTCAACCTTAATAAGGGAATGGTTCTCTTGTTGCCTACTAACAATTTTTGTTAAAAGGAATTTGGGTCATGGCTTGCGGATGTGCAAAAAAACCTGCTCCTAAGAAAAAATAATTTTTCTTATAGAGAAAAGAGTTTGTTAAAAAAAAGAAGCATGCATCGCAGCTTCTTTTTTTTTATTTTACATCCGCCATTCATTATAAAAAAACTTCCATGTCATCCTGAGCCTGTCGAAGGATCTTGCAGAACCGCAAAGGTTGTACGTGTTTCTATAAGATGGTCAGGCAAGCTCACCATGACAAAGATAATTTATCCATTACTTCTCACTTTTCACTCTTCACTATAAAAATTTGGGGCTGACACCTAACATTTTTAATGTTAAGGTGTTTTTATGTATATAAAGCATTGTAAATTAAGCAAAAAAGACCAGTTAAAGTTGATG
>JAVBOV010000013.1:0-6981 GCA_031550205.1 Alphaproteobacteria bacterium
CCTTCCTCTTTTGCCACATTGCGAACAATCTTAGCTTTGCGGGCATACAACGACAAATTTCATTTTTAGTCTTTAGCTAAAAATGGAATTGATGCACATTGTAGAAGAATAATGATTTGTATGCTCGTAAAACTTAGATAGTGAGCCGTGGCAAGGCTTTTGGTTACTTTTGGCATCAAAAGTAACAAAGATATAAAGCCATATGCAGGTAATAGGCTTGAAAAAAAATTCGGATGCGTTTGCCAGTTAAACCCACCCCAACCCCCGCGGCCGACGTTCGGCTCTCTTAAAATTAAGAGAGGGAGATAAAAACAATGACGTTTTTCATCTTTTTTGCGTCCTAAAAAAAACCATCCAACACTTTTCACTCTTCACTTGTCACTTTTCACTCTTTACCATATATTGAAAACAATCAAAGGGAGTTTAACCTAATGTTCCGTACCATAGGCATCATGACCGGCAATTCGCTCGACGCCGTAGACACCGTAATCACCGAGTTTAACAACAGCAAAATCACCGATATCTGCACCTACAGCCAGCCATATCCGCAAGAACTGTCTGCCGAGTTTCTCAAACTTAAAAACGAACTTAAAAAAAACGGCGGCAGCATTAAAACCTTAGATATCAAAGCATTGCACAAAGAATACATTAACCTCATTGCCGTCTGCATCAAAGAACTTTTAATCAAGGCCGACATGGAGCCCAAAGATATCCAAGCTGTCGGCTTCCATGGCCAAACCTGCTACCATTGCCCGCCTTCCATTGCCAAAAGCCCGGAGCAAATAAAAACCATCCAGCTCGGCTCCGGCCAAATATTGGCCAATTTGGTTAACATCCCCGTAATTTATGACTTCCGCTCTGATGACATACTAAACGGCGGCGAAGGCGCACCCTTGGCTCCCATGCACAACCAACACCTGGCCGAAGCTATCGGCATCTTCCCCATTGCCTTCCTAAACGCCGGCAACACCGGCAATATTGCAATCGTCTCTTCTTCCTCCCCCCTTTCAAGGGGGGACACAGGGGGGTCAACAACCATCGGCTTTGATGTCGGCCCTTGCAATCATTTTGTCGACCAACTCTGCCAGACTTCTCAAAAAGAACAATGCGATTTTGGCGGCAAATTCGGCTCCAAAGGCAGCGTTAGCAAGACCTATTTTGAAGCCTTGTTTGAAAACAACAAAGATTTTTATGAAAAAGCCCCGCCCAAATCATCCGACCCGGCCTGGTATAGCAACGTTCCGGTTCCTGAAGGCTTGTCTTTTGAAGACCAAATCAGAACCTTGGAATATTTCAGCGCTTATCTGTTTGTGCATGCTTTAAAGTTTGTAGAAAACCCGCCCAAACATTATCTCTTGTTCGGCGGCGGCTGGAACAATCCCATCATTTTGCAAGAATTTAAAGGCCTGCTTGAGAAAAAGATCAAAGCCCCCATCGTCAAATGGTCGGATAACTACGGTTTTAACAGCAAATATATGGAAGCCCGCATCATGGCCGACATGGCTCGCGCCAAGCTGGAAAACGAGCCGTTTACCTACCCCAAAACCACCGGCTGCAAAACGCCGACCGTTTGCGGCATAATCGCCTATCCCGGCGGCAAAGACACCCGCCTCTGGTCCCGCGCTGCCTGATTATTTTTAAACAATCTTTAATACTATTGAATTATATACAGAAAATAACCTAAACATTTTAATCAGGGGAAGACATGAAAAAAGTCAGCAACCAATCCGGACGTTCAATGATTGAAATGTTAGGCGTGTTGGCCATTGTCGGTGTTCTCTCGGTCGGCGGCATTGCCGGTTATTCCAAAGCCATGGGCAAGTGGAGAGTTTCCAAAATGAATGAACAAATATCCATGACCGTCGCCAGTATCAGAACTGCATTCGGCACCACAAAAAGCTACAGCGGTTTCGATAAAACTGTCGCCTGCAAAATGGGTCTTTTTCCCTCTGAAATGCTCCCTAAAGGCAACACAACCTGCACTGCGGCCACCAGAATTTCAAACGTATACGGCGGCAATGTGGAAATAGGCATTATCAGCAATAACCGGGGGTTCATCCTTGCTATGAACCGCCTCCCTGAAGATGCCTGCATTTCCATTTTAACCTCAAATTGGGGCGGCAGCACTTCTTCCGGTTTCTTAGGCATAGAACAATATTCCGGCACATATACGGAAGATATGAGCGGCATCTTCGCTTACACGAATCCTCCTGATAGCAGCAGCGCCAGCGGCGGTGTTGATGGCGACGGAGATTCCTGGGGGTTCAACAGCTGGATACCTGCAGATCTTCCTTTATCTCCTGTTACAGCCCAGTCTTTTTGCCCCAGAGGAACCACCGGCATTTTTCTTTGGTATTTCAGTTAAACATAAAAAAACTCCGCTTTTTAGCGGAGTTTTTCCTAATTAAACGTCTGCGAGAAGCGCAGGCAACGTGGCAACCCTACATCTTCTCAACCTGAGAAAATTCCAACTCAACCGGCGTTGCGCGGCCGAAGATAGAAACTGAAACCTTCAAACGAGATTTTTCCATATCCACTTCCTCAACCAAGCCCACAAACGATTCAAACGGACCGTCGCAAACCTTAACCTGCTCGCCGATTTCATAATGAACAATAGTCTGCGGTCTTTCCACACCTTCTTGCATTTGGGTAATAATGCGGTTGGCCTCAGCCTCGGAAATTGCCTGCGGCTTATTACGCGAACCCAAAAAGTTTGTAACCTTCGGCGTGTTTTTAATCACGTGCCAGGAGTGATCATCCATAATCATCTTAACCAAAACATATCCCGGAAAGAACTTGCGCTCGGCTGCAACTTTGGCGCCCTTTTTAACCTCAATCACTTCTTCCATCGGCACAATAACTTCTAAGATTTTGTCATCCATTTTTTTCAAAAGAGCCTGTTCTCTAATCGATTCGGCAACTTTTTTCTCTGAACCGGAATGAACGTGTACCACATACCAACGAGCGTTTGTCATTTATTTATACTCCAAGACCCAAAATCAATTTAACCACCCAGCCCAAAATCTGGTCCACAAAAAAGAAAAACGTTGCGGCAATCGCCACCAAAACCACCACCATCATAGCGGTTCGGGTAGTTTCCTGTCTGGTCGGCCAAGAGACTTTCTTAACCTCTTGCTTAACCTGCCTAAAGAACTGAGTTGGGTTCATCTTCATTTTATAAAGCCTTTAAAAAATTTTTAATATCATAGCTGCTTAATTTTTACCCCGACAGCAAACGTCATTGCAAAACCTCACTTCCCCTCCCCTTAATTTTAAGGGGAAATCTCTTCTTTCTCCTCCCCTTAATTTTAAGGGGAGGTTGGGAGGGGTTTAATCAACCAACCATCTCTCCCGATTCTCATCTTCGCTTAAGCGCTCAAGATTACTGAGCAAGTATAAAAGCCAAAATGTCGGGGGAATGAAAAGCAACATACCCCATTAATTTTAATATTGCAATAAATTTTTAAGCCATTGAAAGTTTTTTTAGCAATAAACAAAAACACACCCACGTCATCCTGGAGTCGATAGTTGCTGAAAGCAAGCCGTAGGCGCAGCTTGAAGCTTACGTGACGTTCACGCAAGTGAACAATCTGTTTCAGGATCTCCTCCAAAAACACTGCTAATTTACCCCTACATACCAAAAACAGCCCTCTTAAAGAGGACTGTTCTATATGGCAGGGGCCGTCTAGCAAAACGCGAGCCAACCCTATTCAACTATCAATGAGTGCTTTTTCGATAAAGTAAACTTCTTTTTATTCAGGTAAAAGCACAAAGTGTCATCAAATGCTACTTTCTCAAAGACATAATTAAACACGCCTCCTGAGACAAGAAAAGAAATGTCAAAGTTTGAGTCTGATTCATCTACTATCATACTGCTATCGCTATATGCCTTCCAGACTTCTGCCTCATGCAAGAAATCTTGCTCCGGATTAAAAGTAACGCAGGCAATACGTCTACCTTCCAGCAATATAGACCCGTACGTTTCATTAGACTCCAAAACCAAATCATGAGCGGCATTAAGAACTGTTACAACATTTTTGTTTAACAGCCGTCGACTAATGTTTAAATCTACAAATGTATTCATAAAATTGTATTTTAAAGGATTAATAATATTCTAAAAATTTGAATTTAAACAACTGTATATCATAACTCTGCTAGAAAGTATACATCTTTTATAAGCCTTAATTCTAAAAAAACCTGAAAAAACATAAAATTCGCATATCATTAAAAAACAATCACTTAAGCTAAACTAGTTCAAGAAACCTCCCAAAACAACCTTTTCCAAAACCACCACATTCGAACTCCACAGTGACAAACCCCACCAAAGCAAAAACAGCCCCCACAAGGAGGACTGTTTAATATGGCAGGGGCGGACTTGCACCGCTCGGACTAATATTTGTTTAAACTTTAGTTTAAATTTTAGTTTACACATTAATAACTATGAGATACATTCACTACAATAAAATAAATTATTATAGAATGTTTAACTTAAAATTATAATTATTATGCGCAATGTTTTTTACCCTCTTCTTGGCATTTTTGCAAATCGCTCTAGGCAACTTTTTTGGATTGTAAAATCTGAAAATGAAGAAGTTTTAGGACTACCCCTAGAGGGACATGATGAATGTATTGTAATGAGAAACGAATTTCTTGAGCTATCTCTTAAGATTAAAGACACATCTACTCACTTGGAAACTTCCTTTCATTTCACTACTGGTCTTTACTACATTGGTAAAGATAGTCCGAATGGAAGATTTCGTATTAAAGAAAGTCTTAGTCAAAACACTTCCTTTCACATGTATGATGTACTTAATATAATGTTTCATGGTCGACACGTTTTCTATAGCCAAGAGTCTCTTTGTACTCGTTATTATAACATTGGTTTGGAGAAAGTTACTGAATTAGAGAAACAAAAAGCAAAAGAGAAATTTTGGAACAAAAAAGTTTGGAGCAGACAGACCTGCTTGCCTGATGGGCATGGCACCATACAATCTTCAAACTACCATGAGTTGCTTTATAACAAAGAGCTTGATATTTTCAAAGTTGTTGATTTTAGACCCTCTGACTTTATAAAAGGCTTGAAGCACTTTTATTCTGCGAATGCACGTATTGATGAAAATGGGCACTTTGACTACATCACTCCTGAAGGAAAAAGCGAGCCTAAAGACGAACCTGGGTTTGAGAGTTGTCCATTTGTTGAATGTCCAACGGCTAAAGATGCATTAAAAACCCATCCCGAAGGATGGAAACAAATTACCGAGATGTTCACACCCTCTGTGGTAGAGTATATTAAGAAGAATATGTCTAGCTACATAGACCAAAGATCCAGCCAACTTGATAGAAAGCGGTTATAGACAAATCTCTAACAACCAACAAAACACTCCCTGTGATAGGGAGTGTTTTGCTATTGTCTTTTAGGTATAATTCAAAAACAAGCGCTTAAGCTAAAACTAGTCGGAGCGGAGTTAAAAAATGCTATTTTCAAAAACAACAACATTCCGACTCATCCAAAGCCTTGCCCACCTTACTCCCCGCACTGGAAAAACCTTCCTTGTTAAATATGGCAGGGGCGGCAGGATTCGAACCCGCGACATTCGGTTTTGGAGACCGACGCTCTACCAACTGAACTACACCCCTAAAAAAGCGCCAAAACTTAGCACCTTTCGCGCTCTGCTAAAAGTAATACAGAATATTTTCTTAAAGTTCAAGAACTTTTATCTCAAAATAAAAAACTCTCCAACGCAAAAACGCGCCGGAGAGATTTTCCAAAACAAAAGCTTCAGCTTTCTTTTCAAAACCCCTTGGCAAAGGCCGAGAAGTTTGAAAAGCACTCTTCCGCTCTTTTACCGATAAAATGTTGAGCAGCCTCAAAAACCGGAAGCTTGGCCTTAAAACAATCCATCGGAAAAATGGTTCCTCCCGAAGAAGCTGCCATCTCATAGCCATTCGGAATCTGCTGATAAAAACACGATTGATCTATGTCATCCCAATCATATCCAAACACCCAAAGTGTTCCCGATTCCGGCGCATAGCGAATTTCCCTAATCTCTTTAAAATCTTTGTAAAAAAGATCATTACATTCTCTATACCCGTCTTCGGTCTTGGTCCAAACGTGCCACTTTGAAAGGGCAACCTCTTCATCGGTTTCGCAGCAAAAAGCAATATCCTCGCCAAGCTTCCTTAAAACAAAAATTCCATCTTCCGGAAAAAACACCTTAACTCTGAAAAGATCTCCTTTCCCGATTTTCATCAGCAGAGACATTTGCTTGTTATCTTCGCGTAAAAGCCAAATCTTAATCAAACCGGCGTCAACATCTGCCTGCCTTTCGCAAAACAAAACCTTGCCGCCTGAAATTCCGTACCAGAAAACCTCTTTTGTGCTCAAAATAATGCTGTTTTTAGCATCCACGGATTCAATTCTTTTTTTCATAATATTTATTTTTAATGATTGTTATAATAATTTTTAAGTCTGGACAAAACTAGCATAATTTGAGCAAAGAGTCAAACAAAAGAAAAACCTCGAGATTTTGTTCTCTCGAGGTTTAGAAAGTTTGTTTAATTTTACAAACCCATATTTCGGCGCATTTTTTTACTCTGACCTTTTGCTGCTTCGTTTTCTTGCTGATAAGCAGTTTTCTTCTTGGTCTTGGCGGCATTAGCTTCTTTTTGCTTTTCCCGCGTACCTTTGTTTTTTCCTTTTGCCATGATAATAAATTTTTTAAGTGAAACAATAATTGTGATTTATGAAACAGAAAATACCACCTATTTTCATTTTGTCAATTAATAAAAAACCAACCATCACTCTTCTTCCCCCCCTTCTCTTTCTTTCCTGCCTTAGTGCAGCTTTTTAGATTTTGTTTGCCCGTTTTTCCTCTCCACTTAAACTGCCTTAGGAAAAGTATTTAGACTTTGTTAGCGTAGCTTTGCGTCCTTCGGTTCGCAGCGGTTCTGCCGAAAGAAGAATAAGACAGTCAAAGAACG
>JAVBOV010000049.1:0-39251 GCA_031550205.1 Alphaproteobacteria bacterium
ACACCTCCCCCTCTCCCCTTGCGGGAGAGGGTTGGGGTGAGGGGTTCAAACCACTCATCCTTACCTCTAAAAAGCAGCTTATGATGCGTGATTCTCCATAAATTCCGGTAAAACTTATTACATATATTGCGATTCTACAAGAGCTTTTTTAACCCGCAGGCAATGCTGCCGAAAATTGACAACTAACCGCCGTTTGCCCTCATAAATTAATCAAATTCGGCGCCATTTTGTCCATTTAAGTTCCTTGCTCCTGATTGTTACAATTTTATTAAACTTTAGAAAAATGAAGATTAACGTACGGTTTTTATTGTTTTTTAATTATTTATGTGTTATATTGATAATTGACGAAAATTATCTTTATTCTATTACAATAGATTCTTATTCTGTAAAGCGAAAATAAATTGTTTTTTTCATTAAAAAATGTTCACATTTTTTAAGAGAAAGCTATTTGCTTATTTTTGCGGTTAAGGTCATTGTAATTTCATATATATATATATATATTTCCCAGGCTTTTATCGTCAGATAAAATCAGCTTTCGCGGAAATTCCTTCATATAAAAAATCAAAAAAAATAATAACATAAAAAAAACTATGAAAAACATTATGAAATTTGCAGTTCAAGTTACAATGGTAGCTTTCTGCGCAGTATTAGCCGTTTCTTGTTCCAAAATGGACGATTTCGGAAACTCATCCTTAAACGGTGAATACGAAAGCGCCAAAGGTCAAAAAGGCACCACGGTTTCTTATGAAGTTGATAGCAAGGGCAACCCTGTTATCATCACTGTTATTGCAAAATGCGGTGATGTGGAAACCGACCGCAAACCGGTTGAAATCAATTGGAGCTTGTCTGCCAATCCTACCATTTGGTGGTTGCAAACTGACATCAGCGGTAACCCTGCTGAATCAACCAGCAACAACACCAAAACTTTCTCTTGGGGTTCAAACCAAGTGATTGCCGGCTGGGAAAGCAAGAATGTAACAGTTATGGGTTGTAAAGACACCACCGTAACTGTTGGCAACAACAACGCAACCATGCTTGGTTGGGTTGATACATTCTTAAAAGACACATTGGTGGGTAACACCACATATACAAAAGTTAACCGTCAGTTTAATGTTAAATTTAACGGAGTTATCCCGCAATTTGACTTTAACAAAAGTGTTAACGTAATCGTATATGTAAAGGGTTACACCAAAAAAATCACCGGTTGGGACATTGCAGCTAAAAGCCTAGATTGCGGCTCGAAAGTTCTGTCAGTTCGCGTTAACTTCTTCTGGAGTGACGGATCAACGACAGATTCAACTTTCACACGTACAGTAAACTACGGCTGGACAGCTGATAGTTTCTCAAATGTGATTGTATCGGGCAGCACTTTAGGCAGCTACACTGCAGTTGAAAATGGCCAAGGGTTTAAAGTTAACTTCAGCAATGGTTTGTCGGTAAACGTACCGGGAAGCTATGACTTGGTTAACTACAACGGAAAAAACCTGTTGAACAAACCTACGGTTGTTGCTGCCAGCGGAAACGCCACCAAAACAGGAAATCAAACCACCATTAGCGGCGTAATCTATGATGTTTACAGCGTTAACGGCACAATTAAAATTGATTTCAACGGTTGCATCGTAACCGTTCCCTTCCAAGGGTCTGAATTGGTTAAGGCTGACAAACCGTACAAAACCGGCTGGGAGTTCATTTCTGCTTCATTAAACTGCTCGAGCAAAGAAGTTACCGTTTTCGGTCGCAACGTTTACTCGGACGGAAGCAAGAAAGATACCACTTTCACATTGGCTTCAAACTGGAATTTCACCAGCACGAATTTCAATGATGTTGTTGTTTCAAGTGCAAACTTGGGAACCGCAACCATAGTGGTAAAAGGACAAGGCTTCACCGTTAACTTTGCTAATGACTTGACTCAGAATATTTCTGGATCTTATGACTTAGTAAACTACAACGGTCAAAACCTTCTGCAAGCTCCCACAGCAACTGTGGCCCAGGCTAATGCAGCCAAAACCGGTAACACGACTTTCAGAAGCGGGAAATTATATGACATTTACAACGTAACTGTTGTAACTAACGTTAATTTCAACGGCTGTATCACTCCTGTTACCTCAACCGGCACCATGTTGGTAGAAACGCAAGTTAACACCAACATTAAATACGAACTTGCTGCTCCTGCAGTAACTTTCCAAGGCGCTGGTAACAAAATGGTTGCTCACGAAATTACTGCTTTCATTTTAAATGACAGCAATAATAAGGGCGGTATCGGTTTCAACCATGATGGCACTCAAGTTTCAACCTTCTATAACTGGAGCGATTTAGCTTACAGCTATGATGATTTGAAAAACATGAGCGAAAAAGTAGTTGGCGTATATTCAAACGGACAATATGTTCCTTGTTTCATGCGTCACGGCGGCAGCGGCACCGACAAGCACACTTATTGGGTTTCCATCCGTAAGTCTGACAACGGCGCAACTGTGGCAACCATTATGGACGGCATGGCTCAAACTGCAGGAACCAAGGTAGAAGACATGATCTTCACCGTTGACGGGTATACTTTCAATGCCAATGGCGATGTAACGGTTAACTTCCATTACATTAACAACGGCAAAACCGTTAACAGTTCCGCAAAATACGACAACCGCGCTTTTTAAGCACGTAGCTTCAACCCTCTGGAAGGATTTTTCCTTTCAGACGGGTTTTCCCATTAAAAAAAACAAAAACAATAATAAAAATAAAAATATGAAAAAAATAATTATAGCAGCAACATTAATTCTTGCTGCGGCAACATACGCAAACGCGCAAAACCAAAGGGCTCAAAAGGCATATAACAACATGACCGGCACTTCAATTAAAATTGAAGATGAAAACGGAAACATTGTTAACGTGAAGCCCATCACTCAAAACGGTGAAAAGCGCTACAGCGGAAGTCACGTCTTTGGTTATGACCAAAAGGACACAACCAAATTTTATGACTTCAACCTAACCGGCTTTTATGTTCAACCAAGTGTTGGATACGGTTTCGATCAGGGAATATATGGCTCGGTTGAAGGCGGCTGGAGATGGAATGTTCTGCGCTCAGGCTTGAGCGTTTCCTATGGGATGGCTGAAACCGACGGAGTGTCATATGACGCCTTAGGTGCCGATTTAGGTTTATATGCCGACTTTTTTAAGTGGCATCCTAATCGGAAAAAATGCTCCAAATTCAACCTATCTTTAGGTGCTCGCATTGGATACGTCCACTACGAAGCCATTGATAAGGTTTTATTTGAAGACGGTGCCAAGCTCACTCTCTACCCACAGAGTAATTCTCTGAAGGTAGGAGCTTGCATACAAGCCTCCATAATGCTGGCTCAAAATTTCTGGTTGGTGGGCGAAGGAGGTGTAAATTACACCGAGTTCGATACTCTAACCGGAACACGCAAAGTTACCACTCCCGGCATCAGCTTGGGTTTAAGGATAAATTTGTAGAGCACATTTTCGCTTTAAAAAAACAGGGGTCGCATATGCGCCCCTGTTTTTTTGTTTCCCCCCAACACCCATCTCTGTCACCCTCGGGCTTGAACCGAGGATCCAGGTCAAACCAATCATCCTAACCCTTTGTAACAAAAGTTTCATAATTTTTGTCTAAAATAATCCTTGCATAATTGCATTATCTTTGCTATACAAGTATCAACAAACAAACATTTTCTATAAATTTTGTAAAATTAAGGACAAAAACCCCCTCTCCCCCTGCGGGAGAGGGTTGGGGTGAGGGGTTTAACCAAACAGCCGAATCTTTAATTAATTTTATTTTAACATTTATAGCATATTCTAACCTCAAATAATCGAATCTGGAGAAGTTTTATGAAAAAGAATTTTTTACTGGCTGCCACTGCTTTAAGCATTCTGGGCTTTGTCAATCAGGCTCACGCCGGCTGCGACGGCATCTACCTTGCCGGCCGCGGCGGTATTGTGAACCACAACGTTGGTGATAATTCCGAATCTCTCGGCACCCGCATCGAGGTTGACGACAACGCTTGGATGGTTGCCGGTGCCATCGGTTACCGTTACGGCTATTTCCGCGGTGAGTTGGAATATACCTACCGTGAAAAATCTGAACAATCTGCCAACCCCGGCGGCATGGCCACTAAGACCGAGTTCCAAACCCTTTCTTATATGTTGAACGTTTATTATGACTTTTCGCCATATACCATGTTCACTCCATACGTTATGGGCGGCTTGGGCATGACCAACATCCAATATACTTCCAGAGGCGGCGGCTTCGGCGATGCCGAATATGAAACCGACAACTTCACCTGGGCTGTCGGCGGCGGTTTGTCTGCCAAAGTCACCAACCGCTTCAACGTCGATGTCGGCTACCGTTTCTTAAACATGGGTGAGCTTGAAAAAGCCTCCATCCGCGCCCACGAAATTTACATGGGTTTGCGTTACGTATTTTAGAACATTTGTCAGCCGGGCAAAGCCCGCTGACGCAGGAGCGTCATCCTGAAAGATGACAGAGCGGATGTTGAGCAAAGCGAAACGCGAGCGAATGTCAGATGAAGGATCCCATCCTAAACATTATAAACCAACGAAAAATGCTCCCATAACACCGGAGCATTTTTTATATATACAGAGCAAACCATCTATGAACTTGATTTATGAGCGTGCTACGCCGCAATTTTGCAGGCGCGCGTGTACAGCTTTAGTACATAAGCCTGCAAAATTACAAGTATGACGCCATAAAGCAAGCTTCCCTCACGAAAACGAGCGAACCAGCGACCCCGCCAGCAAATACCAGCCGTCAACCAGAACAAAGAATATCACCTTAAACGGCAGCGCCAAAACCGTCGGCGGCAGCATCATCATACCCATCGACATTAAGACCGAGGCAATCACCATATCAATAATCAAAAACGGCAGAAAGATTAAAAAGCCGATTTCAAAGGCGCGCCTCAGCTCTGAAATCATAAATGCCGGAATTGCCACCTGCAAGGCAGTTTCTTCCAGCTTTTCCGGCTTCGGCAAACCGGACAAATCGGTAAACAAAAGCAAGTCTTTTTCCCGCGTATTTTTAACCATAAATTCCTTAACCGGCTGCACGGCGCGGCTCAAACCTTCTTCTATTTCAATCTTTTCTTCATACATCGGCTTAATGCCTTGCTCCCAGGCCTTTTCCAAAGTCGGACTCATAATAAAAAACGTCAAAAACAAAGCCAAAGATATTAAAACCATATTCGGCGGCGTGGCGTTGGTGGCCAAAGCCGAACGCGCAATGGAAAACACCACGATAATGCGGGTGAAAGACGTCATCATCACCAAAATGCTGGGTGCAATGGACAGCACTGTAATCAAGAGAATAATATTAAACATTCTGGCCGTAACCGAACCGGTCGCCGGACCGTCAACATTCAAGGTTAAACTCTGCGCGAATGCCGGGCTGAAAAACAAACAGCCGATTCCAACCGCCAAAGCAAAGATCAAAGCTTTCTTCATTTCTTTTTCACCCTGTCAATTTCCAAATTATGCCCGGGTGAAAGCAAAAGAAAATGCTCTTCCTTATCGCATCTCACCAGCATCAACGTATTTTTTGCATCAAGTTTTTTAGATTCCAAAACCTCAATTCTGGATTCCTTTTTAACCTTTTTCATCAAGGGATTCTTAAGCAAATTGGCTTGGCAGTATTTTACCAAAAACAACGTCAGGAACAACAGCCCCAACACAAAAGACAAAGACAACACAGCTTTAAGTATAAGCCATAAATCCATTTTTTTCTCCCCATTTATAAACGAGAAACTAACATATACTGCACAGCCGCGCAACCGCTGTTGTCATTTAATAAACAAGATGATAAATTTAAGCCATGAAAAAATATGAACACAGCGCCAAAGGTTTAACGCCGGTTTTTGAAGCCATCCGCCCCTTAACCAAAAAAGTTTTGGGCAAACACGGTTTTGCCGAAGTGGATATTTTAACCAATTGGGAGCAAATTGTCGGCGAGGAACTTGCCTCTTTCTGCCTTCCTTTAAAGCTTGATAATAAGAAAAAAACCTTAAGCATCTCAACCGCCGGCGGCGCCTTTGCCTTAGAGTTAAAACAACGCCAAAATATCATCTTAGAAAAAATAAACAGCTTTTTGGGTTTCAACGCCGTAACTGATTTAAAAATAATTCAGAACTCTCATAATATTTCCGCTGCTCAAAAACCGCAGGAAAACAAGCATAAAAAGCTTGTCACTGCCGAACAACAAAACTATATTGATAACTTAGTAAAAGATGTCGACAACCAGGAATTAAAGAATATTTTAACCAAACTCGGGCAAGATATCCTGACTGACTAACTTAAATGAAAGATGCAATACAGATGAAATTTGAAGACACAATCAAAAGACTAAGCGCCCTGGTCGCCGGCCTGATCGTTTTCTTTATCGCCGCGGGAATGTACCTCACCGCCAAAGGATTCGTCATGGGTCAAAACGGCCGCATGATTCTGGTTAACCCGGCTGAAGCCAAAACCCAAGTAACAGCCGTTCCCAACCAGCACAATGGCGTCAAAACCAATTTCATTTTACCCAAAAACCACCTGCTTGGCAAAGAAAACGCCCCCATTAAAATTTATGAATATTCATCTTTCACCTGCTCTCACTGCTCTGATTTCCACTTAGACATTTTGCCGCAGCTTAACAAAGAATATATCAAAACCGGCAAAGTTAACCTGACCTTTTCAGACTTTCCGTTAGACCGCAAGTCTCTGCGCGCTTCTGTGGTTGCCCGCTGCGTGCCTGATAAAAAATATTTCGGATTCGTCCGCCTTCTTTTCAAAAAACAAAAGGAATGGATGTTTGCCGACGATTATGAAAAAAAGCTAAGCGCCTATGCCTCCTTAAACGGCGCCAAAGACCTGGAAGCCTGCATCAAGGATGAAAATATCACCAACAACATTATGGAAGACCGCCAGCGCGCCATAGATATCTTAAGAATCTCCGGCACTCCGTCTCTTTTAATTGTTGACGGTGAAAACAAAGAGGTTTTGCACGGCATCGGTTCTTATAGTGAGCTGAAGCAAATTCTTGATGCCAAACTTGCCAAAGCTGAACAAAAATGAACAAACTTCCCAAAGACATCGAAGCGCTTGAAAAACGCATTAAATCTTTGGAAAAAAAAGAAAGGCTTGCCGCCAAACAAGGAGAAGAAAACCGCTTTGTATACGCCTCTAAAACCGGTTTTCGGGTAAGTGTGGAATTATTATCTGGAGTCTTAATCGGCGCGGGCCTGGGTTATATTTTGGACAATTTTTTAAACACCGCCCCTTTAATGCTTGTCATATTTTTATTTTTTGGCGCGGCGGCAGGTTTTTTAAACGTCTACCGCTTCGTTAGAACCGAAGAAGAAAAAAGAGAAAAGGAAAACAAATAATGGCCAGTCCATTAGCGCAGTTTGAAATCAAAACCATCGTCCCCATCAAGGTTGCCGGGGTGGATATATCTTTCACCAACTCTTCTTTAATGATGGTCATTGCCGTTATCGCCTCAACTTTGCTCTTTGCCCTGTGCTTAAGAAAAAGAACCATTGTGCCAAGCATTTCTCAATCAATTCCTGAAAGCGTTTATGACTTCATCTCCTCTCTCATCAAAGAAAACATCGGCGCAGAGGGCTTAAAATATTTCTCGCTGATTTTCTCAATTTTCCTGTTTGTGGCTTTCGGCAACATCTTGGGTCTTTTCCCATATTCCTTCACATTCACCTCTCATCTGGCTGCTGTCGGCACGCTTTCCTGCACTGCTTTGCTGTTCAATGTCTGCAGCGGCATCAAAAAAAAGAAAACGGCATATTTAAGAACTTTCATGCCCAAAGGCATTCCGGCGGCGCTTGCCCCGCTCATTATCCCGATTGAAACCATCTCGTTTTTATCAAAGCCTTTCAGCCTGACCGTGCGTCTGGTTGCCAACATGACCGTTGGCCACATCATGCTCAAAATCATCGCCGGCTTCGTCGTTGCCTTAGGGGTGCTTGGCGTTGTGCCGCTGTTGTTTGACTGCTGCATTATCATGTTTGAAATTTTCATCGGTCTCTTGCAGGCCTTCATATATACGGTCTTAAGCTGCATATATTTGGGAGACGCCCTGCATAGCCACTAATTATTATGATTTAACTTTAACAACAAAAGGAAGAATACAATGGAATTGTCTTATATCGGCGCCGGCATGTGCGCATTATCAATGACTGTTGCCGCTTGGGGTGTGTCTCAGGTTTGGACCACAATCATTTCAACTGTCGGCCGCAACCCGCAGGTTAAAAAAGACGTAGATATCTATGGCTGGGCCGGATTCGCCGCCGTTGAAGCTATTGCGCTTTATGCCTTGGTAATTGCACTGGTAATGTTGACTGCCAAATAACCATGCCGCAGCTTAACCTTGCCTCATATCCTTCGCAAATTTTTTGGCTGGTAATATGCTTTTTTACCATGTATTCCATTATGTCTTTTTTCATCATTCCCAGAATAAAAGGCATAATGGATCTGCGGCAGAGAAACATAGACAAACACCTTTTGGAAGCTCACCAGTTCAAAGAAAAAGCCGAAACAGCCCTCAAAGCCTATCAAAACGCCTTAAAAAAAGCCACGGACAAGGCCAGTCAGTCTTTGGAAAGAACCCAGGCTGAGCTAAACGAGTTCATCGCCAGGCGGCAAAGCGAACTTACTGAAAGTTTGAACCAAAAAATCGCCAATGGTGAGGCTGAAATTAAAAAAAGCAAAGAGGAAGCTTTAACCAAAGTCAGAGAAATCTCTGAAGATTTGGCCTTGGACATCATCAAAAAAATCGGCATCAAAGAAATAAGCGCTAAGGACATTGAAAATACCTCACGCACAATAATGAAAGAAAACTAAAATGCATGAACACGCCACAGCCTTTTATTTAGAAGCAGAATTTTGGGTTTCTGCCGCGTTCGTTATTGTGGTCGCCGGCCTTGCTTCTCCGGTTGGCAAAGTGGCAAAATCTCTGCTCAAAAAACGTGTGGACGGCATCAGCCGCCGCATTTCCGACGCCGCTTCACTTAAGGACGATGCCAAAAAACTCTTGGCCGAATATGAACAAAAGCTGTCCTTAGCCGAAGCCGAGGCCAGCGAAATTTTGAAAAAAGCCCAAAAAGAAATCGCCCTTTTAAAAGAAGAAAAACTTGAAAAGTTGGCTGCGGAAATCAAACTTAAAGAACAGGAAGCGGCCGCCCGCATTGAAACCGCAAAAACCAAAGCCGAACAGGAAATTGCCCTGCTCGCCGGTCAAACTGCCGTTAAACTTGTCAAACAAACTCTAGAAGCCAAGCTCGATTCCAAAACAGAGCAAAAACTAATCGAAACCTCAATCAAAAACCTAAGCACCTTAAAGATATAACAACAAAAAAACACCCTTTAACCGTTTTTCGGGTAGTAATGTATGAAAGATAAATCAGAAGTTGCAAAACCAATACGCTTTTTAGCAAGCGACGATGCAAGCTATATCACAGGAACAACCTTAACAATCGACGGCGGACATTGAGATATCTTCAATAAAAAAATAAACACCTTAAATCCTCAATAAACCCGCCTTAAAATTGTTTTTTTTATGTCATTTCGACGACCTGACCGAAGGGAATGAAGGAGAAATCTTGTGCGTCGATATAGATTTCTCCTCCACTCACTGCGTTCGCGTCGTCGAAATGACGTCTGTTTTTAATTTTAAGAAGAGCCTAATAAAAAAACGCCCAAAACCGACAATGGCTTGGGGCGTTATTTCCAATCTTGCTAATCAACCAATTCAAACTCTTCTACTTCCCGAAGAATTTTGTCATCGCTCACCTGTAGGTTATGGTCCCAAAACATAAGCACAAACGCGCCAAAATCGCAATAGTCATCAAGAACATCATAAAATATTCCCTCTGTTAACTGATGCTTCTTCGGCACATATTTTGCAACATCATACGGAAAAAACTCTTGGTCTCCATACTCGGAAACAATAACCACTCCGTTTTTCAAAATGTGATAATTTTCCGTCTTCCTGGTCTGAATAATTCGCCCTTTGGGAGTTCTGAACAAAACAGCCAATTCCTTACCAATATAACAAAACAGCCAATTCCTTACCAATATAACAAAACTCCCACCTTTTCAAGCAAATAAACCGCCCCCCTTCATCCCTCCTCTTTTCTTCCTCTTTCCTGCCTTAGTGCAGCTTTTTAGATTTTGTTAGCGCAGCCTTGCGTCCTTCGGCTCGAGCGTGAGTCTTGCCGACTTAAAAGGTAAGACAGCCAAAGAACAATAAGACACTAAGGCAGGACATTAGCGAGAGAGCAAAGCGGAGCTAACAAAGTCTTAATGGGTTTTCAATGGCAGAAGCCTTTGGTTACTTTGGGCTACAAAGTAACAAAACCCCATGCAGGTAAAAGTCTACAAGAAAAATAAGGATGAGATTGCCGCTGACCCCGCCTAACCTCTCCTTAAAAGGCGAGGAATAAAAGATTAATGCAAAATCACTTAATATACTTCCTCGCCTCTTCCAAATCCTCCGGCGTATCAATATCCGCCGGTGCCAAATCATTCAAAGTAAGATTCTCAACCAATTTAGCCCTAATATGCATTCCGTCTTCCAAAGCTCTTAATTGCTCCAAAGACTCCCGATTCTCCAAAACCCCCACCGGCAGGCTCACAAACTTCTGCAAAGACTTTGCCGAATATACATAAATGCCGATATGATGATATAAATCCTGATTCTCGCACTTCTCGGGGTTTCTGGTAAAAGGAGCCACCGCGCGGGTAAAATACAAACAGCGGCCTTCATTCTCGCCTTTCTTCAAACCCATCACAATCTTCACATTCCCCGGTTTTTGGGCTTCTTCAATTGAAGAAAAAATCTTGCCGCAGGTTGCAATATCGCAGCCGGTTTTTTCCACAATCTTAATCAGCTCATTATTAATCGCCGGATCGGTATTAACCGCATCTCCCTGAAAATTAACCACAATGTCATATTTTGTGCCGCTCGGGTCAATTTCTTTTAAGGCGGCGGCGATTCTGTCTGTGCCGGAAGGAAGCGTTGGGTCGGTCAAAATTGCCTTGGCTCCAAACTTCTTGCACTCATCCAAAATCACCTGATCTCCGGCAGCCACATATATATCTCCGGGCACAGCCTTTTTCACATTCTCATAAACCCTTTGCAAAAGCGTTTTGCCGTTAATGTCGGCCAAAGGCTTGTTTGGCAGCCTGGTAGAGGCCATTCTGACCGGAATCATCGTAACAATGTTTGACATCTTTTCTTTTTCCTTTATAAGTTCGCTTAATCAAACATAACATATAAGACAGAAAATGAAAGTAGATATTTTTGACTTTGAGCTTAATAAAGAGCTGATAGCAACCGAGCCCGCCTCCCCGCGTGACAGCTCCAAATTGTTAGACCTGTCAATCAACGGCCAAATTTCCGACCGCCGTTTTCATGACCTGCCCTCGCTCTTAAATCCTGAAGATATTTTGGTTTTTAACGACACCAAAGTCATTCCCGCCAAATTATACGGCCGCCGCGGCCAGGCTGAATTAGAGGTTACCTTGTACCGCCTGGATGCCGAGCTTAACTGGTGGGCTTTTATCAAAAATTCCAAACGCTTAAAAATCGGCGATACCATAACTTTTTATTCCGCCTCAATACCGATAGAAAAATCAACCTTCACCGCCAAAGTGCTGGAAAAAAAAGAAGATGACGGCGTGCTTTTAAGCTTAAACTCCGTTGAAAATTTGGAAATATACGGCTCCATGCCCCTGCCGCCATACATCAAAAGAGAAAAGCTTGAAAACAAAAACGACACCCAAAACTACCAAACCGTCTATGCCAAAAACGAAGGCGCTGTTGCCGCTCCAACTGCCGGCCTGCATTTCACGCCTGAGGTCATGGCCGCTTTAGAGCAAAAAGGCGTTAAAAAAGTTTTTTTAACCCTGCACGTCGGCGCCGGAACTTTTTTGCCCGTAAAAACTGAAGACACCATTGATCACAAAATGCACTCCGAGTTCGGCATCATCTCCGGGGAAGCCGCAGATAAAATCAACCAAGCCAAAGCCAGCGGCGGCAGAGTAATTGCCGTCGGCACCACTTCCTTAAGGCTTCTTGAAACCGCCGCCGATGACCAAGGCATTTTGCACCCCTTCAGCGGCGACACCAACATCTTCATCACCCCCGGTTATAAATTCAAAATTATCGACGCCGTCATCACCAACTTTCACCTGCCCAAATCAACCTTGTTCATGCTGGTCTGCGCCATCGCCGGCACAGATTTCATGAAATCCGCCTACAAACATGCCATGCTTCACAACTATCGTTTTTATTCATACGGCGACAGCAGCATCATCTCCTGCATAAATAAATTATAAACCTTCTTGGATTACAATGCCGCAAGGAGAAAAACTTTGCTCAATCTTGAAAAAAAACTGGAACTTTTAAAAAACAGCTTTATTCCCGCCGGAATATTTGCTGCTTCCATTTTGAGCTTTTTCATAATGGGCAAACTTGAGCCAAACTCGCTCTTAACCCTGCACTTTTGCATTTATGCCTTAAGCGCCTTAAGCATCATCGTCTTGTTATATTTCAACCAAAGCAGCCCGCTGTTTTTTGTCATCACCATAACTTTGTCATATCTGTTCATCAACGGTTTAAAAATAAATTTAGAGCAAACCTACATTGAATCAAACCTGTTTCTTTACTTAAGCGTTCTGGTGCCGTTTAATTTTTTAATTTTTTATTTCCTGCCCGAGCGGCCGTTTTTAAACATCAGAAACGTCTTCCTGCTCCTGCTCATTTTTGCAGAAATCGCCCTGGCTGAAAAACTGCGGGAAATTAATTTCGTTCCATTTTCTCCTTCTGAATCCGGCTTAAGCTTTTTAAGCCTTGGCCTTTTTGCCGCTTGCTTCATCGTTTTTTTCGCCACCTCAATCGTCAACGGCAAAATATATTCAGCTTCTTTGTTTTTTGCCGCCTTAAACGTTTTCTTCGGCTTTTATTATTCCGCCAATGTTAACGCCATAACCTTCTTCTTTGCCGCCGCCGCATTAACCGTCTTCATTGGCATCATCCAAAACACCTACCAAGCCGTTTACAAAGACCCTCTGACCAACCTTTATAACCGCAATTCTTATATAATCCACGCCAAAGATTTTCCCCTAAAATACAGCATCGGCATCATCGCCATAGATGATTACGACAAACTTTTCAAGGCCTTCCGCCGGTTAGGGCTAAATTCTCTGGTTAAAATGATTTCTCTGAAAATTAACGAGGCTCAAACCGATTCCCCCGTTTATCGTTATAGCGATGACGAATTTGTTGTGGTCTTCAAGAATAAAGATAAAAATGAAAGCTTTGAAGAATTGGAAAAAATCAGGCGTTCAATCGCCGCGGCAGAATTTATTATCAGTAAGCTCAAAAAGCCGGTTAAACTTACCGTTTCTGCCGGAGTTTCTGAAAAGAAAAGAAGCGACGCCAATTCAATCGAGGTCTTAACCCGCGCCCACAAAGCCCTGCAAAAAACTTATAAGTTTACTCAGAACGTGACAACCAAAGCATAACCCCAATGCCGACAACAACCAGCGGAACAGACAGCATCTGCCCCATGGTAATGCCGCCGAAGAAAAAGCCGAGCTGTGCATCAGGCTCGCGGAACTGTTCCACAAACAGCCTGAAAGCTCCGTAGCAGGCAATAAACAAAGCCGATAAGAAACCGCTGCGCTCACGCACAAATTTGGAACGCCATGCCAAGTTCAAAATAACCAGCATCAAAACTCCTTCCAAAATCGCTTCATAAAGCTGCGAAGGATGCCTTGGCAAATATCCGCCGCTGGGAAACCTGATTGCCCAAGGCACATTGGTCACCCTGCCCCAAAGCTCGTCGTTAACAAAGTTGGCAAGCCTTCCCAAAAAGATGCCGATTGGCACATATAAAACCACCAGATCGGTCATCTTCAAAAACTTGACCTTGGCTTTAAGCGCATAAAAATATATTGCCAAAATCACACCGATAATTCCGCCATGTAAAGACATTCCGCCATTCCAAATTGCAAAAATCTGCAACGGGTTTTTAATAAACGGATTCGCACCGGCCCCGCTGTAAAATAAAACGTATCCCAAACGCCCGCCCAGAATAATTCCGAGCGTCACATAAAAAACCAGATCTTCAAGATGCTTCGGGCTCACATCGCTCTTATATTTTTTAATATTTTTATTAACCAAAAACCAGGCAATTAATATGCCGGCCAAATACGCCATTGAATACCACCTGATTGCCACCGGCCCGATGGAAAATATAATTGGCGAAATATTAGGAAAAGAAAAACCAACATCCATAATCAAAAATCCTAAATCAAAAATTTCAATATAACAGGTCTGCCTGGCAAAGCCAGCAGACTACGGAGCGTCATCCTCGGAGTCAGCGGGAGCGAAGTCGACTGCTGAACCCGGGGACATAAATCGGTTTATAGTTTATTAAACTATAAACTTTTATCCACACATTAAAGCTTTTTTGCACACTCAAAAAATTAAGTGCTTGTTTTTGAGTCCTATTTTTTTTTGTAAAATAATTTAAGTTGATAACTTTTTTTCATATATTGCCTAATGCGACTCGGGCGGTTTAAGATTCATCATTATTTGGAGAAAAAGTAATGAATCTGGCAAAGAATTGCAAAAACACCGCAAACCCCATTGATCTGGTAGAAGGCCTTTTTGACCGCAAATCGTTTGAACTTGAACGCCGCAGCGCCAATGAAATTGCCATTGAAATCAAAGGCAAATGGAACTCCATGCTGCTTTTCTTCACTTTTGAAGAAAGCATGAAGGTTTTGCACATGTCATGTTTGATGGACATTGAAACCACCACCGAAGATTCCGCCTCCATCTTTGAGCTTTTGGCCATGACCAACGAAACCTTGTGGATGGGTCACTTCTCTTATTGGAACGAGCAAAAAGTTCCGGTTTTCAAGCACTCCGTAATTGCCGATGAAAACGACGAAGGCTTTGCCGGCAAACTCTCACAGATGATAGACATTGCCATCAAGGAATGTGAACGCATGTACCCGGTGTTTAATGTTGTTTTAAACAAAGGCATGGACCCCAAACGCGCCATGTACCCCATGCTCATGGAAACCAAAGGCTCCGCCTAATAAGCCAACCATCCTCCCCCCTTCTTCCTCTTTCCTGCCTTAGTGCAGCTTTTTAGATTTTGTTTGCTCATTCCGCGCCTCTTCAATCACCCATCCTTCCCGCTGCCATTGAAAACCCATTTAGATTTTGTTAGCGTAGTCTTGCGTCCTTCGGTTCGCAGCGGTTCTGCCGAAAGAAGAATAAAAGCATAGAAGAACGATAATAGAAGAAGGCAGAACTTTAGCGGAGAAAGCAAGGCGGAGCTTACAAAGTCTTAATGGGTTTTCTCTGGCAGAAGCCTTTGGTTACTTTGGGCTCCAAAGTAACAAAATCCCATGCAGGTAAAAGACTACAAGAAAAATAAGGATGAGATTGCCGCGCTCCGCTCGCAATGACGTTTACATAAAAAAAAAGCCCCTTCCAAAAAGAAGGAGCTTTTCACTATAATGCAAGTTTTCTTGCATTCTTAGGTAACCTTTCAACACCACTGAAATCATACCCTCTGATTGCGCAAATTTTCAAAGCCTCATCAGATAAACCGAAACACTTGTAGTATTGCTTAACGAGATATTCTCGGCATCTTTTAACCAACATAATTTCGGCATCTTTGATAAACTTGAACGTGGCAAGCACAGCATACAAAAAACGATCTTTTGTTTTTTTAACAATCCGGCAATGCAGACTCTTAATAAACCCTTTGTGAGAACAAAGTTCAAGAGCCACGCCGATGTTTTCTTCATCAACAATCATCTTTTGCACTTTGTAACCAAAACCGCCGGTTTTGTTCAAGTACTTTTTAATTTTGCTAAAGTTTCCGGAGCGATAAAGATTAAGTTCTTCCTCATCTCTCGGACTAATGCGATTAGAACCAAGTTCCGATCGTGGTGCAGATTTTTTCTTACCCATAATTTTTTAGTTTGGTTAATAATAAAGTGATAAAAATTTTGTTATAAACATATTCTAAAATCTAAAATCAAAAATCTAAAATCAAAAATTTACTTATCCCCTTGTCTTATTGTTTTAACCCAGTTATTCACATGCCCGCTGTGTTCTTTATAAGTGCGTGAAAAATTATGCCCGCCCTTTCCGTCCGCCACAAAATATAAATAATCTGAAAATTCCGGATAAATCGCCGCCATCAAAGATTCTTTAGACGGATTGCAAATCGGCGCCGGCGGCAGCCCTGCATATTTATAGGTATTATACGGGCTGTCAATTGCCAAATCAGCCTTTTTCAAAGAACGCCCCAAATCGCCCTCACCTTGGGTCAGCGCATAAATCACCGTCGGGTCGGTTTGCAGCCTCATGCCTTTTTCCAATCGGTTCACAAAAACCGATGCCACGGTGCGGCGCTCTGAGGCAATAGCCGTTTCTTTTTCAATAATCGAAGCCAAAATCACCATTTCTCTTTTGCTCGAAATCGGCAAATTTTCTTCTCTTTTTTCCCAAACCTCATCAACCGCCTTGCTCATGGCATCAACGGCCTGACGGACAATCTCATTGCGCTCGGTGTTCAATTCAAAGCTGTATGTCTCCGGCAGCATTTCGCCTTCGCCAACAGTCAAAGTAACCTCTCCGCTTAAATCCGGATTAGCCTTAATCATCTCCAGCATCTGTTTGGTGGTTTTGCCTTCCGGCAGCGTCAACTTATGATAATAAACCTCGCCCCTGGCCATTTTTTCCAAAGCGCCAAGCATCGAAATTTTAGGATTAAACTGATATTCTCCGGCTCTCAAACGCTTGTCAATGCCTTTAATGCGCCCGAATATCATAAAAATTCTGGGGTGAGAAATAACGCCGGCAGCTTCAAGATTATACGCCGCTTGGCGCAAGCTCGCGCCTTTGGGAATCACCGCATAAACGATTTCCTGCAAAGGCCCCGGCTCAGTCGTCATTTTTTTAAACTGCACCGCCGCCAGGCAAAATATAATAACTCCGAGAAGTAGTCCGATTTTAATTTTCTTCATTCCCTACCCCGATAATATTTTGGATTTTTGATTAGTTATGAATACAAAAAAATATTCCGCAATCAAAAATCCAAAATTTCTTCTAGTACTTCTTAAATATCAAGCTTGAATTTGTTCCGCCGAAGCCAAAAGAGTTCGACATCGCTGCCTTAATTTCTCTCTTTTTTGCCTTCAACGGCACAAAATCCATGTCGGCAATTTCATCTTCAACATTTTCCAAATTAAGCGTCGGCGGGCAAACTTGGTCTCTCAATGCCAAAATTGAAAAGATTGCTTCCACCGCACCGGCTGCACCCAAAAGATGACCGACTGCAGACTTGGTTGAAGAAACCGAAACCTTGGTAGCATTTTCGCCAAACAAACGGCGCACCGCCTGCGCTTCCATAACATCGCCGGCCGGAGTAGATGTGCCGTGCGCATTAATATAGCCGATATCTGCAACCTCAACACCGTGTTCCTTAGCGTGTCCGGCCGCCATTTTCATTGCACGGAAAGCGCCGTCGCCGTCCGGAGATGTGATGTGGTAAGCGTCTCCGCTCATGCCATATCCGACCAGCTCGGCATAAATTTTGGCTCCGCGCTTCTTGGCATGCTCAAGCTCTTCCAAAACCACTGCGCCTGATCCTTCACCCATCACAAAGCCTGCGCGGTTTTTATCCCACGGGCGGCTGGCGCTTGAAGGAGCATCATTAAAATCGGCCGTAACCGCTCTCATTCTGGCAAAACCGGCCAAACCCAAAACATTAACTGCAGATTCTGCACCGCCGGCAACCATCACATCGGCATCGTTTCTGGCAATAATGCTGGCTGCATCGCCGATTGCGTGAGTTCCGGTGGAACAAGCCGTAACACATGAATGATTCGGACCCTTGTAGCCAAACATAATTGAAAGATTGCCTGAAATCAGATTAATCAAACAAGAAGGAATAAAGAAAGGAGATATCTTCTTCAAACCGCTTTCATTAAAAAGCACAGAGTTCTCATAAATGGTGCTTAATCCGCCGATTCCCGAACCCATCATCACGCCTGAGCGATATTTGTCCTCTTCCATTTCTGGCTTCCATCCGGAATCCTCAACCGCATCCATGCCTGCCGCCAAACCGTAAAGAATAAACTTATCGTGTTTTTTCTGGTCTTTAACCGGCAAAACCGTATCCGGGTCAAACTGTCCGGGCTCTTTTCCCCACGGCACCTGTCCGGCAATTCTCACCGGAATATCTTTCAAATCCACGCCTTCAATGTTTTTAATTGCAGATTTAGATTCCAAAATCTGCTTCCAGTTAAACTCAACGCCTCTTCCGAAAGGAGAAACAATACCCAAACCGGTTACAACAACTCTTCTCATCGACAACCTCTTTAATTTTTTATCAAATCTCAAAAATGCTTAGAACCCGCTGTAAACAAACAAGCGAGTTCTAACATTTTTTCTAACTAAAGATATAAACCTTACGCATTCTTAGCAAGATAATCAATAGCATCTTTAACAGTAAGAATTTTTTCAGCGGCATCATCCGGAATTTCGCAACCGAATTCTTCTTCAAAAGCCATAACCAATTCTACTGTGTCTAAGCTGTCTGCGCCTAAATCGTCAATAAAACTTGCATTTTCTGTTACTTTAGCTTCTTCAACACCAAGGTGCTCTGCAACAATTTTCTTAACGCGATTAGCTGTATCAGTCATTATACTTAACCTCAAAAGTTATTAAAACAATTTATCGGATTTTTTCATCCGTGAGAAACTTGTTAGCACAAAAACATCACCTTTGACAAGCATTATTTTGTTAATTTAGGCTAAGTGTTTGTTTTATATATTTTTTACACCGGCAATATCGTGGATAAAATCTGCCTCCCGCTCTTGACTTTCTCCGTTAAAGCTCATATTTATATATGAAGCAGAAAGAGGAGACAAAACCATGAGAAAAACGCTTTACATACTTTTAGCCGTTATCATCATTTTAGCTATCGTGCTTTTAGCCAGAAACCATGACCAGCCGCAAAGAACTCTGGATATCGACACGCTCACCACTGTTGAGCAGAACGCCGACGGCAGCCTTGCAATTGAAGGCAATTCAACCGGCATAATTTCTGACCAATATGGCAGCTCGGAAGAAGACGCCGAAGAGGTGATTGAAGAAAATCCCGATGAAACCGCCGGCGATATGGAAACCATTATAAAAGAATAAAAAACATGAAAATAGGAATCATCGGCACCGGTTTTGTCGGCTCTGCCGCCGCGTTCTCTCTAATCATTCGCGGCGTGGCTGAAAAAGTTGTCTTAATTGACAGAGATAAAAAAAAGGCTGAGGCTGAAGCTGAAGACATCGCCCACGCCTCGGCTTTTGCGGCAGCAAGCAAAATAGTCGCCGGAGATTATAAAGACCTGGAAGGTGCCGGAATTGTCGTCATCACCGCCGGAGCCAGCCAAAAAGGCCTAAAAAACCGCTTCGATTCCTTGGAACTGACCGTAAAAATCTTCAAAGACATCATCCCCGAGGTAGTTAAATATGCCCCTGATGCGATTCTTTTAATCGCCAGCAACCCGGTTGATGTGATGACCGCTGTTGCCTTAAAAATATCAAAATTTCCACCCTCCCGCGTCATCGGCAGCGGCACCGCCCTCGATTCTTCCCGCTTCAAAACTTTGGTCGGCTACCACTTGGGCATTTCTCCGCAGTCGGTTCACGCTTATGTTCTGGGCGAACACGGCGACAGCGAGGTCTTGGCCTGGTCCAACGCCGACGCCGGAAACTTGCAGATTGAAAAAATCGCTAAAGAGCTGAAACGCCCCATCACCGCCAAAACCAAAAAAGAAATTGATAACAACGTCAGAAACGCCGGTTATAAAATTGTTGAAGGCAAAGGCGCCACCTATTACGGCATCGCCGCCGCCATCACCAAAATCTGCCAGGCCGTAATTTCTAACGAGCACGCGATTCTAACCATATCTTCAATGCACAAAAACATTGAAGGCGTTAAAGACGTTTGCTTATCAATGCCCACCATTGTCGGCAAAAAAGGCGTGCACAAAGTCATCACTCCGCACTTAAGCAAAAGCGAGCAAACCGCTGTTAAAAAAAGCGCCAAAACCTTAAAAGACTTCACCAAGAAGGCATTCGAGTTTCTAGGGTCTGTTTCAAAATTGAATTTTTCAGACCAAATGAAGGAAGACCCGAAGCGCAAGAGCGGAGTGTACACTTTAGTACATGAGCATCTGAGCATCGGAAGCGACCGCGCAGTTGGGCTGAAAAAACAATTTAGAGACAGACCCTAATGGTTAAAGTTGTAACTTTCGGCTGTAGAATCAACGCTTATGAATCTGAGGTTTTCAGAGAAAAACTGGCTCACCTTGAAGACGCAATTGTGGTCAACACCTGCGCCATCACTGGCGAGGCCGAGCGCCAATGCATGCAGACGATTCGCAAATTAAAACGCGAAAATCCCGACGCCAAAATCATCATCACCGGCTGCGCCGCCCAAGTTGCTCCGCAAAAATTTGCGGGTATGGAAGAGGTGGACTTGGTGCTGGGCAATAAAGAAAAAACCGCCATTGAAAAATATATCAGTCAAGAAGGCCAATTTGCCGAAGACATTGCCTCTTTCAATGATTATGACCGCTTTGTAATCAAAGAATTTGACAACCGCCAAATTGCCTATGTGCAAATTCAGCAAGGCTGCAACCACAGCTGCGCTTATTGCATTGTACCCTTTGCCCGCGGCAAAAGCCGCTCCGTGCCTGAGGTTGAAATTTTTGAACAAATCCGAGAGCTCATTAAAAACGGTTATCAGGAAATCTGCCTCACCGGAGTTGACGCCTGTTCATATAAACCTTCCTTAAGTGTTTTAATTCAAAACATTTTACAAGAAATTCCCGAGCTGAAAAAACTCCATTTTGGCTCACTCGACCCGGCGGCAATTGATGACAAGTTCATTGAACTGACCAAAGATGAGCGAATTTTCCCATTCTTCCACCTTTCCATTCAATCCGGCGACAACCGCGTCTTAAAAGCCATGAGAAGAAGACACACCCGAGAAAAGGTAATCGATATCTGCCGCAAGATTCGCTCGATTCGCCAAGATGTAATTTTCGGCGCCGATTTCATCTGCGGCTTCCCGACCGAAACTGAAGAAGAATTTCAAAACACCGTCAAACTGGTAAGTGAAGCCGGTCTAAACCAGCTCCACGTCTTCCCTTACTCGATTCGCGAAGGCACCTTGGCCGCCTCCATGCCCCAAGTCCCGGTTGAAATTAGAAAAGAACGTGCTAAAGTGTTAAGAGAACACCTTCTCTGTCATCCTGAGGTTTGCGCAGCAAGCCGTGAGGATCTCGGCAATATAAAAGGAAAACTTTAAGTGAGCTTTTTCAAAAAACTAGGCCTCGGCCTCAAAAAATCTTCCGCCCAAATCACCATTGGCATAACCGACATTTTCACCAAGAAAAAAATCGACAATGAAACCCTGGAAGAATTGGAAGAACTTTTAATCTCTTCCGACCTAGGCATTAAAGCCTCCACCCGCATCATCGGTGAATTTAGCAAAATCAGAATTTCTGATGAACAATTTGCCCGCGAAGAACTGGCAAAACTAATTGCAAACATCTTAAAACCCTGCGAACAAAAACTTGAAATAAACCGTCACCCGCACATCATTTTAATGACCGGTGTCAACGGTGCCGGCAAAACCACCACCATCGGCAAACTCGCCGCCAAACTAAAAGCTAGCAAAAAGCAAGTTTCCTTAATCGCCGGCGACACTTTCCGCGCCGCCGCTGTAGAGCAGCTAAAAGTTTGGGGAGATAGAAACCAAATCAGAGTCTTTTACGGCCAGCCCAACTGCGACGCCGCCGGCTTGTGTTTTGACGGCATTACCGAAGCCATAAAGCAAAAAGACGACGTAGTCTTCATCGACACCGCCGGCAGACTGCAAAACAAAACCCAACTGATGGACGAGCTGAAAAAAGTGGTAAGGGTCATTAAAAAAGTAATTCCCGAAGCTCCGCACACCACCATCTTAACCCTGGATGCCACCACCGGCCAAAACAGCATTGAACAGGTGAAAATTTTCAAAGAAATGGTCGACGTCAACGGCCTGATCATCACCAAACTCGACGGCACCTCAAAAGGGGGCGTGCTGGTCGCCATCGCCGAGGAAACCCAAACCCCCATATATTACATCGGCATCGGCGAAGGCATCGAAGACTTAGACGAATTCAAAGCCGAAGATTTCGCTAAAAGTTTGTTGGATTTATAGGAGCGGATTATGAAACTGGTTGCTGCTTGTCTGTGCGGAGTCAATTGTAGGTACAATGGCACAAATAAACTGAATAACGAAATTTCCATAATGGTTGCACAAGGCAAAGCTGTTCCCGTCTGCCCGGAGCAAATGGCAGGACTGCCAACACCCAGAGAGGCTTGCGAACGCAACGGAAACAGAGTCTTATCCGCAACCGGAAAAGATTATACCGAGCATTTCAGCAAAGGCGCAAGAGAAGTTCTAAATCTTGCCATAAACATAAATGCAACTGAGTTCATCGGTAAAAACAAAAGCCCGTCCTGTGGTGTCGGAACAATGTACGACGGCACATTCAGCGGCAAATTAATTTCCGGCAGCGGAGTTACGGCCGAGCTGCTAAAAAAGAACGGCATTAAAGTCCGTAGTTTGTAAAATATATTACTTCAAACCCCTCAAATAACCATCTACATGCTCACTAGTAATGTATTGATGATAATCACACATCAAAGGCTGCGGCAGCTTGTTCCAGTCATCATACCACTTCAGGCTCTCACACTTGTGTGGCTCCATAACTTTCGGCTCGCCGCTTTCAAGCTTAGCCGCCAAAATCACCGCCACCGAATGTTTGCTTTCCTTAGGAAATACCGTGTTAACAACACCAAGCACCTTAATATTAGAAATCGTCACTCCCAATTCTTCCTGAATTTCTCTGACCGCTGTTTCTTCAAAGCTCTCTCCAAATTCCATCCACCCGCCGGGCACCGCATATGTTCCCGTCGCATGCTCAGAATTTCTTTTCATCATCAAAAACTGCTTTTTATCATTAAACAAAAGCACCCCGCAACCGGTCAAAACCGGGTTTTTCGCTGCCATAACAATCTCCTTATGCATTTTTTACATATCTACCATCATACTTGACATATCTACCATCATACTTGACATCATCAACAAAATGCAATAGCTTATTTCTAGGTCGCAGGTCGACCGACGACCTAGAAATAAACACATAACTATAAATCGGCATAAATTCAAAAAACAATCTCAGGAAAAATCCCATGAAAGATTCTTTTAAAATAGATCCAAAAATCGAAAATCAGGGTGTAAAAGAAATCAAACGTCTTCTTCACAAACACAGCATGTTACCTCTGCATCTCGCCCAATGCATCAACGTTCAATCTATCCGCACCTATGAGATCTTAAACAACAAACGCCGCATCACCGCCGACACCGATCTCCGCCTTTGCAAGTTTTTCGAGCTCAAAGAAGGTCACTTTCTAAAACTTCAAACCGAATATGATTTGGCCTTAACAAAGGCAAATTTGTCTGCTAAACTGGCCAAAATTAAAACCATTAGAGAAACCGCAATCAAGTGTTAGACACCCGCCCCGCAGATTATGAATTTTCCGTCACGGAAATTTCCCAAACCATAAAAAACCTTGTTGAAACCGCTTTTAACAAGGTGAAAATCCGCGGCGAAATTTCCTCTTGCAAAAGAGCCGATTCCGGCCACTATTACCTTGCCTTAAAAGATGAGAACACCAAGATAGACGCCGTTGTCTGGAAAGGCGTTGCCGCAAATTTAAAAACCAAACCCGAAGACGGTTTGGAGGTCATCATCACCGGCCGCATCACCACTTTTCCCGGCAAATCATCTTACCAGGTGGTGATTGAACAAATGGAAGTTGCCGGCCTCGGCGCCCTCTTAAAACTTCTTGAAGAACGCAAAAAAAAGTTCGAAGCCGAAGGTCTGTTTGACCAAAAATATAAAAAGAAAATCCCCTACCTGCCGCAAACCATCGGCGTCATAACCTCGCAAAGCGGTGCCGTCATCCGCGACATCATCCACCGCATCTCCGACCGCTTCCCCAGCCATATCCTGCTCTGGCCAACGCCGGTTCAGGGCGAAGGCGCCGCCGAAAAAATCGCCGCCGCCATTGAAGGCTTCAACAGCTTACCTAAAAAAGAAACAAAAAGCCAACTAGAAGAAAAATATCAAGTAGAATTTGGGTTTAGTGAGGCAGATGGAAGCAAAACACGGAGCACAGAAGCGGAGTGTACACAATTAGTACATGAGCATTCGAGCACCGGATTTTGCAATCAGATGCCCAATAAAACCAAATTATACAAACCCGATGTCTTAATCATCGCCCGCGGCGGCGGCTCTCTTGAAGACCTTTGGTGCTTTAATGAAGAAGTTGTGATTCGCGCCGTTTTCAAATCCCAAATTCCCATCATCTCCGCCGTCGGCCACGAAACCGACACCATGCTGATTGATTATGTCTCTGACCTCCGCGCTCCAACTCCAACCGGCGCCGCCGAATTTGCTGTTCCGGTCAAAGCCGAGCTTGAAGCATCGCTGGCCACCACCCAAAGCCGCATGAAATCTTCCATCAACCGCTATTTTGAAATCCGCAAAAACAAGCTTGAAGGCTTAAGCCGCGGCATCCCCAATCTCTCCAAAATCTTGCTTGAAGCCGAACAAAAACTCGACGATAAACTCGAACGCTTAAAGCTAAGCTTTAAAAATTTATTGCAAAACAAACACAATTATCTTGAAAAAATTCCGCTAAAACCTTTTTATATCTTAAATATTTTTGAAAAAAAGAAAGATTATTTAAACAATTTATCGGCTAGACTGGATTCGCTCTCGATTGAAAATGTTTTGAAAAGAGGCTTCGCCTGGGTTAAAGATGAAAAGCAAAAAACCATATACAATCTGGAGCAGGCCAAACGCGCAAATAATTTGGAAATAAACTTTTATGACGGAAAAATTAAAACCTACCCTAAAAAACCTTCTCCTCAGCTTGATCTGTTTGATTCCGCTGACTAGCCCCGCCTTTTCTTTTGAAACCTGCGGAACTCCGGCTCAGGGTAAAATTGTTCAAATATCTTCGCCCCAAACCGCTCAAATCATCTTTCAGAAAAAAACCTACCTGCCAACCAAAGATGGCAATTTCATCATCGCTTTTTCTCGCGATGAAAGCAAAAAACAATTGCTCACTTTAATCAATAAAGACGGCAAAAAACAAAAGCAGGAAATAAAAATTGCCGCAACCAAATGGGATATCCAAGACATCAAAGGCCTGCCGCAAAAAAAAGTGACGCCGGCCAAAACCGATGAAACCGCAATTAAGCGCGAACAAACCGACGTCCGCCAAGCACTGTTAAACGGCGCCTCCAAAAACTTTTGGCAAAAAGGTTTTGTTGAACCGGTAGAAGGCCGCATCAGCGGCAACTTCGGCGGCCAGCGCATTATGAACGGCGAGAAAAGAAACCCGCACCTCGGCGCCGACATCGCCGCCTTGGAGGGAACTGAAATCAAAGCCGCTTCAGACGGCGTGGTCAAACTTGCCGGGCTCGATTATTTTTATTCCGGAAATGTGGTCATAATCGACCATGGCTTCGAACTTTTCACCATATATGCCCACATGAAAGACCTTAAGGTAAAACCCGGCCAAAAAATTAAAAAAGGCCAAGTCATCGGAACAGTCGGCAAAACCGGCCGCGCCACCGGCGCGCACCTGCACTGGGGGGCTTCCTTAAATAACGTGCGTTTTGACCCATATTCATTATTAAACCTAACTAAAAATTGCATTCAAGAAAGATAAATTCATGAGCGAACTAAACATCCTTCTTCTCTCCATTCTCCAAGGTATGACCGAATTTTTGCCCATCAGCTCTTCCGGTCATTTAATCTTGTTTTCAAAATTCACTTCCTTCCCCGACCAGGGCTTAGGCTTGGACACCGCCGTGCACATCGGCTCCATTTTGGCCGTAATCATCTACTTCCATAAAGAAATTTTAACCATCATCCAATCTTTGTTCAAAACCAAATTTGCCTTCAGCTTCAAAAATTATGGCAACCGCATGTTCTGGCTAATCTTCATTGCCACCATTCCCGCGCTCATCGCCGGCCTTTGTTTAAAGTTTTACGGCACCGAGTGGCTGCGCGATTCCCGCATCATCGGCTGGACCATCTTAAGCTTCGGTATAATCCTCTATGTTGCCGACAATGTCGGCATGACCATCAGAAAAACCGAACATCTGGGAATTTTGGACGCCCTGCTTATCGGATTCGCCCAATGCTTGGCCTTAATCCCCGGCACCTCGCGCTCCGGCATCACCATTTCCATGGGGCGTTTTTTAGGACTGGAAAGAAGAGAAGCCGCCAAATTTTCCATGCTGCTCTCGATTCCCACCATTGCCGCCGCCGGCGTTTTGGTCGGGCTTGAAATGTACCAGCAGCAAAATTTCCAAGAGCTTTTATATTGCGCTCACGGCATTGCATATTCTTTTGTGGCCTCAATCTTAGCCATATATATCATGATGTGGTGGCTCAAAGAATACACATTCCTTCCCTTTGTCATTTACCGCGTTTTATTAGGCGGATACCTGCTGCTTGATTCATACGGTTATTTAAAAGGCTGGTAATTTGGTTTAAAATAGGTTATAATGCCCTCATAAACTTTAGAGGAGTATATCGTCATGGATAAAAAACTTTATCTGAAAGTACTTGAAATGAACCATGCTCAATTAAACTCCCATGCCAAGCCTGAAAACAACCACTTATGGCAGGGCATGCTTAAGGTGGAGGCTCTTAAAAAAGAAGAGAGCAGGAAAAAAGAACAGTTGTTAAGAAACAACCTCCACTCATTGAGCAAATTTTAAATGCAATTTTACAAGCCGCTTTTTTTCATCGCCGCCCTTTGCTTTGTCAATCAGGCATTAGCGGGCGTACAGTTCATCATGGACACGGAAAACGCAGCTCCTGCCGACGGTGGTTCTTACAGCTCCTCTCGCAGCTCAACCTTTGATTCCAGAACCAGCTGCTTAAAAGAAGGCTACACCATAACCTCCTGCCAAGACGGTCTGGTTCTTTCCGGCCTCTGCCCCTACCAAGACGGCTATTATTCCGACTGCTGTGAAGAAGGCTACGTCTACACCAAACAAGAATGCTATGAAATGAAAAGAACCCCCAGCCAAGACACCTGCGCCGGACTTTACTTCTGCGAATAGAAAAACCCGCTTAACAAGCGGGTTTTTTCTTCAATCAGAAATCTAAAATCCAAAATCCAAAATCTTCTTGCAATATTCTCTCATCTCTTTATCTTCCATCAAAACCAATTTCATGTTGGCTTTTTCCAAATCCTTGTTGGTTCCGCAGTCAAGACGCATCACGTCGCAAAGAACGCCGGTCAGCTTCACGCCCTTTTGGCAGGCAAAGTGCAGAGCATCGGTCAGGTTAATCTCGCCGTTGTTTCCGGCCTTAGCCAACGGCAGATAATCCATAATCACGTTCGGCAGAATATACGGCCCCATTGATGCATAAGTTGAGGGAATTGCATCAATCTTCGGCTTTTCAATAATATCTTTTGCCCTGACAATATTTCCGTCTCTGGTCGCATCAATAAAGGCGCCGTACCTTACCATCTCCTCTTTGGGAAACTCCATAATGTTCTCAACAATTCCGCCTTCTTTTTCATAAACCTCAACCAGCTGCTTTAAAATGCCTTTGTCGGTTTTCTTAATATAAACGTCATCAACCCACATCACCATAAAGTCGCGCTTGCCGACAATTTCTTTGGCCATCAGCACCGCGTGACCGTTGCCGTGCGGCACACTCTGTTCGGCAAAAGAAAACTTCATTCCTTTGGGAATAATGCTTTCAACCAGCTCCAGCAAATCAAGCTTGTTTTTTTCCTTCAAGTGGTTTTCCAGCCACGGATAAGGCGCATAATATTTTTCAAACAAGTCTTTACAAGACTGGTCGCTGTAAATAAACACAATTTCCTTAACGCCAACCTCAGCGCAGGCATCAACCGCATATTGAATAATCGGCTTGCTGTTCAGGTTCAAAAAACCTTTGTGAAGAACTTTGGTGGTGGGCAAATTTCTGGTGGATAGTCCGGCAACTGGCAAAATGCAAACTTCTGGCTTGGCAAACATTATCGGCTCCTGATTTTGTTATTTTTTATGCCGACAATGCTACCATATAAAAATGATAAATCAAGCCTAATCTCTCTTAATTGAGCCGCTGGCCTCAAGTGAATCGCCCTCAATTTCTCTTAATAAAGGCACATTTTCGTCCGCTTCTTCCGCCGGCATCTCTTCGCCGCGGTCAACCTCTTCTTCAAAAACGGCCTCTTCCAGCGGAATATCGGTGCTTTCCATAGCACCTATAAACTTCGGCTTATCACCTGAAAAATCCAAAACCGGAAGCTTTTCACCCTCAATCTCTTCCTCTACTTTTTCAATTTCTTCAATATCTCTGGTCACCGTAATTTCTTTGGCTTTGCTCACAACCGATATTTTCCCCGTATTTTCCTCAATTTTCTTTTGCTGTTCTTCTTCAGCCCTGCGGTTATAAAAAACATTTTCCTCGGATGTAACCTTTTGTTCCATATACTTCAAAAGCGCGTCAATATCGGCATATAAAACCTCCTGCTCCTTAACGCTCTTGTCCAGCATATTCTTCACATCCGTTGCAAACTCTTCCAGCTTCACCCAATCTGAAGTGTTCTGCATAAAGATATAATCCTTCATAACCTTCGCATTAATCCTGTCCAAAGTCAAAAGCGTGTTATCAATATTCTCTTTTAAGGTAACAACCCCATTATCCTGCTCCGGACTATAAGCGGTCTTAATCACCAAAAGCCTTTTCGGATATACATTGTAAGCGTCTCTATATTGAGCCGTCTTGGTTTTTGCCTCATTATAAACATTGGCAATTTTATTATAATTGTCATTAATCCTAATCTTCACATCCTGCGCATAAACCAAATTTATCTCTTCAGGCAGTTTGTTAACCGCTGCTTCCAGTTTGTTGTTTTCCTCGCTTAAAAATTTTGGCAGGCTCTCATCAAAATCAATCGTTGTTCCTGCCGCCAAAATTTTCTGAACATCTTCAAACGCCTTATTAACATCCACCTTCAAACTGTTATAACGGTTGATAATTCTGGCATCCTGAGCCAAAGCGCTTTTCTCCTCCAAAAGCACAATAACCTCTTTTTGCAGTTTGTCTTTTAAATCCTGAGCCCTTTGCTGCTCCTTATCCATCAGAGCTTTCAAGTTTTCCGCTCTTTTCATTTCGGCATTTTTCTCATCTTCTGCAACTTTGGCCCAGTGTGAATCATAAATTTTGGTAATATCCGCCACATTAACCACAACCTGCGGAGCAATCATCGGCCCGCTCATTGCAATATAAAACGGCGGAATGTTTTTCAAATCTTCAAACCTGACTTCCAGATTAGCATTCATATCCCACGTATTAAGACTTCCCTTGTTTTGAAAATTAACTTTTAAATTCGAAGACTCAAAGTTAACATTTTTAAATGCATATTCTGAGTTCGCCGCCTCAATTTCTCCGCTGACTTTTTCAAAATAAGTTTCTCCGGAACTAACATTATCGCTCACCAGCTGATAAAAGCCTTCGGAGCGGTCTCTGGTCTTTAAATCTGCGCGGATTGCTTCCAAATTCCAACCTTTAACCCTGGGCTTCTTAATCGCAAAATCAAGCTTGGCGTTCAAACCCAAAACCATATCTTCAATGGAATTAATTGATGTATCAAAAGTAATCCTGCCGTCCATTAAACCTGAACGAATGCCGAATTTTTTGCCAGACCATTTCTCCTCATTAATAAACTGCTCAGAAAACTCCAGATTCCCCTTTAAAGAAGGCTTATCAAGCATATTTGCTTCCAGGCTTCCCCAAACCTCCCCATGATTATACAGCGCCTTAATATCTGAAAACTTGGCAACCCCGTCTTTTAAGACCACATCAAAAGAAGCGTCTTTAAATTCGTCATGCTTATAAGAAAGCGAGCCGAAAGAAAACTTTCCCTTCAAATCAAATTTATTATAAAACTTATAATCAATCTTAGCCTTGTCAAAAAACGGCTTGGCAATAAAATCTCCCTTTTCCGTGTTTGTCGGTCTGAACAAAACTCTGTCTTCCGTCGCGGCATCTTTATACATAAAGCGGTCAAGTTCCAGCTTGTTCACCACCAAATTCGTCAAAACATTGGGCCTGGCTCCGGTTGCATCATACACTGCCGCTCCCTGAAAATTATTGGCGCCGATGCTCAAATTAAGCTTGGAAGCCTTAAACTTATCTGCCGCACCCACAAACTCGGTCTTCATGGCAAACATGCCAAGCGTGAACACTGCCGGAGAATATGGATAATTAAGCGCATTCATCATCTTAATAAAATCCGGTGCCTTAACCTCCAAATTTCCGTTTAAATAAGCCTTGCCCGCGCGAATAATCACATCCCCCTTAAACGCCGTGTCAATGTTGCCTATTTTTGAGTTGCCCTGCCAGAAAAACTTTTCCAAATCTCCGCTGATAACACCGTCTGAAACCCAGGTTTTCAAGTCTTTCAAATTAATATCCGGCATTTTAACCGCCAGCTTATTAAACAGCGGCACAACATCCTGCACCAAAACACTATACTGAAGATTATCCAAAACCGGCTTGTTCCCGAAACCGCTGATTTTTCCCTTAGCATTAATATTTGCACCGGAAACACCGTTAACCTGCAAATTGCTTATTTCCATATTGCCGTTTTTCAAATCAAAAAACATTTCCATGTTTTCAAACGGAATGTTTTCATAAATCCCCAAGCCGAGCTTAATGTTTGCCCTCATGTCAAAATCATTAAGCACCGCCAGTTTTTTGAAGCGATACTCCATGCGTTCGGCAAAACTTTTCTGCTGCTCTTCCTGCGGCAGCACCTGAACATAATTGTCAAAATTAACCGCATCGCTTTCCAAAGACAGGAAAACATTATTGCGGTTTCCCCTGATAATTCCCGCTTCGCCTTTTAGAGATGTTTTATCAAGAAAAACCTCCAGCGGAGAAATTTTAATTGTTTTCAAATTGCCGTCAAGCTTAAAGCTGACCGAGCCTCTTTTATATGTGGCGTCATTAATCTTCGGAACATCAAACCCCAGCCAGGCCAAAAACTTGGTGGCATCTGCGGTTGATGCCGCGGTTTCAAAATTATACGTCAACGCCTCATTAACCGCATATACGCTGCCCTTAAGCTTCAAATCCGTATCACCCGGCAGCACGGCATTCAAGCTTTGCAGCTTAACTTCGTCTTCCGTAAAATCCAGACTAATGTCAAAATCTCTGATTGTCTGATTGTTATAATAACTCTTAACCGCCCTCACGTCGGCAATCACGTCATATGCAAAACCCGGATAAAACTCCGCGTTTTCGCTGCTGTATTTGTCCGCCAAAATCTTAATTATCTTTGCCGCCGGCTCCAAATCCAAATCCGTCATATCAAAAGCAACCTCAATCTTGCGGCGCCCAGCAGCTTCGGCTTCAACACCATATTCGGAATATTCCCGCGGAATTAAGACATTACCGGCACCGGCGGATGCCCCGTATTTCACCACAATATTGTTCAAGTCAATTTTAGCCAAACTCGTATTAAGTTCTGCCGAAACCGCCAAAGGCTGCTCAAAGCCGAGTGGCAGCTGATAGTCCTTAAAATTGTTGTTAACAAAGCTCACCGGTTTTCTTGATTCAAAAACCACATTGCCGTTAACCGCATCATTTTTCAAAAGCACCGTTCCGTCAAAGCGCAAATATGTCTCATAAGCCGGCTGGTTCAAAGCTAAATTAACGCTGGTTGCAAAACTCTCGGAAAACTGCCCCAAAGAAATGGCAAAGCCTTCCGGGTTATTGTCTTTCAAATAACTTCCCTCAATGCGGTACGGTCCGAACACGCTCTGCGCAATAATCTCCGCATTAAGGTTTTCCAAGGTCACGTCAATGCTTCGCTTAGCGTCAATAAATTTAACTTTGGCTTTTTCCACCGTCAAGCTGTCAAGACTGATGTCAATGTTTTTAATGCTGCTGCCGCCTTCAAAGCCCGACTGCCAGTTAACCTTTCCTTCTTCCAAAAGCTCAAACATAATCTCCGGCTCCACCAAAGACATGCGCTTAACCTCAAAATCTCCGGAAAGAACCGAAGGCAAAGAAACGTTGGCCACCAGCTTTTTAACCACCATCAGCGGCTTATCTTTATTCTCTCCGGATGTGTTGTAAACCTTAACATTATTCGCTTGCAGATACGGAGACGGCAGAAGCGTGAAACTGACCGCTCCCTCAAACACCACCTTTTTTCCGGTCACATCTGAAAACTGCTTGGCAATCTTGTCTTTATGCTGGTTCCAATCAATTGTGGAAACATAAAAATAGCAGCCTCCGGCAACTAAAAGCAGAAAAACGGCGATTCCCGCCAGCCATAATTTTTTTCTTAAAGACATCTCTCCACCTGATAAAAAATAATCTTTGCAAGCTCTTTATATTTGTGATTATAATATATTAAATTAATTAACAAATATTTTAAGGCAAGATATGAACAAACTATTAGAGACCGCCAAGGCTGCCCGCAAAAATGCCCACTGCCCTTATTCCAAGTTTGCGGTCGGTGCCGCCGTTTTGAGCAAAACCGGCAAAATCTATGCCGGCTGCAACGTTGAGAACATTTCTTATCCAATCGGCACCTGCGCTGAAGAAGCCGCCATTGCCGCCATGCTCACGGACGGTGAAAAATTAATCAAAGAGATTTTAATAATCGCCGATTCTAAAAGCTTGATTACGCCATGCGGCGCCTGTCTGCAAAGAATTAAGGAGTTTTCAAATTCTGCCACCCTTGTTCACTTAGCCGGCCTGAAAGGCGTTCAGAAAACTTATAAAATAAAAGATTTGCTGCCCTTTGCCTTTGCCGAGGACTTAAAAAAATGATCGAACAAATCGCCGCTCAAATTAAGAAAAAAATCGGCCGCTTAGAACCCCAAACCGCCATTATCTTAGGCTCCGGCCTCGGCGCTTTGGCTGAAAAAATTGAAAAACCCGTCACCATAAAATATTCGGAAATCAAAGGCTTTCCTCAGTCCACCATTAAAGGCCACGAAGGCAGATTGGTCATTGGCAAACTGCAAGGTAAAACCGTTTTATGCATGCAAGGCCGCATCCATTTATATGAGGGCGGACAGCCGCAGGTTATCAATACCATTATCAAAGCCTTTCAGGTCTTGGGCATCAAAAACCTCATTGTCACCAACGCCGCCGGCTCCTTAAACCAAAAAATGTCTCCCGGCAGCATCATGCTCATTTCCGACCACATCAACTTCTCCGGCCAAAATCCGCTCATCGGCTTTAATGATGAAAAATACGGCCCGCGCTTCCCTGACTTAAGCAACGCCTACGACAAAGACTTTAGAAAAAAACTAAAATCCATTGCCCGCAAAAACCGCATCAAACTTTTTGAAGGCATATATTTCATGGTCTTGGGTCCCAATTTTGAAACCGCTGCCGATATCAGAGCTTTCAAAAAACTCGGCGCCGATGCCGTCGGCATGTCCACCGTGCCTGAAGTTATTTCCGCCGTTCATTCTCAAATGAAGGTGCTTGGCCTCTCAGTCATCACCAATTATTCCACCGGTTTGAGCAAAACCAAATTAACCCATGAAGAAACCTTAAGAAATGCTGAAAAGGCATCGCAAAACTTGCAGCTTTTAGTTGAGGAATTTGTGAAATGGATGATGTAACCGCCGCCAAAATTTTAATCCCCTGTCTTGATTTAACCTCCTTAGACATCAAAGACACCGAGGCCAAAATCAAAAAGCTTTGCGATAGGGCTCAAACTCCATACGGCAATGTCGCTGCCGTCTGCGTATATCCCAAATTTGTGGCTCTGGCCAAGGCCGAACTCAAAAACACCGGCATCAAGGTTGCCACCGTAGTCAACTTTCCCAAAGGCGGAACTAACTTTGAAAAGATGCGCGCCGAAATCAAACAAGCCTTAAAAGACGGCGCCGATGAAATTGACGCCGTTTTCCCCTACGCCGCTTTTTTGCAGAATAATTTAAAAACCTGCACCGATTTTTTAGAAATCTCCCGCCTGGAATGCGGCAGAAAAGCTCCGCTTAAAATAATACTGGAAACCGGAGAAATTAAAAAATCGTCGCTAATTGTTGAAGCCGTAAATCTCTGCTTAAAACACGGCGCAGATTTCATCAAAACCTCCACCGGCAAAACCGAAGTTTCCGCCACTCCCGAGGTTGCCAATTTAATTTTAGAAACCATTGCCGCTTCCAAAACCAAAGCCGGTTTCAAGGCCAGCGGCGGCATCAAAACCATTGAAGAGGCCAAAAAATATTTAATTCTGGCCAATATCATCATGGGCTCCAAATGGCTGCGCCCTGAAAACTTCCGCATCGGCGCCAGCAGTTTGCTGAACAATCTGTTAGAAGTCATTGAAAGGGGATATTAATGTTCCTGCCTCAAGAAATCATTCGCAAAAAAAGAGATAAAAAATCTCTGAGTAAAGAAGAAATAAACTTCTTCATCAAAGGCGTTGCCAATGGCAAAATTGCCGACAGCCAAATCGGCTCCCTGACCATGGCCATTTTCTTAAACGGCTTAAACAAAAAAGAAACCGCCGATTTAACCCTGTCCATGCGCAATTCCGGCAACACCTTAAAATGGGGCATGCACCCGGTTATAGACAAACATTCCTCAGGCGGAGTTGGTGATAAAGTAAGCTTAATGCTGGCTCCCATGCTGGCGGCTTGCGGCGGCTTTGTCCCGATGATCTCCGGCCGCGGCCTCGGCCACACCGGCGGAACCTTGGACAAGTTCGATTCCATTCCCGGTTACCAAACCATGCCCGATAACAAACTGTTTGTCGACACCGTCAAAAAGGTCGGCTGCGCCATCATCGGCCAAACCGGAAAACTTGCTCCGGCCGATAAAAAAATTTATGCCATTAGAGATGTTTCCGCCACCGTTGAATCAATTCCCTTAATCACCGCCTCCATCCTTTCCAAAAAACTGGCCGCAGGTTTAGACTGCCTGGTCATGGATTTAAAATGCGGCAACGGTGCCTTCATGAGCAGCTTTAAAGACGCCCGCACCCTGGCCAAATCAATTGTTGAAGTTGCCAGCCTCGCCGGCACCAAATGCACCGCTTTGTTAACCGACATGAACCAGGTTCTTGGTCACACCGCCGGCAACGCTTTAGAGGTTATTGAAGCCGTGGAATACTTAAACGGAACTTACCGCGACCCGCGCCTGCATGAAACAACTCTTGCCTTGTGCGCCGAACTTCTGGTTTCTTCCAAACTGCAAAAAGACCTCAAATCCGCCCGTCAAATTTTGCAAAAAAATCTCGATAACGGCAAAGCCTTGGAAAAGTTTTCTCAAATGGTTGCAGCCTTAAAAGGCCCAAAAGATTTTGTTGAAAAATATCAAAAACACCTGCCGAAAACCAAAATCTCCCGCCCGATTTTTGCAGAGAAAGCTGGCTTTGTTGAAAGCATGAACACCAGAAACATCGGCCTTTCCATAATCAACCTCAAAGGCGGCCGCACTCATCCTGAACAAAAACTGGATTATGCCACGGGTTTCACCCGCTTCTGCCAAATCGGCGATAATGTAAATTCCAAAACTCCGCTCTGCATCATCCATGCTCAAGATGAAAAAAGCTTTGCGCAAGCGGAGACTGAAATTAAAAACAACATCAAAATCTCGTCTAAAAAACCCAAACTTTCCGCAACCATCATAGAAGAAATTAAATGACCTTTCCCGGCAAACTCATCTTCGCTCTTTTAGGACTATTCTTCTTTGGTTTCAAAGGAATGTTAATCGGCGCAACCATCGGTCACATTTTGGTCGACCGCAGCATCATCATCAAAATTTTAAACAAAAAGCTCTCCCAGCTTGATGATTACATCCGCATGCTTCTTCCATATAAATCTTATCTGTTTTATGACCGTTTTGTAAACTTCATCGCCAACGAACCGGTTTATCAAATCAAAACCAAAATAGAGCTTTATCTCAACCGCCACCTGGTCACCATCATCGGCATTGTCATCGGCCTGTGCGTTAAAGAACATTACCTTCTTTTCGTTCTCGGTTTCATCGGCATTTTAATTGACAGCCATCGCAAAAAGGGCTCTTTCAGTTTCAGAAAAAACCTCAAAACCTCTCATTTCTGGTACCGCATCAACCCTCTTAAAATGGCGCTGTATTCAACCGAGGCCAAAAACGTTGCCTTTGTGCGCGCCATGGCCTGCCTGGCTGCCAAAATCTGCAACCTCGACGGCCAAATCAGCGAAAATGAAATCAAACGTTTTCAGCAGATGTTCAATGTCTCTCCCGATAAAAACTCGGCGGTTGCCAATTTGTTTTACGAAGCCAAACAAACCCCGCATGACTTTGCCCGCTACGCATATCAAATCAAACTGGTTGTCAAAGACAATCTTGAAATGCAGGAAAGTGTGGCCGAAACTCTTTTCAAATTCGCCATATCCGACGGCTTCGTTTCTGAAGAAAAGACCAAAATCATTCGTGAAATTGCCGAAATTATAGAACTTCCCGTCGGCAACTTTGAAGCCATTCAAAAAGCTTTTGAAAAAAAATCCTGCACCGCCAGCTTAAGCGATTTTTACAATCTTTTTGACCTTCCCTGCACCGCCAACACTTTTGAAATCAAAAAACGCTGGCGGGAACTCACCGCTAAAAACCACCCCGACAAAATTCAGTCCGAAGGCGGCACACCGGAACAGGTGCAGATTGCGGCAATCAGAATGTCCAACATCAATAATGCCTATCGCCAAATAATGAAAAGCCGCGGATTATGAAAATTATTCTTGCCACCATAAATGCCAGATACTCTCATTGTGCCTTCGCTCTTCGTTATCTCAAGGCCAACCTTAAAGAATTTGAAAAAGATACCGAAATTTTAGAATATCAACTCGATTCGAACTTAAATGACATTGCTGAAGAAATTATTGAAAAACAGCCGGATTATGTTGGATTCTCGTGCTATCTCTGGAACATTGAGCAAACCTTAAAAATCTGCGAAATAATCAAAAAAATTGCTCCGCAAATTAAAATCATTTTCGGCGGCCCCGAGGTCAGTTATGAATATGAAGAATTTTTACCCTATTGCGATTATCTGATTGTCGACGAAGGCGAACTGGCCTTACATGAAATAATTAAAAACCGACCGTCAGAAAAAATTGTTGAAAGAAAAATCTGCGACCTCTCGCAAATCAAACTGCCCTATTATTTATATTCTGATGAAGACATTAAAAACCGCCTCATATATGTTGAAGCCTCGCGCGGCTGCCCGTTTACCTGTGAGTTCTGCACCTCTTCGCTTTCCAAAGGCGTCCGCGAATTTGACCTTGATTTATTTTTAGAAAACATGCAAATGCTGCTTGATAAAGGCGTTTGGCAGTTCAAATTCATTGACCGCACTTTCAACATAAACCTTCCGCGCCTTAAAAAGATTTTAGATTTTTTCAAACCGCACAACGCCCGCCTGCACTTTGAAATATTTCCCGACAAACTCTCTCATGAAATGCTGGAAGAAATCAAAAACTACCCGGCCGGAAAGCTGCACCTGGAAGCCGGCGTGCAAAGTTTTTATGAACCGTCACTTTCCGCCATCTCTCGCAAGCAGAACGAGAAAAAAACTCTGGAAAACATCAAATATATTCTGGAGCAAACCGGCGCTGAAATCCACGCCGATTTAATCGCCGGCCTGCCTCACTCCACCATAAAAACCTTTGCCGAAGACTTTGACAAGATAATGCAGACCCCGCCGCACGAACTGCAAATCGGCATCTTAAAAAAACTCCGCGGAACAAGCATCAAAAGACATGATAAAGAGTTCGCCATGGTCTATTCTTCTCACCCGCCATATGAAATTTTGCAAAACAAAGACATGAGCTATGAAGACCTGCAAACCATCAAGCGCCTGGCCAGATATTTTGACATCTTTTACAACTCCGGCAAATTTAAAGACAAACTAACCTTCAACACCTTTAACGAATGGTTAGACTTTACCAACTATATTTGGAATAACTACCACCAGACATATAAAATATCCTTCGGTCGTCAAACAGAAATGTTAGAAAGCTATTTAAATGAAAGAAAATCTTCTCCCCTTCTTTAATGAACGCAAACATCCGGTTACCATGCTGGTACTGCATAGCTTTGCCTCAGAAGATTTCATAGCATCCTGCCATCAGCACCGGGTCAGTGCTCATTACACAATGGAGCTTAACGGCACCATAACTTGCCACATTAAGGAAAAAAATCGTGCTTGGCACGCCGGTATCGGCTCTTGGCGAGAGTTTAAAGAAGACATCAATTCTTCATCTATCGGCATTGAGATAAAAAATAAAACCCTCGGTCAAACTCCTTTTTCCAAAAAGCAAATTGAAAAGCTGATTCCTTTTCTCCAAACCATCATCAAAAAATATAAAATAAAACCCGAGAACATCGTCGCCCATTCAGACATCGCCCCTAGCCGCAAAGCTGACCCCGGCCACAAATTTCCGTGGAAGCTTCTCGCCCAAAACGGCATCGGCCTCTGGTATGATAAAAGAAAACTTTCCAAAGAGACAGATATCAAAAAGCTCTTAAGCGCAATCGGCTACAACACCGAAAACCTAGAAGCCGCCGCCTACGCCTTCTGCCGCCGCTTCCTACCGGAATACGTCAAGACCGAGAAAAACATTGGGCACTTAGTAGACAACGTCTTGCCCAACAACTACGCTTTTATAAAAAAAGAAAATTTCATAAAAACCCTCCGCGCCACCGCTTACGCCTACAACAAATAAACCACCCATCCATATAAAGTTCGCCTTAGTGTAGCTTTTTAGATTTTGTTAGCGCAGACTTGCGGCTCCGCTCGAGCGTAGCTTTGCCGACTTAGAAAGTAAGACAATCAAAGAACAATAAAGGAATAAGGTAAAGCATCAGCGAGAGTAACTGTGTTATGAGTCAATCTTTTTTTCAAACAACATCTTGAGCTATTGAGTTTAAATGTATTAGTATTTTTCGCATACATGCGATTATCGCTACCTTTGCAGGCTTACCATTTTTTCTTAATCTTTGGTAATAAG
>JAVBOV010000017.1:0-15110 GCA_031550205.1 Alphaproteobacteria bacterium
AAACGCATTTGCCGCATCAACCAAGACTTATACAAGCTTTCCGCCAAAAATGTGGAGTTTTAGAATGCATACCGTTCCGATAGTTTTTGCCTTTGATGAAAATTTCAAACTGCCCGGCTACATCGCCGTTAAATCTTTGCTTGATTATGCCGCAACTGACACTTTTTATGACATTTTCATTATGCACGACGGCCTAAAAACCAAAACCATGGCCGATTTTAATAAGCTTAATAACGCAAGATGCAAAATCAACTGGATTTATGTTTCTAAAGATGAACTTAAAGATGCTCCTCAAAGCCTGGGCTGGAACCACATGGTTTATTATCGCATGCTGATTCCCTGGTGCATCCCGCAATATGATAAAATCATTTGGTCTGATGTTGATGTGCTCTTCCAAAAAGACATGGCAGAAGTTTATAACATGGATTTAAAAGACGCTTATTGGGCCGGCGTCAGAGCCAGCAAAAACGAGCAGGGCATGGAAATTCATACCTATTTTTCTGAAAATAAAAACTCTCATATTTACATGTCCGGCTTCATGGTGATAAACGCTCAAAAAATGCGCCAAGATAACATGAAGGAAAAGTTTTTTGCCACCATCAAAAAATATGCCAAACAGCTAAAATTGTTTGACTTAGAGGTTCTGAATATTGCCTGCGGCAAAATTCTTCCTATAGATTTTTCATATTGCGTTTTAGAAAATTTATACGATGAAAAAGACATTACCAAAGCCAAAGAATATTCAAGGCTTTCAACGGCGCATACCCACCGGGAACTTCAGTCTGCCAAAGACAGCCCCGCCATCATCCACTATGCCGGCAAACACCCCAAAATTTGGGACAGAAGCCGCCCCACAGCAAATTATTTGGAATATATCAAAGCCTCTCCATATTATGCCAAATACAAATTTTTTATGCTCATCAAACCGTTTGTAAAACCGTTAATCGCAATCATACCGCATTCAAAAACCCGCAAACGTTTAAGGAAATATTTTAAGATAAAATAATATTTAAAACGTCATTCTGAGGCTTGCAAAGCAAGCCGTAAGAATCTCGGCAATTTTTCTTCAATCTCTTTAGCCTGTTTGGCCGGTATTAAAGCCAGTGTTTCCTTAACATTTTCTGCAAATAAGGTGTTTTCCTTATCCAAACTCCAGGCATTTAAGAACAAATCCAAGGCCTGCCCATATTCGCCTAAATCTCGCAAAATCACTCCAAGATTATTGCTAACCTCCGGGCTTTGCGGGTTAAGGCGTGCAGCTTTTCGATACTCTTCCAAAGCCTCCGGCAGCCTGTGCTGTTTGTGCAAAAAATCGGCATAATTTAAGTGCGCATCAAAATTATCCGGCTCAATCTCCAAAGCTTTTTTATATAAACTCTCATCGGATTCTATATTGGCCAAATTAACCAGAGCCGGAACATTGTTCTTATCAAGAGCCACTGCCTCTTTCAGAAACTTTCTGGCCTTGCCGATTTCCTTCAAATTAATATAAAGGCTGCCCACAAGCGCTTTAATATTGCTGTCTGTTGATTGTTCATTGGCCTTCAAAGCATATTCCAAAGCCTGTTTGGGCTCGCTTTGCAACAACAGTGCCAGATAATAATCAGACAATGCCGAGCCGATTTCCTTTAAAGCTGCAGCATCCTTTTTCAGCCATGCCAAATTAGCCTTGGCTTCCAGATAATTATTATCAATTTTCAAAGCCTTAACAAAAAACTCTTCAGCCTTTGCATCGTCCCCCAAACTCATATAAATATTGCCGATATTATTATAAGCTTCCTTAGCTTCCACCTTCAAATAAGCATCAATCGCCTCAAATGGTTTACACAAAACCTGCAAAGAAAATCCCAAATTAAAATAGTAGGGCGGCTTGGGAGAAATTTTAACCGCCTTATAAAAAAGATGCATTGCCTCGCTGTGCACGCCTTTGGCCTGCGCAATAAGCCCCAAAAGGTTCAAAACATCGGGGTTTGAAGGCGCTGACGCCAAAATCTGCCGATACATATGCTCAGCCTCATCCAGCCTTCCGGCCTCGTGCAACTCTATGGCTTTCCTTAATAAAACATCCAAAATCTAAAATCCAAAATCTAAAATCAAAAATATGTTGCAATTATATATTTTTTATATTATAAAGCAAGCACTTCCGAGAAAGATGACCAATAGACTTGGCTCAAAATTGAGTTTTTCAACCCAAATGAAGGGAGACCCGAAGCGCAGAAGCGGAGTGTACACTTTAGTACCTGAGCATTCGAGCACCGGAAGCGACCGCACAGTTGGGGTGAAAAAACAATTTGGAGGCAAGTCGATAAAGAAGTCACGTTTGGCTGGCTAATCCAAACCTATCGGGACAATAAACATATAAAAAAATAGGATGATTAAACATGAAAAGTATAGTTTCTGCAAAGAAAAAAACCAACAGGCGTTATAACGCCAACCTTTGGGGCGACCCGAAGAGCCCTTTGAATAAAAGGGAATATGCACCGGGTCAACACGGCCAAAGAAGAAAAAAGCCGACCGACTATGGTGAACAACTTCACGCTAAACAAAGATTAAAAACTCACTACGGCAACATTTCTGAGAAACAGTTTGTAAAATATTACAAAGAAGCCGTAAGAAGAACAGGCGACGCCGAAGAAAACTTGATTGGCATTTTGGAATCTCGTTTAGACAACTTGGTATACAAATCTAAGTTTGTTCCAACCATTTTCGCTGCCCGCCAGTTTGTAAACCACAACCACGTAACCGTAAACGGCAAAAAAGTTAACAGTCCTTCATATTTGGTAAAAGCGGGTGATGTTATTGAGGTTAGAGAAAAATCTAAGCAATTGCCTTTGGTTATGGCCGCAGTTGAATCTCAAACAAGAGACATTCCGTCATATTTGGAAGTTGACACCAAAAAATTGGCTGCCAAGTTTGCCTTCGTGCCCAAATTTGAAGACGTTCCATATCCCTGCCAAATGGAACCCAACCTGGTTATCGAGTTCTACTCTCGTTAAACTTGATAAAGTTATCAACAAAAACCTCGGAAGTTGTTACTTCCGGGGTTTTTTGCTTTAAAATTTCATTATTTTGCATATATTATTAAGCATGAAAACTTTATTTTTGGAGTAAATCATGGAAGACATTATTGTAGAAGAGAAAAAGGCCGAGCCGATAAAAAATAAAAAGCCCATCACTCAAATGGATTATGATGACGACAAGCCCAAAAAAGGCATCGGCGGCATTTTTGTTTTCATCCTTCACTGGTGGTCAAAAGCCTTAATCATTGCTTCCTTAATCGGCATCGATTTCATGCTTTTTGCCGGCACTGAAAATGCCTATCTTTTCTCATCAAATTCCATGTTAACCACACCGGCCATATACATTCTGGCCTCCATCATCATTATCTCTTTTGTGCTGATGTTTGTTCTCGGTTTTTCCAAACTTTTGCAAAATCTGGTGGTTTCCGTTTTTGCCGGCCTTCTTCCGGTGGTCATCATCACCCAGTTTGCCCAAGGTGACAAATATTCTTTCTTCTCCGGCTTCATGGGGCTAATGGGCATGGCCGACATGGTCGACGGTGTCTCTCACTACATCCTCGGCTTCATCTGCTGCCTGGCTGCTTTCATCCTCTTGAGCATGTCTAACAAAAAAACGCTGTTTCTGGTTTCTGTTTTCACGGTCGCTTTGTTTGGAACCGTGTTTTACGGCAAATCGCTTGATAAAATCAATAAAAAAGACTACACTGTTGTTGCGGACAAAGCAGCGCTTCCCTTGGCTGAAGCAGAAAAGGGCAAAAAGTTTGTATACATAATGCTGCCGAACCTGACCTCATACAGCTACATGGAAAATGTAAAATCCAAAACCTCGGCTGAAGGCATTTTTGCCAAGGCTGAAGACATATATCTTTCTTTCTATGTCAAAAACCGCTTCACCTTATATCCAAACGCTTATGTTTCAACCTTAGACCCGTTCTTAAACATCGCCAAAGGCCTAAACCCGAACGGCGATAACAAGGTCGCCGATCACCTTCTGCAAAACATTCGGGTTTTGGGTTATTTCAACTTCCAAAATATAAACGACAAAACCGTATACTTAAAAGACAACAAGTTGTTTGACACCTTCAAAGGGGCCAAATACCGCTTAACCGCCTATCAATCTCGCGGCATAGATTTCTGCCATAAAAACAACGAGATTAATGTTGACAAATGCGTTAACAAAACCAACTTTCCAATCAATCTGCACAACCTGAAAATAAACGACTTTGACAAGACCTCAATCTTGTTTGCACAATGGGTGGAAAGCATGGGTCTGGTCAACGATTCTGAAACGGTTTACAACCTGTTCAGCACCTTTGCCGGCTCCACAGCCATGCCGATTTATATGACTCCATACCGCGATTTATATGCTCTAAGCTCCGTAAAAAATCTCGATTTAATGGCTGAAGACATTATCAAAGACCAAGGCAACAACGCATATTTTGCATTTCTTGACCTGCCCTCCGACACCTTTGTATACGACCAATATTGCAAAGTTAAAAATTCATCTTCATGGCTCAGCATGGAAGCGGCTCCGTTTGTTTCCAATAAAAATATGAACAACAAAAGAAACGCCTATGCCGAACAGCTTTCCTGCCTTCACGGAAAGCTTGAAGATTTCATGGAAAAACTCCATGTTGCCAACGTGTTGGATAATACGGTTATCGTTGTGCAGGGCGTAAGCGGCTTTAACGACCTTAAAGACACCAAAACAGACTCTTTTCAAGACAACCTTCAAAGCAAATATTTTGTAACCATGGCCATTTTTGACCCGCTGCAAAATAAATTTGAGGTTAAAGGAGACATCTGCAACGCCGGAGACATTTTGTCCGGCTATATTTACAAAAAGCCCGGCTGTGAAGAACTGCAAGAGTTTAACCTGCAGGAAGTGGCCAAAGATGAGCTTAAACGCAGCATCTTCAAAGACCGCATCACCACTGAAAAAGTGCAAAAGGCCGTGTCTATTTTCCCCGATTGGTATAAGGAGTGGTACAAAATAAACGCGCCGGCACAGCCTAAAGAGGCGGCTGCTGCTCCAAAACCCGATTGGTCGCAAAGTGTTGAAAACTTAAAGCTCGATGAACTGATAATTGAAAAAGCCCCCGAAGTGGAACCCATTCCGGCAGTTGATGCATTAAAGCCCGATGAAACCGTTCCGCTAAACGAATATCAGGCGCCTGTAGAAGAAACAGCCGCAGTTGAACAACATCCGGCAGCTCCTGCTGAAGATGGTGTCAATATCGTGGTTGAAGGCGAGGGCCTTGAAGAAATTGCCGTGGTGGAAGAAGAAGCACCGGATACAAACATTCCGCCTGCCGGCCAAATCATTGAGCAGCAACCCGTCCAAGAAACGGCTCCGGCAATTGCCGAACCCGTTATTGAAGAGCCCGTTGTTCAACCTCAAGAAGTTATTGTTCATGAAGAAATCATTATTGAAACCGCTGTACCGCAGCCTGAACCGGTAGCCGAAACTTCTGTTCCGCCGATTGCCGTTGAACAGCCTGAACCGTTTATGGAACAGCCGGTGCCGGCCACAGCTCCGGCATATGACGAACCTGCTCCCTTGAACGGCTCTGATCCGTTTGCTCTTTCTCCCGATGTCGGTTTTGTTGCCAGAGACGGCACGGTTCTTTCTCCCAACGACCAGGTAATCAATGCGGTTGAAATGGAAATTAAGGAACAAACTGAAGCCGACACGGTTTATATTGAACCGGAAGAGCTTGAAAAAGAAGAAGAACCGGCTTTATACTAGGAAAATCTCTTGATAATTAAGGCATTGTTCAACGGCTTAAAGAAAGACTCTTCTCCTCTGGTTCAAAGAAGAATAGAAAGCTTTATGAAAAACCGCCGTGCTTATTATTCTTTTGTTTTGTTCGCAAGTGTTTTCATCTTAAGCCTTTTTGCCGAACTGCTGGCCAACGACAAACCGATTATTTTAAAATATAAAAACCAACTTTATTTTCCCCTGGCCGTAAGCTATTTTGAAACCGAGTTTGGTGGCGATTTTAAGACTGAAACCGATTATAAAGACCCATACATCATCAATAATATCAAAGCAAACGGCTGGATGCTGATGCCGCTCATTCCGTTTTCTTTCAACAGTGTAGACTATGATTTGGATTCGCCGACACCGGTCAAACCGTCTTTCAAGCATCTTTTGGGCACGGATGACGAGGGCAGAGATATCCTCGTTCGCATCTTATACGGCATCAGACTTTCGGTTGTTTTCGCTTTCTCTCTCACTATTCTTTCCTCTCTAATCGGCATCTTCATCGGCGCCATTCAGGGTTATTTTGCCGGCCTGTTAGACATTTCTCTGCAGCGTTTCATTGAAATTTGGGAATCTCTGCCGCAGTTATTTATCTTAATCATCATCTCCAGCTTGTTCATGCCGAGCTTTGCCATTTTGCTGTTTATTTTGCTTCTGTTTTCCTGGACCAACCTGGTCTCTGTGGTCAGAGCAGAATTTTTGCGCACTCGCAACTTTGAGTTTGTAAAAGCAGCCAAGGCTTTGGGCGTCGGCAACTCCAGAATCATCATCAAACACATCCTGCCCAACGCGGTCATCGCCACCATAACATTTATTCCTTTCCTGCTCTCTGAGGCCATTGTCGCCTTAAGTGCATTGGACTTTTTGGGTTTAGGCCTGCCGCACGAATATCCCTCGCTTGGTGATTTGGTCCGCCAGGGAAAAGACAACCTGCAGGCTCCGTGGATTGGCTTAAGCATTTTCTTTGTGCTCTCCTCCTTGCTCACTTTCCTCATTTTCATCGGCGAAGGTGTAAGAGATGCTTTTGATGCAAGGAAAACCCAATGTTAGAAATTAAAGACTTAACCGTAAAATTCGGCAGTTTTATCGCGGTTGACAACATCTCTTTCAACCTGAAAGCCGGTGAAATCTTGGGCATTGTCGGTGAATCGGGCTCCGGAAAATCGGTCACCGCCTTGTCCATATTGGGCTTAACCCCGGCCAAATATTCCAAAAGCTCTTCCATTAAGTTTGAAGGCAAAGAGCTGTTAAATGCCCCTGAAAAAGACTTGCAAAAAATCAGAGGATCTGACATATCGTTCATCTTCCAAGAGCCAATGTCGTCCTTAAACCCGCTTCACACCATCGGCCGCCAAGTGGCTGAAAGCTTGCTCACTCACAATAAAATGAGCGCCAAACAAGCCTCAGTTGAGGCCCTAAGACTGTTAAAGCTAACCGGCATTCATAATGCCGCCAGCCGCATGAAGGCATATCCTTTTGAGCTTTCCGGCGGTCAGCGCCAAAGAGTCATGATTGCCATGGCCATTGCCAACAACCCCAAAATCTTAATTGCCGACGAACCGACCACAGCTTTAGACGTCACCATTCAAAAACAAATATTAGATTTGCTGTTAGAGCTCAAAGACAAACTCGGCATGAGCATAATCTTCATCAGCCACGACCTTCAGGTGGTAAAAAACATTTCAAACCGCGTTTTGGTGATGAAAGAAGGCAAAATCATCGAGCAGGGTGTAATCAAAAATGTTTTTAATAAGCCTCAACAATCTTATACTAAAACATTAATAAATTCATTTTTAATATTGAAAAATAAAAATAAAATACAAACAGAAGAATTACTTTCCGCAGATAAAATCAACGTATCATTCCCAATTAAAAAGAACTTTTGGGGCAGGGTAACCAAAAGCATCCAGGCCGTAGATAATATTTCCTTAAAAATAGAGAAGGGTAAAACCCTAGGGATTGTTGGTGAATCCGGCTCCGGCAAAACCACTTTGGGTCAGGCCGTCGCCAATCTCAACCGGTTTAGCGGTACAGTGTCTTTAAAAGACAATAAAGACAGCTTCAGAAAATCGATACAAATTGTTTTTCAAGATCCATATAATTCGCTAAACCCCAGAATTAACGTTGAAAACATCATCGGCGAAGGTCTGGATATTCATTATAAAGAGCTGAGCAGAAAAGAGAAAAAACAGCGTATCTTAGAAATTTTGGAAGAGGTTGGTCTGAAAAAATCAGACCTGCTGAAATATCCGCACGAGTTCTCCGGCGGCCAAAGGCAGCGCATTGCCATAGCCAGAAGCCTGGTAATTAAGCCCAGGCTGCTGATTCTTGACGAGCCCACATCAGCGCTGGACATCACCATCCAGGCGCAAATCATCAAGCTTTTGCAAGATATTCAAAACAAATGGGATATCAGCTATATCTTCATCTCTCATGACATGCGAGCCATCAGAGCCATGTCGGATGAAATCATGGTCCTAAAAGACGGCCGCGTGGTTGAAAAAGGTCCCGCCGACCAAATCTTCAACCATCCCCAAGAAAAATACACTCAAACCCTAATCGCCGCCAGCTTCTAATAGAGCCCCTCTCTTTTATTAATATAAATAACTATTCATAATATACATTATGCGACAAACTCATGCTTTCATAAAGACGATAACCTACTGATATTTATCACTTAAAACATTTGTTTGACTTTTGTCAAAAAATGCTTTATATTTTCTCTCAGAAAAATATTATTAATTAAATCCATATCATTATGAATATCCAAAAATTTATTGAACTCTCCGGCAAAATGAAAACAACCCCCCATTGTCAGTACCCTCGAATTAATTCAACTTTTGTGGCAGAACACAATTTTCAGGTTGCTTTCTTCGCGCTAATGTACGCCCCGGCTGATTATGACTTATTGCAATGTTTAACCATGGCCATAACCCATAACATCCAAATCCCCTACTCCGGACACTTTACAAGCGAGCAATGGGAAAGCGGGCACCAATACAAAATGGAGCAAATGGAAATACAAAGGCTCTCAAGCTCTTTGGGCATGATTGAACCGCAAGAAGCTTTTGATGCAATGCACAACCCAAAGACCAAGGAAGAAAAGTTTATAGCTAGCCTTGACCACCTGCCCTTCTTTCTGCTCAACCACCACAAGTTAAGAGACGGCGGGTGGAGAGAGATGTTTCTCAATGAATTTAGAAGAGAAGGGAGTAAATTTACCCATAAAGACGCCCTGTTCATCTTCGAACAGCCGAACTTAAAGGAAGTTGCAGAGCTGATAGAAAAAATGGGCAATGCTGCCAAGATATGGAGCCAAGCCTTTCTGGTTATCTGTCTGCATATGTACCGCGCTTCCATATTCGATACCAATCATCGCGATTTGTTAGATTGCTTAAAGCTGGCCTTAATCGACCCGCTGACCAAAAATCAACTGCAAAGATTAAACCGCCCGGATTTGGTTTCGTTCTACAATGAACATTTTCAGAAACAAACTGACGATATGCAGCGGGTTGACGGCATTCAAAAGCTTGAGATGTTGATTAATACAAAGCTTAGTCACAGTGTTGTAGCTGTTGAGGAATTAAAGCAAAATTTCTTAATGTTTGGCGAAGCAACTGTTCCGGATAGACTGATGCACAGATTAATCAGTGATTTTCAATAATAAAAAAGGACAGCTTTTCAGCTGTCCTTTTTTATTAAGTGTCATCATGAGGCCTTCAGGCCGTGATGATCTCGGCTATATTCTACTTCCCAATCAAAATTCTAACCAAATTGAGCAAATAAACCACGCCCAAAAAGGCAATTGTCTTAATTGCAATCGGGTTAATTCCAAAGTTCTTGCTTACCAAATATTGCACAACCACGGCGCAAATCAGGCCGCAGCCCAGCATTGTTGCCCAATAGTTTTTCTTTCCGAGAAAAAGCCCGCAAACCAGAGCCGGCACCAGGATATATAAAGAAACCATTGTGTGCCCGATGTTGGAAGCAAGACTCTTAATCTCGCCGATTTTCAAAACATAGCCTGCTGCAACAACCACGGCAACCGCTGCCAAAATCAATAAATACAAATTTTTCTTAGACATTTTCATCCTCCTTTGCTAGAATAAAAGTATCATAAATCAAAAATCTAAAACCCAAAATCTAAAATCGGCATTATCCCCATGTTCAAAAACCCTGACCGCAATTGTTCTCTCTGCCCTCGCCTCAAGGCCTTCATCGACGACGCCCGCCAAAAATACCCCGACCACCACAACGGTCCGGTTCCTTCCTTCGGCTCATTAGACGCTGAACTTTTGGTTGTCGGCCTGGCCCCCGGCCTCCACGGCGCCAACCGCACCGGCCGCCCCTTCACCGGAGACTTCGCCGGAGACGTCTTATACAAGGTCTTAGCCCAATACGGCTTCTTAAAAGGAACCTACCAATCCCGCCCTGATGACGGCGTTGAGCTGGTTAACGTCCGCATCACCAACTCTGTTCGCTGCGTTCCTCCGCAAAATAAAGTCACCGGTTCAGAGGTCAAAACCTGCGGCAATTTCCTAATTAATGAACTCTCCTTAATGAAAAACCTAAAAATTATTCTAACCCTGGGCAGTGTGGCTCACAACGCGGTTTTAGATGTTTTGGGTTACAAAAAAGCCGCCTTCAAATTCGCTCACAACGCCATCCACCCCCTGCCCGATCATGGCATAAAAATGATAAATTCTTATCATACTTCACGTTATAACATTAACACCGGCCGCCTGACCGAAGCCATGTTTGCTGACGTAATTGAGAATATACAAAAAAACATTTGATTTTTGTCAAAAATTGTGTTACAAAGCCTTATCAAAAAATTAATTAGCAATTATTAAAACTTATTTATATGGAAGCAATTAAAATACCTCTGTTTATTACCGGTGTTGGCAACGGCTTCAGTCAGGCTAACTATGGTTTAAAAGTACGTTCCTTCCGGCGGGCAATTGCCGATGCTGTTTCAGACAATGGCAATTTCGTTATAAACTCTCATTTTTTAAGTTTGAACGAAAGCGGCCGTTCTGTTGAAAAAAAAGAAGAACCCAAAGTTTACATCTGGGGTGAAGACAATGTTGAATTCAACCATTTTCACTTCCGGCCTCAATCCTTGGAGAACATACTCCACGGCATTGCCTCAAATAACTTGCGGCAGCATTTCTTTCTTTTCCAAGAAACCGTGATTCGAAAAATAGACGGCTTTGGCAGAATTGGCAATGAAGACATCTCTATCACCGATTTCTCTTATTCAGACCGCTGCACTCTTGGTCTGGCCTTGTTCAGCCGGCGCTATGAAATTAACGGCGTCAGCTCTATGGAAAACCGGCCTTGGTCATATTTAATTAAAAAAGAATATATAAAAACCAAAGATCAGGTAAAGAGCATGTCCCATCGCGGAGGCAACAGCGGAAAAAGAGAGGCTGTCGGCAAATTTTTGCGCACTAACCCTGCTGAAGAATATATCTTTAACGACTCTTTCTCTCATTTATCCCTGCTGCCTGAAAAGCACTGGATTATTAATGAAGACTTGGTCGCATCTTGGCAAAACTTAGATGAGCTTCTCTGTTTATAACAAAAAAAGCAACGATGTTAATATCGTTGCTTTTTTTGTTGTATTTCGTCTGCAAACGTTGTTTTCTATATGTATTGAACTATTACTATCTTTATTATATTAACCTTTTAAATCTAATTATTATGACGAAGGACGAAGATTTTAACAGAAAAGAACTCAACCGCGTTTACCCCAGTTACGACCCTAAATATGACACGCGTCTAAAAGGCAAACAAGATAAACCCGAAGAGAAAAAAGAAGAAAGTCCTAAAGAAAAAAGTTAAATAAAAGCCCCGGAAAGTTTATTTCTTTCCCGGGCTTTTATCTTGTTCACTGCAATCAGCTTTGCTGATTGCTAGTTGCCAATTCCCGAGAACCCGGCAAACGCCATTGACAGCAAACTTGCCGTAATCAAAGCAATCGGCGCTCCTTTCAAGCTTGCCGGAACAGTGGCTGAAAAACGCTCCCTCAAGCCTGCAAACAACACAATCGCCAATGTAAAGCCTATTGAGTTGGCAAGAGCAAAGCAAATTGCCTGCAGTAAATTTAAGTCTTTTTGAATCACCAAAATCGCCACGCCCAAAACGCAGCAATTAGTAGTAATCAGCGGCAGAAAAATGCCCAAAGCCTGATACAAGGCTGGAGAAACTTTTTTCAAAATAATCTCCACCATCTGCACCATGGCGGCAATCACCAAAATAAACACCACAGTAATCATAAATTCCAAACCGTTAGGCACCAAAAGGCCATAATATACAATATAAGTCATAATGGTGGAAAGCGTAATCACAAACATCACCGCCAGCCCCATGCCCACGGCTGTCTCGGTTTTCTTGGAAACACCCAAAAACGGGCAGATGCCCAAAAACTGCGACAATACAATGTTGTTAACCAAAATCGCCGTAACAAAAATCATTAGATAGCTCATGCTTTTGCCCTCAACTTATTAACGCCCACAATCAAAGCCGCCAAAGCCAGGAAAGCTCCCGGCGGCATCACAAACAGCAATATTGGATTAGCATCAATACTCAAAAATCTATATCCGAAAATCGCCCCTGCTCCCAAAATTTCTCTGATAATTCCCAAACAAAGCAGCGCCAGCGTAAAACCCAAGCCCATACCGATTGCATCAAGCAAAGACTGCTTAACATTGTTCTTTGAGGCAAAGGCCTCGGCTCTGCCCAAAATCAAACAGTTAACCACAATCAGCGGAATAAATATGCCAAGCTTGGCATGCAGCGCCGGCATATATGCCATCATCAATAAATCAACCACTGTCACAAAAGAAGCAATAATCACAATATAGCATGGAATTCTGACTTTTGCCGGAATTGTATTTTTAACCGAAGCAATCGCCATATTGGAAAGTATCAAAACAAAAAGCGTGGCCAAACCCATGCCCAAACCGTTTAAGGCCGAGGTTGTCACCCCCAAAGTCGGACACATGCCGAGCATCATCACAAAAATCGGATTCTCTCTAAAAATGCCCCTGGTTAAATTTTCTTTGCTTAAATCATCCATCTTAGTTGCTTCCCGTAAAATTGCTGTAAGCCTGATAAGCCTTGGATATGGCTTCTGAAACCGCACGTGAACTGATTGTGGCTGACGTAACCGCATCAATCTCTCCGCCGTCTTTTTTCACCCTAATATTGTGCTTGCCCGGTCTTAAGCCGATAAACTGTCCGACAAACTTTTCTTCTTCAACCTTGGTACCAAGTCCCGGGGTTTCTTTGCTCTCCAAAACCTCATAACCTGAAATTGTGCCGTCCAGACCAAAGCCCACCATCAAAACAATGCGTCCGCCAAAAGCGTTGTTGCTGTAGGTCTTAACCGCAATAGCCGTAATTTTTCCGTCTTTGCGCAGCGGATAAAGCTCCAATTGATCTTCACCAATTAAGGTTTTTTCCTCAAACGGATTATTATCAAAATCAGCCGACACAACCTTGGACACCGCCGCCAGTTCCTTATTATCCTTGGCTTTTTGAATCGGCCCCATAGTCAGCTTATATACCACGCCCAAAACCAGCGCGGCCGAGCCGGTCACCGCCAGCATCACCGAGACCATATTCCAAAGCTCGCCGTTATTTTTCTCTGCCTTTTCTTTCTTACCCTTAGCCATTTATCTCTTCCTCGTTCCAAAAACTCTGGGCTTGGTATAATTGTCTATAATCGGCACAAAGGCATTCATCACCAAAATCGCAAAAGAAACCCCTTCCGGATACGCCCCAAACAACCGAATAACCACCGTTAAAATTCCGCAGCCGATTGCAAATATGACTTTACCTTTAATCGACATCGGCGATGTAACATAATCCGTGGCCATAAAAATTGCGCCAAGCATCAACCCGCCTGACAACACATGCAGCAGCGGGTCATATTTAACATCTCCGCCAATCAGCCAGGCAGCTGCCGTCAGCACAAACACCGTGCCGATATAATAGACCGGAATATGCCAGGTAATTATCTGACGATACAGCATATAAGCCAGCCCCAAAAGCAGCGCAAGCGCTGAAACCTCGCCGATACAGCCTCCGACATCTCCCAAAAACATGCTGTCATACCCCGGAATATTTTCCAAGGCCTTGCTTTTGATAATTGCCAAAGTTGTGGCTCCGGTCTGTACGTCTGCATTTAAAAAGTCAAAAACGTTCGGCACCGGCCAGCTGCTCATCTGCGCCGGAAAAGAAATAAACAAAAACACGCGGCCGACCAGCGCCGGATTAAACGGATTTTTCCCCAATCCTCCAAACGCCATTTTGCTGATGCCGATGGCCACTGCCGAGCCGACCAGCACCATCCATAAATCAATGTTCGAAGGCAGATTAAACGCCAGCAAAAGCCCCGTAATTACGGCCGTCAAATCGCCGGTGGTGGTTTGTTTTTTTAACATATACCGGCAAATTAAATATTCGCACAAAACGGCACCAGCCACTGCCGTTGCACTCACCAGCAGTGCGTTTATGCCAAAAAACAAAACTCCGGCAATTAAAGACGGAATAAGCGCAATAATCACATCGCGCATGATGCTTGGCGTTGTAACCGATGAGGCGATGTGAGGAGCAGTGGAAACCTTTAGCATATTAATTACCCTTGTCTTTTAATTTCAAATTTAGCCAGCTTGCAATAATCCAAAAGCGCAATCTTAGCCGGACAAATGTAAGAACAGCAGCCGCATTCAATGCAGTCCATTGCATACAGTTCTTTGGTTTTGGCATATTCGTCATCCTTAATTGCCTTGGCAATTAAAAACGGCTGCAAACCCATCGGGCAGGAATCAACGCATTTGCCGCAGCGAATGCAGCTTGTCTCATCGGGCTTATATGCCTCTTTCTCATTAAACAGCAAAATCCCCGAAGTAAGCTTGGTAACCGGCGCATGAATATTCACCGTAGACAAGCCCATCATTGGACCACCCAAAATTGTCTTGCCGATTTTATCAACATTCTCGCAGCATTTTTTAACCAGATATGAAACCGGCGTGCCGACCCTGACCCTGAAGTTTCCCTTAATCGAGGCATCGGCTCCGCTGAGCGTAAGAATACGCTCAATCAGCGGCTTGTTTTTTTGCACCATCTCATAAACCGCAAACACCGTGCCCACATTCTGCACAATGCACCCCACATCAATCGGCAGCTTGCCGGAAGGAACCTCGCGTCCGGTCACAGCCTCAATAAGCTGCTTTTCAGCCCCTTGCGGATACTTGGTGGCAAACACCGTCACATTGACCCCCACATAGCGGCGGCTGACTTTTTTCAAGACT
>JAVBOV010000079.1:0-9529 GCA_031550205.1 Alphaproteobacteria bacterium
GTCGGTAGGCGGTAGTCGGTAGTCGGTGGTCTGTGGTCGGTAGTCTGTGGTCGGTGGTCGGTGGTCGGTGGTCGGTGGTCGGTGGTCGGTGGTCGGTGGTCGGTGGTCGGTGGTCGGTGGTCGGTAGTCTGTGGTCGGTAGTCGGTAGTCGGTAGTCGGTGGTCTGTGGTCTGTGGTCGGTAGTCGGTAGTCTGTGGTCGGTGGTCGGTAGTCGGTAGTCGGTAGTCGGTAGTCGGTGGTCGGTAGTCGGCGAGGGATGTTTTTAATAAAGGTGGATGGAGAGAGTTAAATTACCAATTTCGGAGCACATGCTCCGAAATTGGTAATTTGAGTGACTGGGATATTTGTTGGAGAAATTGGGTTTTGTATTATTAATTAAAAAAAACAGCCCTCGGGAGAGGGCTGTTTTTGTTTGGCTGTAGAAGACTTAGGCTTTATTGATTGTTTCAATAATGTAGTCTTGTTCTTCTTTGGTCAGGTAGGGGTGCATTGGGATGCAGACTACTTCTTTGGCCATTTTCTCGCAAACCGGCAGGCTGCGTTTGTTGTAGTGTTTATATGCGGTCTGGGTGTGAACCGGGCGCGGGTAGAAGGCGGCGTTTGGAACTCCGGCTTCTTTCAAGGCGCCGGTCAAGGCGTCTTTGTTGGGAGCAAGTATGGTATAAATTGCCCAGGCAGAAGTGCAGCCGTCAAGGTGTTTTTGGGTTTTATATTTGGCATCAATATTCTTATGATAATATTGGCCGATTTGCTCGCGGTTTTTTAATTCTTCGGCAAAGATTTCCAATTTTTTAAGCAATACGGCAGCTTGGAAGCTGTCCATGCGGCCGGTCATGCCGAGGCGCATGTTGTCATACTTATCATCTTTATTCATGCCGTGAACGCGGCAGGATTTGATAATGTCATTTTCTTCATCGGTGTTCATGAACACGGCACCGCCGTCGCCGTAACAAGCCAAAGGCTTGGTGGGGTAGAAAGAAGTGGCGGTCATATCGGCAAGGTCTGCGTGGCCAACGTTTTTGCCCTTATAAACAGCGCCGTAGCTTTGGGCGGCGTCGGAAAGATATTTCATGCCGTTGTCATGAGCAATTTTTTTGATTGCGTCATAGTCTACCGGAGAACCGAAAATATCTACAGACATTACGGCCTTAAGATTTAGTTTGCCTTCTTTTTTAACTTCATCCACGGCTTTTTGCAGATCTGCAACGCTCATGTTGAAGGTATCAGGATCGGAATCTACAAACACCGGAGTTGCGCCCAAAAAAGCAACGGCTTCAGCCGAGGCAACGAAAGTGAAGCTCGGTACAAAAACCGCATCGCCAGGTTTAACGCCCCAAGCCATTAGGGCCAGAACCAGAGCATCGGTGCCGGAAGAGCAAGTGGCGGCATATTTGGTGCCGGAATACCCAGCCAGTTTGGCGTCTAATTCGGCGCATTCGGGGCCTTGGGCATAACCGCCGTGGTCTAGAATTTTTTCAAACGCTTTTAAGAAGTTTTCTTTGCCAATTTTCTTTTGGGCAGAAGGGAGGTCGAATAATTGAATCGGTTTTTGAGGTTTGTTAGTCATTTTTTCATATTCCTTTGTTAAAAATTATTTTCTATGGAGAATATAAAAGAAGAAAACCGGTTTAGCAAAACACAAAAAATTTCTTTACTGTAACATAAATATTGGTTAGACTTCTTGCCAATGAGAACTTTAATATAAAAAGGAAAAAGGTTGTGAAAAAACAATTACTCCTATTATCTTCAGCAATGCTGCTGGCTTCTGCCAATGTTTATGCGCAAAACAAGCCGGCTGCCGATGCCGATTATGACGTGCACGAGGTCTCCGACCCGTTAGAGGGTTTTAACCGTGCGATGTTTACTTTCAACTATTATTACATGGACAGATATGTGCTGAAACCCGCTGCAAAAGGGTATCGCGCAATTACCACTCAGGATATCAGAAACAGAGTTAATTCCGCTCTGGCAAACCTTAAGGAGCCAATCAGCGCTGTTAACTATCTTTTGCAGGGAGAGTTGCAAAACTCGGCCACCAGCGTCGGCCGCTTTTTGGTTAACTCCACTTTGGGTCTTGCCGGCACGTTTGACGTGGCAACCGGATGGGGCTGGGGTTTGGAAAAAACCACTTTAGATAATACATTGGCAAAATATTGCGTGCCGGACGGTCCGTTTATGGTGCTGCCGTTTATCGGTTCCACTTCACCGCGCACATTGGCGGCCAATGTGGCTGATAACTTTGCGCATCCGGCATATTGGGCTACCAAAGAGCATGATGACGGAATGCTGGCTTATGCCGGGTTTATTGCTTTTCAGACTGTTGCGTGGCGTGAAACCACCATTGAGTTTTCAGACGATTTGGAAAGAGATTCGGTTGACTTATATGCAACCATGCGTTCTGCTTATCTGCAGAATAAAAATAAAATTAACTGCGGCGGTAAGCCTACGTATGATTTTGATTTTGACAATGAATAGACCAGTCTCTAAATTGGTTTTTCGGAACCACTGTGCGGTCGCTTCCGGTGCTCAAATGCTCATGTACTAAGATGTACACTCCGCTTTTGCGCTCCGGGTCTTCCTTCATTTGTTCCGAAAATTCCAATTTTGATACAGGTCTAATAAAGAAAAGGATTATGGATATGAAAAAATATGTTTTAGCAATTTTGGCTTCGGTTTTTATGTTTGCAAATTCGGCAAACGCACAGGTTGATGCGGGCAAAGCCGAGAAATTTGTGGAAGGCATTACCAAAGAAGGCATTGAAGACATTATTAATGCCAATGTTAACCAAAAAGAAAAAGACAAGCGTTTTGAAAAATTGTTCAACAAAGCATTGGACATGGATTTTATCGGCCAATTTGTTTTGGGCCGCTATTGGAAAACCGCCTCAGATGCCCAGAAAAAAGATTTTATTGCCACTTATCGCGATTTGAACACCAAAACCTGGGGCAGACGCTTTGATGAATTTAAGGGCAGAAGCTTTGTGTTTGGCGGCACTACCGAATCTAATTCCAAGAACCAGATTTTTGTGAACTCAACAGTTGATATGGGGCAGGGCCAAGAGCCGGCGAAAGTGGTTTGGCGCGTTAAACAGGAAGGCAACACTTTTAAGGTGATTGATATTGTGATTGAGAACGTGAGCTTGGCAATTACGGCCAGAAATGAATATTCTGCTTTCATTAAGAACAACGGCGGCAGCATTGATGCCTTGATTAAGGATTTGAAGAATAAGGCCAAAAATCCGGATAAACTGCAGCCGGCGGGAAAAGAAGGAAAACAATCGCTTCTGCATAGGGCAGTGAGTGTTTTCGGATAAGAAAAAAGGCCTCTCGGAAGAGAGGCTTTTTTCTTGAAAAATTTTCCCTCCCTTATACATTAAAGGGAGGGCGGGGTGGGTTTAAATGGCAATCTCATCTGAATCTTTCTTCAAGTCTATTACCTGCAAATTTTTTATGTTACTTTTGGGTGCAAAAGTAACCAAAACACTCCGCCGGAGCTTGCTTTATAAGATTTTATATTTGCTTATTTTGCTCTCTTCGCAAAGTTCTGCTTTTCTCTTTTATTGTTCTTTCGGTGTCTTACTTTTCTTTCGGCAGAACACGCTCAGAGCCGAAGGACGCAAAATTACACATATAAAATCTAAAAAGCTGCGCTATGGCGAACTTTGTTAGGAGATTTTATTTTTCTGTTGACTTTTGTCTAAGTTGGGGATAGGGTTGGGCTAATGAACAAATTATGATGTTAAACTATTAAAATATATATATTTATGGAAAAAAAATTAAACTTAGAAAATTTGAACATTGATCAGGTTAAACTGTTTTTGCAAAATGCCGAATTGGAACAGCTTAAAAAAGCTTATCCGCAAATGTTTAAGAGAGCTTTGGGTTTTGCCGAGCCGGTGGATTTGCAGAGCATTTATCTGAAAAGCCAAAAATTGTTTGCAGAGGCGATGATTGAGGTTCTGCCTACGGCTTGCGCAAAAGAATGGGAAGCCTTTGAAAAATTTGCTTATAAAGCTCCTGGAAAGCAACAGTTTATTTATGACTTGCTGCAGCTTTACCCTAAAGTTAAAGATAGCGGGAAGCAGGTTAAAATTGCTGAGATTGCCAATCATCTTGCCGATTATATGGGCAAGCAGGATGAAGTTTTGAGCGTTAAGATGTTTTGGGAAATCAAATATTCTAACCAGAATATACAAGCATTTGATTCTGTGTATAATCGCATTATAAACTATGCTGAGTTTGGAGAAGAGGCTAAGGCGTATGTTTGCCGTTTGGTTGAAGAAGACGAAGCCAACGTTGGAGATGCAATTGCTTTTTGCAAGCTGGTGGATTGGACTTCTTCTCTTTATGGAGTTGAAGTTTTGTCTTTTATTCAGGCAAAAATGGATGCTTCTAACAATGCTTCAATCGACTGCAGAGCTGATGCTTTGGAGATTATGAAAAAGTTTTCATTTAATGAAGCCGATAACATTGAACATTTGTTTGATGCAGAGTGGCGGATGAAGGCTTTGCTTTGCTCTATACACAAAGATGAGCTTGTGCATTCTAAAATGTGTCGGTGGATGGATGAAATTATTTCATCTTTGAAATGGTATGATTTTGAAGACTTGAGGGCTTTGACCGAGGAGATTGTTCAGAAAAACAACGGCATTAATTCGTGGCTGGTTGCTTTGTGGAACAAAGCCCTTAAAACGCACCCTTCGGCAGATGCCAGAGATAACAAGTTTTGGTACTTTGCGGGTTATGCGGTTGTGTTGGCAAATTTTTCCGGTTTTAGGAGTTTGGATGAAACAGATGTTATCTTTAAACATGCAATGCGCAGGTATTGGAAAAACCCAAAAGAAAGAGAGCAGATTGCTACTTTTTTGAAGAAGACGGTTTATCCTTTGGATTGGCTGCTTGAGCATGACTTTAGAGAAAACCTGGTGCGCATATATGTCGACAACTGGTGGCTGGCAAATGTGAAAAAGGCCACGGTTGAAGATTATTATGCTTTGTGCAGGGTTATGAAAAGGCACAATATTGATATTGGGGCTTTCTTTTATGAAGATGAGAACTTTAAAGGCTTAAAGGCTGAGGCTGAAAAGCAGGAAGCTGAAAAGGCTGAGAGCAAAAAGCAATTGGCCGAGGTTTGCAAAGCGCTGGGAGTTTGATTTTTTTGATTCTTTGTCATGCTGAATTTATTTCAGCATCCCATTCTAATTATCAGGAGATCCCGAAACAAGTTCGGGATGACGTATGGTGTTTTCGGGATGAAAAAGATTATGATAACAAAAAAGAGGGTTCGATTTTGAACCCTCTTTTTTGGTTTTGCAAAAGGATGGTTGGTTGAACCCCTCACCCCAGCCCTCTCCCGCAAGGGGAGAGGGAGAAATGGGTTTATTTCTTGTTTTTCTCCATCATTTTTTCAAGCCAGTGGATGTTGTATTGGCCGTCGATGAATTCAGACTGAGAAATGATTTTTTGCTGCAGCGGAATGGTGGTTTTGATGCCGCCGATAACAAATTCTTCCAAAGCGCGGCGCAGTTTCATTAAACAAGCGTTGCGGGTTTTGCCATGCACAATCAGCTTGGCAATCATGCTGTCGTAATACGGCGGAATGGAATAACCGGAATATATGCCGGAATCTACCCTGACGCCAAGGCCGCCGGGGGCGTGCCACTCGGTGATTTTGCCGGGGCAGGGGGCAAAGGTTTCAGGGTCTTCGGCATTAATGCGGCATTCAATGGCATGACCGGAGAAAGTGATGTCTTTCTGGCTATAGCCCAGGGTTGCGCCGGAGGCAATGCGAATTTGCTCGCGGACAATGTCGATGCCGGTTACGGCTTCAGTCACCGGGTGTTCAACCTGAAGGCGGGTGTTCATTTCAATGAAATAAAACTTGCCGTCTTCATATAAGAACTCAATGGTGCCGGCGTTATAATAACCCAGGTTTTCCATGGCTTTGCGGGCGGTCTCACCGATTTGCTCACGAGCTTCAGGGTTTAAGGCCGGGCTGGGACATTCTTCCAGAACTTTTTGGTGGTTACGCTGCAAAGAGCAGTCGCGCTCGCCAAGGTGCACAGCGTGGCCGTGTTTGTCTGCCAAAATCTGAATTTCAATATGGCGCGGGTTTTGGAGATATTTTTCCATATATACCACGTCGCTTGAAAAAGCGGCTTTGGCTTCAGCCTTGGCCATTTGATAAGCTTCTTTCATTTCAGCGTCGTTAAAAGCAGTTTTCATGCCTTTGCCGCCGCCGCCGTCTTTGGCTTTGACAATGACGGGATAACCGATTTCATTTGCGCATTTAACGGCATGTTCAACGCTTTCAAGCGCTCCCGAACCGGGGACAACCGGCAGGCCGGCCTTGATGGCGGCGCTGCGGGCAGAGATTTTGTCGCCCATAATGCGCATTTGCTCGGCAGAAGGGCCAATGAAGGTGATGCCGTGAGCTTCAACCATTTCGGCAAAGTCGGCATTTTCAGACAAGAAGCCGAAACCGGGGTGAATGGCATCTGCGCCGGTGACATGGGCGGCTGAGATGATGGCGGATTTGTTAAGATATGACTCGGATGAGCGAGCCGGTCCGATACAAACCGCTTCATCGGCCAGGCGGACATGCATGGCATCGGAATCGGCTTCGGAGTGAACGGCAACGGTTTTAATGCCCATTTCACGGCAGGCGCGATGTATCCTTAGTGCAATCTCACCGCGGTTGGCAATTAATATTTTTTCAAACATGAAATAACCTTTTAGAATTTATTCAATAATCATCAGCGGTTCGCCGTATTCGGCAGGGGCGCCGGTTTCAACCAAGATTTTGGTAACTTTGCCGGATTTATGGGCTTTAACCGGGTTGAAGGTCTTCATGGCCTCAATCAGGCAAATTGTGGAGCCGGCAGAAATAGAATCGCCGACTTTAACATATGGGGCAGAGCTTGGATCCGGAGAAAGATAGATTACGCCAACCATTGGAGATTTTACCGCGTTGGGGTCTTTGGCATGGTCTTCAGCCTTGACAGGTTCGGCAGCCGGAGCCGGAGCGGCGGCTTGAGCTGCAGGAGCAGCATGAGCAACGGGCTGAGGCATTGGCGTATATACGGTTGCGCTGGCGGTGGAAAAATCTCTGGTCAGGCAAATTCTGCAGCCTTCATCTTCATATTCTAATTCGGTTAAATTGCTTTTTTCAAGAATTTCAGCCATTTTGCTGATAACTTTTATGTCTGGAGTGGTCATGTATATCTCTTTTGTTGTGTAAAAAATCAATAGACCTGTCTCTAAATTGTTTTTTCACCCCAACTGTGCGGTCGCTTCCGATGCTCGAATTTCGGTGTCTAGGCTCAATACGGTTGCTGTCGCAACCTTTTTCGCCAAGACCATGCGAAGCTCTTGCAGATGAAAATGACAAGCAATTGTCATTTTCCCTTAGCGAGTGTACTAAAGTGTACACTCCGCTCCTGCGCTTCAGGTCTCCCTTCATTTGGGCTGAAAAATTCAATTTTTAGCCAAGTCTAGTTATGATTAGTACAACAGTTTTGAGAGGAAAACAATAGGAATGTGAAAGATTTTAGATTTTGGATTTTTGATTTTTGATTTTTGATGTTTTTTTGTTTAAATGGCACGAAAATTGCATATAAAACATAAATTTAGTATTTTTAAGGAGCTTTGGGTATGGCTTTGCAGATATTTTTTCCTTCAATTTCCGGCATGGATGCGCAGTCGCATGCAATGCAGACGGTGAGTATGAACATTGCCAATATGCGCACGGTTGGTTATAAGAGTGCGGAGACAATGTTTTATACAATGCTTGGCTCAGAGCCGGTGGCTAAGGGCAATGCAGCCACAGGGCTTCCTTCTTCAAGGGTGGATATTCACGGCGTGGGCTATTATGACCGCACCGGCGTTACGCATCAGGGTGTGGTTTCAGCCACCGGAAACTATTATGACGTGGCGATTAACGGTACCGGAAACGGTTTCTTTGTGTTAAAAAACCAAGCGGGCGAGGTTTATTATACTCGTGCCGGTGATTTTAATACGCGTTCGGAAAACGGAATTCCGCATTTGGTGAGCAACGGCGGGCTATATCTGCAGGGGTTTAAGGCCAATGCATCCGGTGGTTTTGACAGCACCTTATCCAACGTTGCCATTGACTATCCGAACACGGTTCCCTCAACGCCGACAACAAGAATGGAAATTGTGGCAAATGTGCCGGCAACCGGAGTTGACACCAGCTCTTACGGTTTGCAGATATATGGGCCGAATAATGACGGCAGGGCGGCAACCATGCTGTTTACCAAGGCGGTAAGCCCGGTTGACAGCTGGGATGTTACTTTTTCAATTCAGGACGGAACAGTCACCGGCGGGCCGTTTCAGGTTAGGTTTGATACCGACGGAACGCTGATTTCTCCGGAGCATTTAAACATCGGGGTGACATGGAACGATGGTTCTTCCAATCCGGCGATTGATATTGATATTTCAAACATGACGCAATATACCGGCGGCAGCGGAATCGATTTTATGGACCAGGACGGACATCCGAGCGGAACGTTTATGTATGGTTATATTGATAATGACGGCGTGGTTAAGGCCAAGTATTCAAACGGCGATACAAAAGATTATGCCAAGCTGGCTTTGGTTTCTTTTACGGCGCCGGAAAACTTGACGCCGGTTTCAAACACAATGTTTGCATATAATACCATGGTGGGCGACAGCCATTATCTTTTGGGTCCGGATACCGGATTGAAGGACATTTTATCGGCTCAGTCGGTTGAGCTTTCAACCTCTAATGTGGAAAAAGACTTTGCCAATATGGTTTTGATTCAGCGCGCATACAGCCTTAATGCCAAATCTTTTACCACGGCAAACGAGATGACGGAAGTGGCGGTTAACTTAAAAACTTAGAAAAGTGGTCGGTAGTCGGTAGTCGGTAGTCGGTAGTCAGTAGTCGGTAGTCGGTAGTCGGTAGTCGGTAGTCAGTAGTCAGTAGTCGGTAGTCAGTAGTCAGTAGTCAGTAGTCAGTAGTCAGTAGTCAGTAGTCAGTAGTCAGTAGTCGGTGGTAGATTTATTTTTTTAGTCCCATTATCGATAGTGGGACTAAATTTTTATTGGGAGATATTTAAAAAACGTTGACAAAAAGTGTGTTTTGTTTACAATGTAGACAAAATACGTTTTTTTATGGAAGGCGGCAGATATATGCAGCAGAAAAAAGGGTTTTCTTTTGATAAATATGCCAATGACAAAGATATTGTAATGGACGACATTTTGTTTGACTTTTTGCGCAAACAGCTTGGCAAGACTCTTCCGTATATTAAGGATTTTGCGGAAAGTTATATGCGCGTGTTTGCAGAAGCGGAAGACGATGGTGATTTATTGATTTTCAGAGGGCGCAACAAAGATGTTACAATTGCCATGGCAGATGATGTGATGGGGTTGTCGGAGCTGAGCAGCAATGTTTTCAGCATGCCGCTTAGCGCTTATGAGCTTGATAGGAAGGAACTTGCGGAGAGTTATAAGGCGCCGGCGCTTTCTAAGGAAAATATGATGCTGA